>SXPV01000034.1 GCA_005793215.1 Actinomycetota bacterium
TCACTCGCTGGCGCATGCCGCCAGAGAACTCGTGCGGGTACGACTGCGCGCGTTCGGCCGGCCGTGGAATGCCGACGATCTCCAGCAACTCAACGGCACGCTTGAGAGCTGCTTCCTTGGAGATGTCGGTATGAATGTGGAGTGCCTCGGCAATTTGTCTGCCGATCGTGTGCACCGGGTTGAGCGCCGACAGCGGATCTTGGAACACCATTGCAATGTCCTTGCCGCGATACTTCGACATGTCGTTGTCGTTGAGTTCGAGGAGATTGACACCGTTGTAGGTGATAGAACCTGTAACCGATGCACTCTCGGCGAGCAGGCCGATCATCGACAACGACATCACCGTCTTGCCCGAACCCGACTCGCCCACGATGCCGAGCACTTCACCTGCACGTACGTCGAGCGATACGTCGCGAACGGCACGAACGATGCCGGCTTCGCTCGGGAAGGTCACCGAGAGATTGCGGATCTCGATGAGGTTGAGTGGAGCGTTGACGGAAGTCATCTAGATCTTCTTGCTCTTTGACGAACCCGGGTCGAACGCATCGCGCATACCGTCACCGATGAAGCTGACCGCTAGTACGGTCAGCACCAACGACGCGCCAGCAAACATAAAGAGCCACGGATACGTGAGCGCGGCCCCGGTGCCCTCAGCAATGAGTGTTCCGAGCGATACATCGGGCGCTTGAACTCCGAAACCTAGATAGGACAAGCCGGTCTCACCGAGAATTGCGCCACCCACGTTGAGCGTCGCGGCGATAATGATGATCGACGCCATGTTCGGCAACAAGTGACGAGCGATGATCTTGCGGGTCGGCACACCCATGTATCGAGCTGCACGAACGAAATCGCGCTCGCGCAAACTCATGGCAATACCGCGGACTACACGTGAGGTAATCATCCAGTCAAAAATGGTCAAGCCCACCACCAGTAACAGCCACGACTTGCCCTGGTAATAGCGCGACAAAATCACCAACACGAGGAGTGAAGGAATCACCAAGAGAAGGTCGACCACCCACATGATCGTGCGATCGGTTCTCCCGCCGACATAGCCCGCAACTGATCCGATGAATGCCGACAACGAGGTGGAGAAGACGGCGACCAGAAGGCCGATGATCAAAGACTTCTGTAGTCCACGCATTGTCTGGGCAAAGACATCGACTCCGATTTGTGTGGTACCAAACCAGTGCTCGCGCGAGGGAGCAGCGAGGAGGTTGTCGAAATCATTCTCGTAATAGTTCCACTTGGCGAGGTACGGCCCCACGAAAGCCATGAGAAACATGAACACCACCACACACAAACCAAACGCCGCCAACTTGTTGCGAAAGAAACGACGTCGAATCAGGGCACCGCGTGATAACCGATCGACGCTGAGCCCGTCGGCGCCTGCAAAACCTTTGTCGGAAGTTCGATCGAGAGATGTATCGGTCATCAACGTGTCCTTACACGTGGGTCGAGTGCCACCAGCACCACGTCGGCGAGAAATCCCGAGAACAATACGAGCACCGACGTAAAGGTCACGACTGCAGTAACCGAGTTGATATCGTTTTTCGCAACTGCGACAAGAAACCATTGACCCATACCGAACCATCCGTAAATGGTCTCGGTGAATGCAGCTCCGGCCACCAAGAGACCGAACCCGTAGGCAAAGAATGTTGCCATCGGGGAGATTGCAACTCGCAACCCGTGACGGAAGAGTGACTGTCTCTTCGTAAGACCTTTTGCGCGAGCCGTTCGCAAGTGGTCACTCGACAGAACGTCCAACATGGAGTTGCGCTGATAGCGGGAGTAAAACGCAATGCTGCCAAGCGCGATGGAGAGTGTCGGCAAAATCATGTGTTGCAAACGATTGAGAAAGAACTCAAAAGTGGTGCCGTCGAATCCCGCGGAGTATTCGCCCTGAGTAAAGAACACCGTGGTACCAACCGTGTCGTTGAACTTGATCCCGCTGAATTTCAACAAGATGGCCAGGAGAAACACCGGAGTGGATAGAAGGAAGTACGCACCAAGCCCGAAACCTCTATCAAAGACTTTGTATTGCCGAACAGCACTCACCACCCCGACGAGCACACCCAATGTCGCCCCGATAATCGAGCCGATAACCAGTAGCCGCAAACTCACCCAGATTCGACGACCGAACTCGTCGTTGATTCGATTGCCATCAAGATCCAAACCAAAGTCACCACGAATCACCCCGCTCGCCCATGTGCTGTATCTCTCCAGCAGTGGAGTTTCATCATTGACGTTGGAGCGGTCAAGCACCGCATCGATGGACTCTTTGGGTATCGGCGGATTCGCCGCCTCGTAGTTTCCTCTCGGAAAGAGAGCAGACGACGCCAGGAAATACCCAGCCGTGGAAGCAAAAATCACCATCACCAAGGTGTTCAATAACCGTTTGAAAATGTAGCCCAGCACCGATGGTCCCCTCTTGGTATTGCTGATGCCCGTTGGGTGGGCGTTCACACGCTAGTCACTATCGGTCCCGTCTAGGCAAGGCTCGGAATTGCCGCTCGGCCCCTCACCGATTCGGGGTCGGAAAAGGGTGAAGCCGAGGTAGGCGATTGGGAAACGTCCGCCTAGCCTGAGGTTAAGAATCCGAAAAAAGCGAAGGGGATTACCCAAGTGAGCCCCTCGTTCGATACATCCAGATATCCGAGAGGGGAACACATGAAAGTAAGCACCGTAAGAAAGGCGATCGCCGTCGCATTTGCCATGGCGCTCGTCGCACCACTGAGCTTGGGTAACCAAGCCAGCGCGAGTGAAAGCTCTCGTCAAATCAACGAGAAGCCAGTCTCCGCACTGAAGCAGGGTGGAACGTTCCGCTTCGTGCAGGTGGACATCTGCCCGAACTTCAACACCAGCGCGATTGAGGGCAACCTCCTCAACTGCTCACAGGTGATGGGCACCATGTTGCCAGGCTTCATCTATTTCGATAAAGACGCCAAGATCCAGATTGACACCAACTACGCCACGAGCGTGAAGGCAAGTCGTGTGGGTGGCAAGCAGACCGTAACTTTCTCGCTCAACCCGAAGGCCACCTGGTCTGACGGCAAGAAGATCGGCCTCGCCGACTTCGTGGGTATGTGGAACGCTCTGAAGGGCGTCGACAAGTCATACAAGATCACGTCGTCGGTTGGCTACGAGAAAATCGAGTCGGTCAAGAAGGGTGCAACCGAGAACGACATCGTTGTGACGTTCAAAGAGACCTACGCCGACTGGCAACCGCTGTTCGGCGGTCTGAAGCCGGCATCACTCACCAAGGACGCCGCGACGTTCAATGATGCGTGGAAGAACGGCCCAACCGTTTGGGCTGGTCCTTTCCGTCCGGCGACTGGCAAGGGTGCTTCGTCATTCCTTGACAAAGTCGGTCGTTTGATCACGGTCGAGCGCAATCCAAAGTGGTGGGGTGACAAGCCGGTACTCGACAAAGTCGTGTTCAAGGCACTGCCACAGGCTGCTCAGATTGCAGCGTTGCTCAACGGTGAAATCGACTACATGGACATTGGCAACGACATCAACGCGTTGAAGCTGGCACGTGAGAACTCGAAGATCTCGGTGCGACTTGCCAAAGCCCCAACCCACGAGCACTTCACCTTCGGTCCTCCGACCGTCGTGACGAAGGAAGTTCCGGTTCGTCAGGCCATCATGCTGTCGGTCGACCGCGAAGCAATCGCCAAGGCGATTCAAGGCGTCGTTGATCCAAAGGTGAAGCCGAACAACAACCACGTGTTCCTCGATGGCACAGCGTGCAACCAGGACAACACGGGCAAACTTGGCAAGCGTGACGTCGCAGCAGCCCAGAAACTGCTGACCGATGCCGGCTGGGCAAAGGGTGCCGATGGCATCTACGCCAAGGGCGGCAACCGTCTGTCGGTGAAGCTCATCTACCCGAGCAACAACGACAACCGTCGTGACACGGTGCTGTTGGCATCGGCTCAAGCGAAGGAAGCCGGCATCGAGCTGGTTCCAACCTTGATCCCGACTGCCGACTACTTCGGTAAGTACGTGTTGGTCTCCAACTTCGAGATGGCGCTCTTCGCATGGGTGGGAACGAACTTCCCAATCTCCTCGACGAGCAACGTCTTCCGCCAAGGCGCTGCGCAGAACTTCGGCAACATCGGCTCAGCCGAAATCGATGGTCTGTTCGCCCAGGCGAACAACACCCTCGACCCGAAGAAGCGCTGTGCGTTGGCCAACCAGGCCGATGCAAAGGCCTACGAGTTGGTGCACTCAATCACCTTGTTCCAACGCAACAACGTGGTGGGTGTTCCAAAGAACGTTGCCAACTTCGGTGCGTTCGGCTTCACGTCCCTTGACTGGACGAAGGTCGGATTTACGAAGTAATCAAGCAATTTCGCAATAGCGAGGGGCGGCCCGAAAGGGCCGCCCCTTTCGTTTTATATCCGCCCCCCAGCTGGGCGAGCGCAACGCGCCATGAACGCCGGATGCGGCTTCTCGTGTGCTTCGAGTGTGTTACGCGGTGAAGGCGTCGTAGCCGTCGCGCTCGA
This sequence comes from Actinomycetota bacterium, assembly GCA_005793215.1. Classification (GTDB taxonomy): domain Bacteria; phylum Actinomycetota; class Acidimicrobiia; order Acidimicrobiales; family Ilumatobacteraceae; genus F1-60-MAGs027. The sequence continues at coordinate 4,509 of SXPV01000034.1, forward strand.
GTTGGTCGGCCAGTTCCGGCCCACCGCTTGCAACGATTCGTCCCTTGGAGAGGATGTGCACGAAGTTGGGTTTCAGATCCGCAAAGATTCGGCTGTAGTGCGTGATCACCAACACACCCAACTTGCGCTCGTTGGTGAGGTCCTCCACGCGTCGCGCACAATCACGTAGAGCGTCGATGTCCAACCCCGAGTCGAGCTCGTCGAGCACGACGATGCGCGGGTCCAGCATGGCAAGCTGCAAGGTCTCGTTGCGCTTCTTCTCCCCACCCGAGAAATCGACGTTTACGGCGCGATGGATGAGTGCTTCATCCAGCCCGATTCGGACGGCCTCTGCACCGATACGCGTGGCGAGTTGTGACTGGTTGCTCCCCCGCTCCGCGAGTGCCTCGTTGAGCAGTTCGTCGATTCCCACTCCGGGAATCTCGGTTGGGTACTGCATTACTAGGTGCAGTCCGGCAAGTGCCCGCTTCCATGTCGGCAGCGACACGACGTCGACATCGTCCAGGGTGATGGATCCTTGTGTGATGGCGTAACCGGGTTTGCCCATGATCGCCGCCGAGAGCGTCGACTTTCCGGCGCCGTTTGGCCCCATCACCGCGTGCACCTCGCCCGAGCGAACGGTGAGGTTGATGCCATTCAAAATCTGTGTGTCGCCCGCCTTGGCGTGAAGATCACGAATGGACAGCACGGTCACGGCTGCGCCCGCCTTACTCGGGGGGCGGACGATGCGGCGTTCAACGAGGGCTGATCGGAGATGTACACGTCGCTGCCACGAACTTCGACGACGAACACAGGTACGGGCTGCGTAGCGGGAAGCGTGCTTGGCACGCCGGTTTCCAAACTGAATGCGCTGCCGTGGCGAATACACGACAACTGTTTGGTGTCGCAATCAACGTCACCATCGGCGAGTGCCACATCGGCGTGACTGCAACGGTTGCCGATGGCATACACCTTGTCGTTGATTCGCACCACTGCCACAACATGTTTGCCAACCTCGAACTTTGCGGCAGCACCGTTGGACAAGTCGTCGAGTGCGCAAATGCGGTGCATGGTCATGCCCGCGCTCCGGCGTTGCTTGTAGCACTGGTTGTATCGCCCAGCAACTTGCGGCCTACCTTGTCGCGAAGCGCATCGGGTTGTGCGGCTGCCGGCAGACGATTGATCACATCAGCGAAGAAACCGAACACCACCAAGCGCTCGGCGATCTCCGGCCGTATGCCGCGGCTTTCCAAATAGAAGCGCTGCTCATCGTCGATGGGGCCAACGGTGCTGGCGTGACTGCACTTCACGTCGTTGGTTTCGATCTCCAGGTTGGGCACGCTTTCGGCCCACGAACCACTGGAGAGCGTGAGGTTGCGGTTGGTCTGGAACGCTTCCGACTTGTCCGCGTTGTCACGAATCTTGATGAGCCCCGTGTACACGCTCTTGGCGTGATCCTTTACCGCGCCCTTGAACAACAGATCGCTGTGTGTGCGTGGGGCTGCATGATCCTGCAATGTGCGGAAGTCGTGCATCTGCGTGCCGTCGGCGAAATACAACGCAACTTGTTTGGCTGATGCGCCTTGGCCAATCAATCGAACCCCGGCACGAATACGCGCATAGTCGCCGCCGAGGGCAATGGTGGAAGTTGAGATGGTCGAGTCACGCCCACCGAGTGCTCGCTGATAGCCGATGAGCCAGGTGTTTGCGCCCAACTCGTTGATTGCAACATAGGTAACGCGGGCGGATTGTGCGGCACGAATCTTCACCATCGGCACCACGAGTGAACGGCACTGGTCGTCGGATTGGAATCGCTCCACCACCGTGACTTCGCTGTTCTCTGCTGCGTCGATCTCCAACGACGGAAAGCACATGATTCCCGTGTCGTGCACGTGGTGAGTGATGAGAATCGGGTCCGCAATTACTTGACCACGAGTCGTGCCAATGCGCACCACGCCGCGATGCGTGGTTCCAACAGTGTCGGGCTGGCCGCCCGGGGCCGTGTGCTGTGCATGCAACTGCTCGAATACGTCGGCCGGCTCCACCGTTACATCGCTCAACATCAACTGTGCGTCGCGAGAGACCACCGACTCGTCGCCCAACACCGTGGTGGTGCTGGCTCCGACTGAGTACGCGCCGAGATCAAGCTCGCCGATACGGCTGTAACGCCACAGTTCCTGCTCAGCGGTGGGCAGCACGAGATCGGCAAGTACGGACACTGCGCCTACTTCTTGCGCTTCTTGTTGCGCTTGAACTTCTTCGGTTTGCCACGCTCCAACTCACTCACTACGTCGGGTGCAATGGCGTTGATGATCGACTCGGCCTCGCTCAGAATCGCTGCAGCACTGCCGTCGTCGAGGCTGGCTGGTGCCGCCGGAGCGGCACCCGTTACGAGCGTGCCGTGGGTCCAGCCCACATCCATTGCACGGCGGTCGAACTTGGGGCAATCGGCTGGACAACGCCAGGGTGCCTCGGGCGCAAGACCCAATTTGCAACCACGTACGGTGTCGCCGTTCTTGTAGGTGCGACTTTCAAAGTGGCGACAATCGGTGCGCATCGACATGACGAGAGAAACGGTAGTTCGCAAAGGCTGCAGTGGGTTCAGCCCACCGAACCTTCCATCTGCAACTCGATCAGACGGCTCCATTCCACTGCGTATTCCATCGGCAACGTGCGGGTGACGGGTTCGATGAAACCGTTCACCACCATGCCCATGGCCTGCTCGGGTGTCAGCCCACGACTGGTGAGGTAGAACAACTGTTCGTCGGCGATCTTGGACACGGTGGCTTCGTGGCCGATTTGCGCATCGCGCTCGCCCACTTCCATGTACGGGAAGGTGCGGCTCTCTGAATCTTCGTCGAGGATCAGTGCATCGCACTGCACATGGCTCTTGCAGCCAGTTGCACCCTCTTCTACCCGCACCAAACCTCGATATGCGGTGATGCCGCCGTCTTTGCTGATCGACTTGGAAACGATCTTCGAGGTGGTCTCCGGAGCAGCATGCACCATCTTGGCGCCGGCATCTTGATGTTGACCGGCACCTGCATATGCAACCGACAACACTTCGCCCGTGGCCTTGGGGCCGACGAGATACACGCTTGGGTACTTCATGGTGAGTTTGGAGCCGATGTTGCCATCGATCCACTCCATGTGTCCCTCGGCCTCCACTCGCGCCCGCTTGGTAACGAGGTTGTACACGTTCGGTGACCAGTTCTGAATGGTGGTGTAGGTGACGTGCGCACTCGGCTTCACCACGATTTCCACCACGGCAGAGTGCAACGAGTCGTTGGTGTATACGGGAGCCGAGCAACCTTCGATGTAATGCACCTTGGAACCCTCGTCGGCGATGATCAGCGTGTGCTCGAATTGTCCGGCATTTTCGGAATTGATGCGGAAATACGCCTGCAACGGCATTTCGCACTCCACTCCCGGCGGCACGTAGATGAACGAACCGCCCGACCACACCGCGGTGTTGAGCGCGGAGAACTTGTTGTCACCAGGTGTAATCACGGTGCCGAAGTACTGCTTCACCAAGTCGGGATACTCGCGGAGCGCGGTGTCCATGTCGCAGAACAGAATTCCCTGCTGTTCGAGATCATCACGATTGCGGTGGAACACCACTTCGCTCTCGTATTGCGCGGTAACGCCGGCGAGGTACTTGCGCTCGGCCTCGGGGATGCCGAGTTTTTCGTAGGTTGCCTTCATCTGCTCGGGGAGGTCGTCCCACTCGCTCACCTGTTCGGTCGCGGGCTTCAAGTAGTAATAGATGTCCTGGAAGTCGAGATCCGGCATGTTGACCGCGAACCACTCGGCCATGGGCTTTTTGTCGAAAGTGTTGAGGGAACGAAGGCGCATCTTGCGCATCCACTCCGGCTCGCCCTTCCACCACGAGATCTGCTCCACCACTCGGTCGTTGAGACCCTTCTCCGGGGTGAAGGCGTATTCGACGTCGTCGCTCCAACCCAGAGAGTATTTGGAGAGGTCGAGATCGAAGCTGGTCATGGGTAATTTCTCCTATGCAGATAGTAACAATTATTTGGTCCCGCCCCACCGCTGAAGGCTGTGTCGCACGGCGCAGCCCAGCGATGCAGTCGGGGTGAACAGGCGTAGCGTCGTTGCGTCGTATGGAGCGCTTCGGACTGGTCGGTCTTCCCAACGCGGGGAAGTCGTCGCTCTACAACGCTCTCACTGGATCCAACGCGCTTGCCGCCCCGTACCCGTTCGCCACGAAAGATCCCAACATCGGTGTGGCCAAGGTGCTCGACCCTCGCCTAGATGCCCTGGCGAAGATGTCGGAAAGCAAAAAAGTGGTGAATGCCACCATCGAAGTGGTCGACATCGGCGGCTTGGTGGAAGGTGCGAGCAAAGGTGAAGGCCTCGGCAACAAGTTCCTCGCAAACATTCGCGAGGTCGATGCAATCGTGTTCGTGCTTCGCGCCTTCGTGGACGACGACATTCCCGGACCGAGCGACCCACTCGAACACTTACGCGTGGTGGAGCTCGAGTTGGCACTGGCCGACCTGGAAAGTGTGGAGACCAAACTCGGCAAGATGAAAAAGGCTGCGCGCATGGACAGTTCCATCGCCGACGAGGTCGAGGCGTTGGAGCGCGCACAAGTGTTGCTTGCCGAAGGTCGACCGTTGTATCGCGCCGGAATCTCCGAAGCAGACCGCACGCTGTTGGCACCGCACTTTTTGCTGACGGCGCGTCGCGTGCTTGCAGTGGTGAACGTCGCCGAAGACGCACTCGACACGATTCCGGCCCATGTTGCCAAGGTTGCAGCCGAATTGGCTCCCCCAGGTTCGGCCAGCGAACACGAGGTGGAGGTGCTGGGCATGAGCGTGCAGATCGAAGCCGAAGCAGCCCAACTGGTTGGACAAGATCGCATCGACATGCTCGAGGCACTCGGCCTGGGTGAAGGTGCTCTGCCCCGCTTGGTGCGCTCGGCGTACCACCTGCTTGGCTTGCGCACGTTCTTCACCACCGGCGACAAGGAGTCGCGAGCATGGACCTTCCACGCCGGCGCAAAGGCTCCGGAGTGCGCCGGAAAAATCCATACGGACTTGCAGCGCGGCTTCATTCGCGCCGATGTGATTCACTGCGATGAACTGTTGTCGATTGGTTCTTGGTCGAAAGCACGCGATGTGGGCAAACTTCGCGTGGAAGGCAAGGACTACGAAGTTGCCGACGGCGACGTGATGGAGATCCGTTTCAACGTATGACCTCGACCAAAATTGACTACCTTGGTGGGTGGACTCATGTTTTCGATAGATGACAAAGTGGCAGTTCGAATAGGCAAAAACGTCACCATCAGTGTTGACAAGTTCTCGATCGGTGATGGGGTCCTCATCAAGGACAATGTCGTAATCGAAGGACCCGAGGTAGCAATCGGCGACTATACGGTGATTGGCGAAAACACCGAACTTGTAGCCAAGAGTCCCTGCCACATCGGTATGAGTTCTTGGATTGGTCGAGACTGCATTATCGACGCAACCGGTCGATTGATAATCGGCAATGGGGTGGCAGTGGCTGCAGGCTGCCAGTTGTGGACCCATATGAAATTTGGCGACACGCTGCAAGGTTGTAGATGGGAATGGCAACGAGAGTTGAACATCGGCGACGACGTTTACTTCGGCGGCAAATGTTTGGTTGGGCCAGTCACCGCTCAGAACCAAAGCCTTGCCCTCATGGGCTCCGTCGTGACGCACGACATGAGACAGAATCGCGTCTACGCAGGCGTCCCAGCAATTGACATCACTGACAAGGTCGGCACCCACTACGAAGAGGTACCAATTGAACAAAAGTTCCATCTGCTCCAAACCAAACTCCGAGAATTCTCCGATCATTTCGATCCCGGTAAGCAAATCGAGATTGTCAAAGAGTGGCCCGAGTCAATGGATAACGAAGTGACCTACTTCAATGTTGCAACTCGGGAGTACACCAAACGACTCTCCGAAGTCGAGGTCAAATTCATGCTGCACCTCTTGATGCCGATCAAGTTCTTCCCAGTAGCGACATCATGATCGGTGAAAAAATTCTCTCATTTGCAAGAGAGCTCTATCCAATCAATCGCAGTCTCACTGGCAGCGGTGTTCGTGAAACTCTGAGTCGAATCAAACTTCATTTACCAGACCTTCGCTTACTCGAGGCGCCCTCAGGTATTGGCGCCTCGGACTGGACGATTCCCGACGAGTGGGAAATCTCCGAGGCCTATATAGAGGACTCAGACGGACAGCGAATCATCGACTTCTCAAATCACAATCTTCACGTTGTCGGCTACTCAGCTCCCATTGATGTCACCCTCTCGCTGGATGAACTACAGCAGCATCTTCACTCAATTCCAGAAAAACCCAACGCCATACCGTACGTAACTAGCTACTACGCAGACCGTTGGGGCTTTTGCATGACACATCGTCAGCGTGAGGGTTTAAGGGACGGAAACTACCGAGCGGTGATACGTTCGCGAAAATTCAAGGGCGTAATGAATTACGCCGAACTTGTGATTCCTGGAGCATCGAGGGAAGAGGTGCTGCTTTCAACCTACGTCTGCCACCCATCCATGGCCAACAACGAGACGTCAGGGCCTGCAGTACTGACATTTCTGGGCCGATGGCTTCTTGAACAACCTCGCCGACTTACTTATCGAATCGTCTTTGCACCTGAAACTATTGGTGCAATTCATTACATCAGCCAGAACTTAAACCATCTCAAGCAACGAGTTGTTGCGGGGTTCAACATTTCATGTGTAGGAGACGACAGAAACTACTCCTTCGTGTCGTCACGAAAGGGCGCAACGCTCGCTGACCGAGTCGCCGAGCATGTCCTTTCACAACTTTCATCATCGTATGTGCGGCACTCATTTTTGGAAAGACAAAGCGACGAAAGGCAATATGGAAGTGTTCTCGTTGATCTTCCATTTGTGGCACTTAGTCGAACCAAATATGGCTGCTACGACGAGTACCACACATCCTTGGATGACTTCAGTGTTGTTACCGCGACAGGCCTTGCAGGAGGCTTCAACATGGTGGCTCAGTGCATCACGGCGCTGGAACTTAATAGGACATTGGTTGCAACCACGCTCTGCGAGCCCCAACTCGGAAAACGTGGTCTCTATCCAACACTTGGAGGAGGGAAGGTCTCCTCTTCGGTAGAGGCGCTGTTGAACGTTCTGGAGTATTGCGATGGAAGTGAGGATCTGCTGGCAGTCGCCGAAAGATGCAAACTTTCAATCACGGAAGCTGCGCAAGCTGCAAGCCTGCTGGAGAGCCACGAACTGCTTCGTGAGATCGCCACGCCCCTCCGAAAATGACCTCGACCAATGCGTGGCTGGTTGCACAGGGCCGCGTGTTGGCAAGTGCCACGGTTGCCGATACCCGCGCACAGCGGCGACGCGGGATGCTCGGGCAACAAGACCCCGAATTCGCCATGGTGTTGCCCGACTGCAGGTGGGTGCACACCATTGGGATGAGATGCGCACTTGACATTGCGTATCTCGATGACGAATCTCGGGTAATGAAGGTGCAGCGATTGAGCCCCATGCGATTGCCGCTACCCGTCTTGGCCGCGTGCAGCGTGGTGGAGGCTCGCGCAGGGTCGTTCGAACGTTGGGGTGTGCGCGTCGGCGACATCGTGGAAGTGCGGCGCGTCAGCGACGCACCGGCAACCTCTCGGCGCGCCAGCGACGCACCGGCAGAAAGTCGTCGCGCATGAGCGGCAAGCTCGTCCTCGTTGCCACGCCCATCGGCAATCTCGCCGACATCACGTCGCGCGCCATCGACGCCCTGCGCGAAGCCGATGTCATCTGCTGCGAAGACACGCGACACTCCGGCAAGCTGCTGCAGCGCATTGGGGTGAGCGACAAGCCGCTCCTCGTCGTGAACGAACACACGGAGTACGACTCGCGTGACAAGATCGTGGAGCTCGTCGTCAGCGGCAAGACGGTTGCGCTCATCACCGACGCAGGTAGCCCAGGGGTGAGCGACCCGGGTGAACGAATCGTTCGTGCGGTCATCGACGCTGGCGGTGTGGTTTCGGCCACGCCCGGGCCGTCGGCGGCAATCATGGCGGTGACCATCAGCGGTCTGCCCGCCGGGAGGTTCGTGTTCGAGGGATTTCTGCCGCGATCCGGAGTGGAGCGAAAGGAACGTCTCGAGGCCGTCGCCAGCGAGATGCGCACCACCGTGCTGTACGAAGCACCACACCGACTGCACAAGACACTCACCGACTTGGAAACCATGTGTGGCCCGCATCGTGTAGTGGCAATTGCCGCCGAACTCACCAAGATTCACGAAGAGGTGTGGCGTGGTACGTTGCACGACGCCGTGAAGCGATACGCCGATGGCGAACCACGCGGCGAATTCGTGCTCGTGTTGGCGGGTGCCACACCAGTAGCACCGCCGACGGACGACGAACTGATCAGCGCATTACGCGCAGAAATTGCCAGCGGTGTGTCACGCAAGGATGCAGCGTCGAAAGTGTCGGCGCGCTTCGGGGTGTCGAAGCGTCACGTGTATGAGTTGACGCTGACGCTCGGCTAGCGCAGCGGCCGGACCAACAGGTATCAGCGCAGCGGCTGGACCAGCGGGAATCAGCGCGGCAGCAACGCGAGTTGTCGCGATTGCGCCACCAACTCCCCCGACGCATTCCAGATGGAGCCGTCCTCTTCGAACATGCCGTTGTGCAATTCGCGCGTGGTGAACTCGGCACACACCGGTGCACCATCGGGGATTCCACGCAGGTAAAACGACAACTGCACGGTGGGAACCCAGCCCGGCGCCCCCGACAGATTGAACATTGCTGGTGGCAATGCGTCGCAAAACAGCGTGAGCGAAAGGGCATCCACTGGACGCTCGTCACGAAACGCACACCATCCACGAACGTGTGCCTCGCCCTTGGGCTTGCCCGTGGCAAAACCCGTGTCGTCGGGATGCAGCCGAACGTCCACATTGTTCATGAGCCCGGGCAATCCCGCACTCGTCGAGCCGCGCGGGACCGCCTTGTCGAAACCGGGCATCTCTGGCATTACCAAAGTCGTCTGTTCGACTGCACCGGTTACCAAAGCGTCGCCACAGGTTCCGAGTGCGGTCACGATCACGCGATCACCATGACGCATGGTGGCAAGTGCCGTGGTGAACGCCTTTCCGGTTTTCATCACGGTGGTGTCGATGGTGACGTCGGCGTCATTCACCGGGCCCAAGTAGTGACATGACAGTGCGACTGGCAGCGGCCGACCCGTTGCCTCGCGCAACGCAGATGCCACCAGCGCCAACAGATATCCCCCGTTTGCGTTGCCGCCGATATCCCAACCGTCGTGCACTCGGGCAGCAAAGACGCCACCACCAATCGCTCGAACCTGCGTGGCGGTATCAAACCGAAAAGTCACGGGGTTGAGCGTAGGTTGGAGTGGTGCCAAACTTCTCGGCGACGACACCGATTTACTACGTAACGGCCAAGCCGCACCTCGGGCACGCCTACACCACCATCGTGACCGATGCCGTCTGCCGATGGCATCGCCTGTGCGGGGATGATGTTCATCTCCTCACCGGCACCGACGAACATGGCCTGAAGGTGCAGCAGTACGCCGACGCAGCGGGAAAAACTCCGAGCCAATTCGTCGACGAAATCGCCCCGCTGTATGCCGACACTTGGAAGCGTCTGGATGTTCGCTACGACGACTTCATTCGCACCACCGAAGAACGTCACAAGCGTGGCGTCAACAAACTGTTACAAGCGTGCTTCGATGCAGGCGACATCGAGCTCGACGTGTACCGCGGCCACTACTGCGTGGCGTGCGAGGCCTACTACACGGACGAAGAGCTGGTCGGCGGTAACTGCCCCATTCACACCACCACCAAGGCAGTGTACGTGGAGGAAGAGAACTACTTCTTCCGTCTGTCGCGTTTCGAGCAACGTTTGCTCGACTGGTACGACCAACACCCGGATGCAATCGTGCCCGGATTCCGACGCAATGAAGTGATCGGGTTCATCAAGGGCGGACTCAACGACTTTTCCGTCAGCCGCAAGACCCTGAAGTGGGGCATTCCCCTGCCGTGGGACGCGAACCACGTCGCCTACGTATGGTTCGACGCGTTGGCCAACTACATCACCGCGCACGGCTACGGCACCGACGACAAGCAATTCGCCGAGCATTGGCCGGTGGACTGGCACTTCATCGGCAAGGACATCATCCGGTTTCACTGCGTGTATTGGCCCGCAATGTTGATGTCCGCCGGCATCGATCTGCCGAAGGGTTGGGCGGTTGGCGGATTCCTCTTGGTTGGTGGCGAGAAGATGTCAAAGACCACCGGCAACGTGGTGAGCCCACTGGATTTGGTGGATGAATTTGGCGTGGATGGATTCCGCTACTACGTCTTGGCCGACACGGTGTACGGCAATGACGGCGACTTCACCTACGAAGGACTCGTCGCGCGGTACAACTCCGATCTTGCCAACAACCTCGGCAACCTCGCTGCACGCGTGGCAACCGTGGTGGAAAAGAAGTGTGGCGCTCGTGGCCCTGCCCCACGCAAAGACTCGCCACTTGCCGCAATCGCAGCCAACGTCGTACGCGACACCGATGCTGCATGGCGCGGTGCACAGCCGAGTCGTGCACTTGAAGCAACGTGGAACCTCATCCGCGCCACCAACGCGCATCTCGAACAACACGAGCCGTGGAAGATGGAACCCGGTGATGCGGTCGACGATGTGATGGGCGATGCACTCGAAGCACTGCGCATCGTGGTGATTCTCGCCAATCCGGCATTGCCCACGACGACGCAGGAAATCTGGCGACGAATCGGTTTGCCGGGACGAATCGAAGACTGTCGCATCGGCACCGACACTGCTTGGGGCGCATACCCTGGCGGGCTCACCGTAGAAAAAGGCGAACCGCTCTTCCCACGCAAGAAGGGCTGAGCACCGTGCCGAACTGGATCGACACGCACTGCCACGTGTACGACGAGCGCACGCCCGGTGGCAGCGATGCGTCCATCGCCAATGCACACGCACATGACGTCGACAAAGTCATCGTGATCGGCACCGACGCCAACACCACCGCGCAGGCACTTGCACTTGCTCAGCGACACGAAAACGTATGGGCAACCGTTGGTTTGCATCCACACGAGGCGAAGTTCGGTGTCGACACGATCACACCGTTCGTTGACGGGCTCAGCTCGGCCCAACTCGACGAAAAGAAGATCGTTGCAATCGGAGAATGCGGGCTGGACTTCTACTACGACCATTCCGATCGCACCGCGCAGCGCGAGGCATTCGCCCAGCAGATTGCCCTCGCCAAGCAGCATGACCTCACGCTCGTGATCCACACTCGAAACGCATGGCCCGACACGTTCGATGTGCTCGACACCGAAGGAATGCCCGAGCGCGTGGTGTTCCATTGCTTCACGGGTGACGAAGCCGAGGCGCGGGAGTCGGTGAAGCGCGGTGCTTGGTTGTCGTTTTCGGGAATCGTCACCTTCAACAAGGCCGACGACATTCGTCGTGCTGCAAAGTTTTGTCCGAGCGACAAGTTGCTCACCGAAACCGATGCGCCATGGTTGGCTCCGGTCCCACATCGCGGCAAGGAAAACGAACCGGCTCACGTTCGACTGATCGGTGAGTGCTTGGCGAGCGTGCGCGAAGCATCGATCAGCGACATTGCGCGTATCACCGTGGAAAATGCCCATAAGGCGTTCCCGCGACTCTCTCGCTAGCGTTTTATTCCCCATGTTCCTCAGCGCACGTGATCGACGCCGAGTCACGCTCGTCGGGCTGCTCACGCTGGTGGTGGTGCCGGCGGTGTTGTTCTTCACCCGTGGCGAGCCGCAGGCGGACGTTGCCACGGTGGCAGCCGCTGGTGTCGACATCGAGGCTTCGTCGGCCACGAGCGATGCCCCAGCACCGGTGTTTCTTTCTGGTCCAGCAGGGGTTGCACCAACTGGAACCGCACCAATCGCCTACCCCAGCGGAGACAGCGCAAAGCTCACCGGCCAGGCCACCTTCAGCAGTTTCAATGGTGCACCAAACACGGTGTGCAACGCTCCGTTGGCCCCGTACGGGTCCACGCTCGTGGTGAAAAACCTCAATAACGGCCGCTCCATTGCCTGCTCCAACGTGATGATGCCCTCCACCCCGGCCAACATCATGGTGGTGTTGCACACCCGCTTGTTCGTGGAGTTGTCCGATCTGGTGAACGCGCCGATCCCCGTGTCCATCACCTGGTGACACTCACTCGCTCGCAAACCTCGGAGTTGCTCGAGCGATACGGCCTCGCCCCTCGTCGGGCATTCGGGCAGAACTTCGTGGTGGAACCCGAGACGGTTCGACGCATTGCTGCTCTCGCGCGAGTTGGCGCCAGCGATCACGTGGTGGAAATTGGTGCGGGTCTCGGTGCGCTCACCCTGGCTCTGGCCGAAACTGGTGCCGATGTTCTCGCAGTGGAAATCGACTCCGGAATCGTGCAGGTGTTGCGCGACAACGTGGCCAAGCTCCCCAACGTGCGCGTGGTGCACGACGATGCCATGCAACTCGACTGGAACGAACTGCTTGCAGCTGCACCAAAGTGGACGGTGGTCGCAAACTTGCCGTACAACGTCGCGACTCCTCTAGTAGCCGACTTGCTCGACGACGTGCCACAAGTGCAACGCTTGCTGGTGATGGTGCAAAAGGAAGTTGCCCAACGATTCGTGGCAAAACCCGGCAACGACGCATTCGGTGCGGTGAGCGTGAAGGTGAACTACTGGGCCACTGCCAACATCGTTGGCGAAGTGTCGTCGGCGGTATTTTTACCTCGGCCACGCGTGGCCTCGTCGTTGGTGGAGATCGTTCGTCGCGAAGCACCCGCGGTAGCCGCCCCGTTTGCCGACATGTTTGCATTAGTTCGCCAGGGTTTTGCCACGCGACGCAAGATGCTGCGACGCGCTCTTGATGGAGCCGTGATTGCGGGGGATTTCACAGCCAGCGGTGTCGACCCGCAGGCTCGCGCCGAGCAACTCTCGATGGATGATTGGTCGCGACTCACGCTCGCCGTCATGGCACGCAAGCAGGCACGATCGTGACCGACACGGACTCCAGATCCGATGGCGGCACACGGGACGCGGTGCTGGAAGCCCCGGCAAAACTCACGCTGTCACTGCGCGTGGTTGGTGTACGCAACGACGGCTTCCATCTCATCGATGCCGAGATGGTCACGCTCGCCCTGCACGACATCGTGCAACTGAGCCCAGGACCAACGGCACTCAGTGTGAGTGGCCCATTCGCAGAGGGCGTACCAACCACACCCGACAACTTGGTGGCGCGTGCACTTCAGTTGACCAACCGCACTGCCGCGGTGCACATCGAAAAACGCATTCCCAACGGTGGGGGCTTGGGCGGCGGCTCGGCCGATGCTGCCGCAGTACTGCGCTGGGCGGGCTTCACCGACCTGGTGGCAGCATCGCGACTCGGCGCCGACATTCCGTTTTGCATGGTGGGTGGCCGTGCACGCGTGCGTGGCATCGGCGAAATCATCGAACCACTCCCCCTGGCCCAACGGAGCGACGAGCCACTCGACATCACGTTGGTGGTGCCGCCACTGCACGTATCCACTCCGGCGGTGTATCGCGCATGGGACGAACTGAACGATGGCAGGCAACGTGCCACACCTACAGCGGTGCACGACTCCGACGTGAACGAATCAACCTTCGGAGAAAACGACCTGCAGTCGGCAGCGCTGGTGGTGGAGCCGCAACTCGCACGTTGGCGTGATCGCATCCGCGAAGCTGCGGGTGTTTTGCCAACCTTGGCCGGTAGTGGCGCCACGTGGTTCTTGCGTGGTCAGCACCACATCGGCGATGCCCTACGCGACGCAACGGTGATCGTTACTCGCAGCCGCTAGCGCGACGAACGACGACGTTATTTGCTGTTGCGTTGGTGACGAGTGCGGCGAAGCATCTTCTTGTGCTTCTTCTTGCGCATTCGCTTACGGCGACGCTTGACGAGTGATCCCATGCGAGCCACGACGCTACCCTGAAAGTGAGCACATCTGTGCATCTGGTTCTCTCCGGGGTCGTTCAACGGCAGGACAGCGGGTTTTGGTCCCGCATATAGGGGTTCGAATCCTCTCCCCGGAACCAGATCGTCTCGTCAATGACGTGCAGACTGCGCCGTGACCCACGGCAACGGGTTGCGGACCTTGGGCGAATGGTGCGGCTGGCACCCTGCGTTCTATGCTGGCTCAAAGTGAACAAATCGATCGACAAAGTCACCACCAAACGGATGGTGCTCTACACCGGTCGCGCTCACCCCGAACTTGCTCGCGAGGTGGCAAGTCACCTCAACATTTCGCTCGGCGAAGCCGATGTCATCGAGTTTGCAAATGGTGAGATTCGCCCTCGATTCGGCGAAAGCATCCGTGGTGGTGACGTGTTCATCATGCAGTCGCACTACGGACACAACGGGTACAGCATCAACGACGCCATCATGGAGCAGCTCATCATGATCGATGCGGCGTACCGCGCGTCGGCAAAGCGCGTCACCGCCGTGTGCCCGTTCTATGGTTACGCGCGGCAAGACCGCAAGGCTGCCGGTCGCGAACCAATCACCGCACGAGTCGTGGCCGACATGTTCAAGGCCGCGGGCTCCAAGCGAATGGTGTCGGTGGACTTGCACAGCGGACAGATTCAGGGCTTCTTCGAGGGCCCCGTCGACCACCTCACCGCCATGCCGGTGCTGGAGAAATATCTTCGCGAGAATGCGCGCGAAGGTGTGGTGATCGTTTCACCCGACACTGGTCGAGTGAAGGTCGCTGAACGATTCGCCCAGCACCTGGCCGACATGAGCGCCGACGTTGCATTCGTTTACAAGCGCCGTGAGAAGAACTCCATCAACGTGGCCAGCGCCAAGGAAGTCATCGGCGACGTGGAAGGGCGTCTCTGCGTGCTCACCGACGACATGATCGACACGGCCGGCACCATCACCTCGGCTGCAGAATTGCTCATGGCACGAGGCGCCAAGGAAGTGTGGGCCATGGCCACCCACGGCGTGTTGTCCGACCCGGCCATCGAGCGACTACAGAAGTCCCAGATCAGCCGAGTGGTGCTGACCAACACCATTCCACTGCCGAAGGAAAAGCGCATCGATCGCATCGAGGTGCTGTCCGTCGCCAAGATCATCGCCGATGCGTTGGCCGCGGTGTTCGAAGAAACCAGCGTGAGCGAGCTCTTCGGCGGCGAAAACCTCGCCTGAGCGGTGGCGCCACCTGGCACGCCGACGAAAACCTCGCCTGATGCGGGCGCAAAGTACGCCCATAGACTGACCAAATGCCAACAGCCCTGAAGACCAGCCTCGGACGCCCGCTCGGTAGCGCCGCCGCCCGCCGCTTGCTCGCCCAAGATCAAATTCCTGCCGTCGTCTACGGACACGGCATGACCCCAACACCCGTCACCGTCGACCGCAAGGAGTTGCGTGTTGCGTTGTCGGGTCCGGCGGGTCTCAACACCGTGCTCGAACTGCACGTTGGCAGCGACTCCTACCCCGCCATCGTGAAGGAAGTGCAGCGCGACCCCGTGAAGCGCATCGTTCGTCACGTCGACTTCCAACAGATCAGCCTCACAGAAATCATCACCGTGCACGTGCCGTTGCACGTGAAGGGTGTTGCGAAGGCAGTGCTCGCCGAAGGTGGTCTCGTCGACCCGGTGGTCAACTCCATCGACGTGCGTGCAACTGCCGCCAACATTCCGAACGAGATCGTCGTCGACATCACCAACATGACCATGGACAGCGTCGTTCGACTTGGCGACTTGCTGATGCCAGAGGGCGTCACGGTCGTGGGCGATCCAGAGTTCGTCGTGGTCACCGTGGTTACCACCAAGGTGGAGGAAGTTGCACCAGTTGCCGCAGCAGCCGAAGGCGAAGCCGCTGCCGATGGCGCGACTCCTGCCGAAGGTGCTGCCGAGGGTGCCGCAGCCGCGGGCGATGCCGAAAAGCCAGCCGCAGGTGGCAAGCCTGCTGCAGGCGGCAAGCCCACCAAGTAATTCGCGATGCGGTAGTCCGCGATGGCGCTGTTTGGTCGCTCCTCGCGACCGGAGCGACGTGGAACTCCGTTCTCTGCGCTCATCGTTGGCGTGGGAAACCCCGGACGCGAATACGAGCGAAGTCGTCACAACGTTGGCTTCGAAGTGATCGACGAACTTGCGCGACGCACCTCCGCCTCGTTGAAGGCCGGCCGCGACAAGGCACTCGTTGCCGAAGTCCACGGCGAGTTCCTGCACTACGTGTTGGCCAAGCCGATGACCTACGTGAACAATTCCGGGCAAGCAGTCGGGCCACTCGCGCGCCGTTACGGCGTGACCGAGATCGAGCGCGTGGTGATCGTGCACGATGAACTCGACCTCCTGCCAGGAGTGGTGCGAGTGAAGGTCGGTGGTGGACTCGCGGGCCACAATGGTTTGCGGTCGATCACGCAGCATCTCAAATCACAAGACTTCGTTCGCGTGCGCATTGGTGTAGGCAAACCACCGAGCAAAGAGCGCGGTGGCGACCACGTTCTCGGGCGGATTCCCACCGCCGAGCGCGAACTTCTCGACATTTCCGTGCAGCGCGCTGCTGACGCGGTGGAAATCATCCTGAAGCACGGCGCGGATACCGCCATGCAGCAAACCAACGCCGAATAATCGGCCTGTCATGAACCACTCCGGCTCGTTGAGTGCGCTCGCCGAACTTGCAGCCAGCCACGGGCGATCACTCGGCATTGGATTGCCCAATGGGTCGGTGGTGGCGTGGGCCGACCACGTTCGGCCGGTGCTGCTGGCCGCACTTGCTCGCACCCGCCCCAACGACACACTCGTGGTGGCAGTGCCCACCGACTCCCAGGCACGCGTCGTGTTTGACGACCTGCAGGTGTACTCCGACGCACAAGTGACGTACTTCCCGGCGTGGGAGACGCTGCCGTTCGAACGTGTGAGCCCCGATATCGAAACGATGGGCCAGCGCATGCGGTTGCTTGCACAGTTGCGCGACTGTGCACCGCGCATCGTGGTGGCACCGATTCGTGCGCTGTTGCAGCGACTCAGTCCATCGTCGCTCACGTTCTCCCCCATTGTCTTGCGTCGGGGCGAAGCAGTCGACCTCGACAGCATCACTCGAACGTTGGTGGAATGGGGCTACGTACGCGAGCAACTCGTGGAACATCGTGGTGAGTTTGCGCATCGCGGCGCGATCTTCGATGTGTTCAACTCCACCGACGATGCACCGGTGCGCGTGGAGTTGTGGGGGGACGAGGTAGAGCGCGTTACCACCTTCTCCGTCAGCGACCAGCGCAGTACCGAAGAACTCGATGAGGTGGTGCTGTATCCGGCGCGCGAATTGGTGATCGACGATCACATCGTGAGGCGTGCAGAACAACTGGCATCGCGCGAACCATGGGGACGCGAACAGTGGGAGCGGATCGCACAACGCAGCGAGTTCGATGGCATGGAGAATTGGCTGGCGTGGTTGGTGGACGAAGAAACCACGCTGCTCGACGTACTGCCGGAGCGTGCCGGTCTTGTGGTGTGCGACCCCGCCTACTTGCGGTCGCGGGCCCGCGAATTGGAGAAGGAAGAACGTGCCGTGGCCGAAGCGTTGGCGTCGACCTGGTCGTTCGAGGTCGAGTCTGCGATGCCACGGCTACACATGGATGTCGACACCATGTTGTCGCGTACCACTGCACCGTTGGTGTTGTCGGTGACGTCACCAGGACTTGGTGAACCCACCGAAGGCGCCGTTGATGTCATCGCCAGCCGATGGGGATCGCCAGCCAATACCACGGAGGCATTGGCGGCACGACTTCGAGATCAGTTGGAGCTCGATTATTGCATCGTGCTGGCGTACGACAGCGTGGAGTCGGCCACGCGGGTTCGCAATGAGTTGTCTACACATGGTGTACCAGCGGTGCTTGCACCACACGAGTTCACCACTGGCGCCGTCACCGTCGTAGTACAGGCACTGCACGAGGGTTTCGTGCTGCCGACCGCGCAACTCATGGTTGCCACCGAAGCGGAGATCACCGGTCGCCGTGTCACTCGACGTCGCCGCACCGCGCGTCGTGGTGCCGCAACCATGTTCGAGGATTTGAAGGCCGGCGACCACATCGTCCACGATGTGCACGGCATCGGTGTGTTCGAAGGAATGGCGCGCCGAAAACTCGACGGCGTCGAGCGCGACTTCCTCCAACTTCGCTACGCCGACGGAAACCTGTTCGTACTCAGTGATCAGATCGACTTCGTTCGTCAATACGTGGGTGGTGATGCACCACCGCTCAACCGCATGGGTGGTGCAGACTTCGCCCGCACCAAGCAGCGCGTACGCAACGAGTTGCGCGTCATCGCACAAGAGCTGGTGGTGCTCTATCAACGACGACTACACACCACCGGGCATTCGTTCGCTCCCGACACACCATGGCAGGCCGAGATGGAAGCGGCATTCCCCTTCGTGGAAACCCCCGACCAGATGGACGCCATCCTCGCCGTGAAGAGCGACATGGAGAACGCCAGCCCGATGGACCGGTTGGTGTGCGGCGATGTGGGTTTCGGAAAGACCGAGGTTGCTCTTCGTGCTGCCTTCAAGTGCGTGCAGGACGGCAAACAAGTTGCCGTGTTGGTGCCCACCACGTTGCTGGCTTCACAGCACATGGGCACCTTCAGCGAACGCTTCAAGCCCTACCCAATCAAGGTGGAAATGCTCTCACGCTTCGTCACGCCGGCCAAGGCCAAACGAATCGTGGCGGGTCTCGCTACGGGTGAGGTTGACGTGGTGATTGGAACCCACCGTCTGTTGCAGGAACACATCCGATTCAAGAATCTCGGACTCCTCGTGGTGGACGAAGAGCAACGCTTCGGTGTGCAGCACAAGGAATCCATCAAGATGATGCGCACCAACGTGGACGTGCTCACGTTGTCGGCAACTCCCATCCCACGCACGCTGGAGATGAGTTTGGTCGGCATTCGCGACATGTCGCTGCTCAACACCCCGCCCGCCGATCGCCAGCCGATTCGTACCTACGTGACGGCGTACGACAACCGCGTGGCAGCAGAAGCAATTCGGCGCGAGTTGCTACGCGAAGGCCAGGTGTTCTGGGTGCACAACCGCGTGGAATCCATTGAAGAACGCACCGAAGAACTGCGGCGCCTGGTGCCCGAGGCCCGGATCAACTTTGCACACGGTCAAATGGACGAGGCACTCCTCGAACGGACCGTCATCGACTTTTGGGACGGCAAGTTCGACGTGCTGGTGTGCACCACCATCATCGAGAGCGGAATCGACATGCCCGCCGTCAACACCTTGGTGGTGGAAGATGCGCATCGCCTCGGGCTCGGCCAGTTGCACCAATTGCGAGGCCGCGTCGGACGTGCGGGCCAACAGGCCTACGCATTCTTGTTTCATCCGCGCGATCAAGTTCTCACGGAGATTGCATACGAACGGTTGAAGACCATCGGAGAATCCACCGACTTGGGAAGCGGCTACAAAATCGCGCGACGCGATCTGGAGTTGCGCGGTGCCGGAAGTTTGCTCGGCGAGCAACAGAGTGGTCGCATCACCGCGGTGGGTTACGACTTGTACTGCCAGATGGTGAGCGAAGCGGTCGCCGACATGAAGGGTGAGCCACCACAGACACCGCTGGAGTTGAAGATCGACATGGTGGTGGATGCGTTCCTTCCGCACGACTACGTGGATTCCGAAGAACTACGGCTCGACGCGTACCGAAAACTTGCGCTCGTCACTCAAGAAGACGAACTCGACGTATTACGCGCGGAGTGGAGCGATCGCTTCGGACCGCTTCCCACCCAAGCCGAGGCACTCCTTCGCATCGGCAGCGTGCGCGTGGCATGTCACCGTGCCAAGCTCACCCGCGTGGTGGTGCAGGATGCCAGCGTTCGACTGTTCCCGGTGCGCTTCAGCAAGCTCGACGAGCGTCGCTGCGACACCATTGCTCCGCAGAGCAACTACGACCGCGACGCGCTGACCCTGCGAATGGACGTTCCACGCGACGAAGCCGCCGTGGAGTTTTTGTTGCGCGTACTGCCCCTCGTATTTGCCGACAACTAGTGTGATGCGGTGCCTCGCCGACTGATTTCATTGCTCATCGCCACCATTGTTGTTGCCGCGTGTGGAACCACCAACAGCGCCGCCACCATCAACGGCAGCGACATTCTCACTACCGACCTCGAGCAGACAATTACCGATTTCGTCACGATCGGCGAGGCAGCGAGCACGAACGGTGTCGTGGATGCCGAGACGGTCCGCAGTTTGTTGACCTCGCTCATTCGAGCCGAAGCAACCAATCAGGTGATCGCCGCCGCTGGCGAGGAAGTCACCGACGAGGATCTCGCTTCGGTCCGCGAGCAACTCGCAGAACAAGGCACGGAAGACCTGCCAGAAACGTTGCGCGAACTGATCGTGCAACTCAACGCTGCGCAGGCGGTACTCGGTCGTGTGAAGGCGCCCAGTCCGCAAGACATCGCAGAGCGCTACAACAGCAATCCGAAGTCACTCGGAATGCTGTGTGTGAGCCATCTCGTGGTCAACGACGAGTCCACTGCCAAGACCGCACGGGCGGAACTCGACGACAAACCCACCGACGCACAGTTCGCAGAGGTTGCCGGGAAGTATTCGATCGAACCCAATGCGAAGGAGTCAGGTGGCGCGCTCACCGGGCAAAGCGGCACCTGTATCAGCATCAATGAATGGCAGGCGGGTTTCGACCCCGACTTCGTTGCCGGAGCACTTGCCGCTCGTACCGGCATACCCACGCAGCCCGTGAAGTCCAGCTTCGGTTGGCACGTCATCTTCATCCGTCCATTCACCGCAGTGTCAGAGAGCGTGTCGGCGAACATCACCTCGGCACCCGGTGAATACTTGCTGCTCGGCGCACTTGCCGATGCCGACATTTCCGTTGCCTCGCGATACGGACGTTGGGATCCGCTCGCGGGCACCGTCGTCGCCCCATAGCTTTTCGTGTCACGTCCGGTTGTCACCGTCGTTGGTCTCGGGCCAGGTCCGATTGGGCTGGTGACGCAAGAAACGATCGATGCGATTGCTGCGTCAACGACCCGCTTCGTGCGCACTACTCGCCATCCAAGCGCCTCATTGGTTGATCAAGCCGTGTCGTTCGACGACGAATACGAACGCCACGACACCTTCGCCGAGGTGTACGCCGCAATCGCCGCGCGAGTTGCCGACGCCGCGTTGAGCAACGGCTCGGCGTTGTATGCGGTACCAGGTTCTCCCGGCGTGTTGGAGGATGGCGTGCGTCGACTGCTCGCCGACGCACGGCTCGACGTTCGTGTGCTGTCTGCCGTGAGCTTTCTCGACCTGGCATGGTTACGACTGGGCATCGATCCGGTCGATGTCGGAGTGCGAATGGTGGATGCCCACCGCTTCGCCGAGGCAGCCGCCAACAGCACCGGTCCGTTCTTGGTTGCCCAGTGCCATGCCGATTGGGTGTTGTCGCAGGTGAAACTTGCACACGAATCGGCTCGTGGCGACGAACGCGTGGTGGTGCTGCATCACCTCGGTCTTGCCGATGAACGCGTGATCGACACCACATGGGATGACCTCGATCGTCTTGAGCGCGCACATGAACTGACGGCTGATCACCTCACGTCGTTGTACATCCCCCAACTTGCCGAGCCCGTGGCTGGCGAGATGGCGCGCTTGCACGCACTCGCCCGCACGCTTCGCGAGCAGTGCCCGTGGGACCGCGAGCAGACGCATGCGTCACTCGTGCGATATCTGATCGAAGAGACCTACGAGGTGGTCGATGCGCTGAATGCACTCGACGAAGACGATCCGTCCACGGACGACGCACTCATCGAGGAGCTCGGCGACTTGTTGTATCAGATCGAATTCCACACCACCATCGCCGAGCAGCAAGGTCGCTTCAGCCTGGCCGACGTTGCGCGCACAACCCACGACAAGTTGGTGCGTCGACACCCTCACGTGTTTGGCGACGTGCAAGCCACCACCGCGGGCGACGTGGTGACCACCTGGGACGAAATCAAACGCGCTGAACGTGCGGCCAAGAGTGCCGGAACCGCTCGGGACGGTGTCACTCCAGCCGGAACCGCTCGGGACGGTGACGCACCCGACTTTTTTGCCGGCGTGTCGCGCGCGGCCCCCTCGTTGTCGCTGGCTCAAAAATTGCAGAAGCGCGCAGCCGAAGTGGGATTTGACTGGCCAGACGTTCGTGGCGCCAGCGCAAAACTCGACGAAGAAATCGCCGAGCTTCGAGTAGCGGCAGAAACTGGCGACCCCGCGGTGGTGCGCATGGAACTTGGTGATGTGTTGTTCAGTGTGGTGAATGTGGCGCGCAAACTGGGGTTGGACGCTGAAACTGCGTTACGTGGTGCCGCAGACAAGTTCGTGGCTCGTTTCACTCGCGTGCAACAACTCGCCTCGCAGCGCGGAGTTGATCTTGCTGAGTGCGATCTTGTGCAACTCGACTCGCTCTGGGACGAAGCCAAGCGTCAACTCAACTAGCCTGAGCCCGCCATGAGGATTTCCAATGTCGTTGGTCACGAAGTGCTCGACTCGCGAGGCAACCCGACCGTTGAAGTCGATGTCCACCTTGAAAACGGTGCCATTGGCACCGCGATCGTGCCTTCTGGTGCATCCACCGGCGAGCACGAAGCAGTCGAGCTTCGCGATGGTGGCAAGCGATATGCGGGCAAAGGTGTCACCAAGGCCATTGCGCACGTCAACGGTGAATTGCGTGGTGTTCTCGTTGGTCGCGACTCGGCCGATCAGGCAGGTGCCGACGCCGCGATGATCGCGCTGGATGGCACGGCAAACAAGGCTCGCCTTGGCGCCAACGCGCTACTCGGTGCGAGCTTGGCTTTGGCCCATGCTCATGCCCGAGCAACTTCTACTCCTCTCTATGCGTCGGTGGGTGGGACGAATGCCACCGTGTTACCGGTACCGATGATGAATGTGCTCAACGGTGGCGCACATGCCGACAACAACGTGGACTTACAGGAATTCATGGTGATGCCGATCGGTGCGGGGTCATTCAGTGAAGCACTGCGTTGGGGCGTGGAAACGTACCACGCGCTCAAGAGTGTGCTGCGTGAACGTGGACTCAGCACCGCAGTGGGTGACGAAGGTGGTTTTGCGCCCGACCTCGCCAGCAACGAGGAGGCCATCGTGGTGCTCCTGCAAGCGGTGGAGCGCGCCGGTTTTGTGGCGGGTAAGGACATTGCCATTGCACTTGACCCGGCGATGAGTGAGTTGTTCAAGAACGGCAGCTACCACCTCGCTGGCGAAGGCAAGACCATGACTTCAACGCAATTGTGCGACTGGTGGAGCGCACTGGTGAATCGCTACCCCATCGTGTCGATTGAAGATGCAATGGCCGAGAACGACTGGGACGGCTGGGCACAACTCACCACCGCACTTGGCAGGAAGGTGCAGCTGGTTGGTGACGACCTGTTCGTCACCAATGCCCAACGTTTGCAGCAAGGTATCGATGCCAAGGTTGCCAACAGCGTGTTGGTGAAGGTGAACCAGATCGGGACGCTCACCGAGACGTTGGCCACCGTTGCGTTGGCAACCGCCAACGATTACACCAGCGTGATGAGTCACCGCAGTGGCGAAACCGAAGATTCCACCATCGCCGACCTTGCCGTTGCGACCAACTGCGGCCAGATAAAGACTGGTGCTCCGGCTCGCAGCGACCGCGTGGCGAAGTACAACCGCTTGTTACGCATCGAAGGCGAACTGGGTTTGCGAGCGAGATTCCTTGGTCGCGAGGCACTCAACCCCTAGGTTCCACACAGCGACCACCACGGGTCGTTCGGGCAAGGTTCGCCACGTCATGGTCGGAGTCCCCCGACATCCGCTATGTAGCCGTCACAATGGAGGGGTGAACTTTCCGCTGGTGGTCGCCAATCGGCTGCGCCCCTTCACCATGCCGATCATCGTCATCGGCGTGATCGCGTTGATCGTGACCTTCTTCGTCGTACCGGTACGCACCTGGACGAGTCAACGCGACCTCCTCGACTCGCGATCCACCCAATACGGCGTCTATGAAGAAGTCAACGACGCGCTACAGGACGAGGTGGATGCTCTGACTGCCCCCGAGGGCGTGCGTCAGGCGATTCGGTCGCAACTCGGATACCTTCTGCCCAATGAGCGTCGAATTCCGTTGTTGGCCCTGCCTGAGGCCCCGGTGACGCTGCCCGATCGCTGGCCGTACAACTTGGTGGTGGGCATCGTGAACCTGCGCGAAATGCAGAATGTGGGCGTGGAACGGGGCAACCTCGACACGTTCAACCCGCTTCAGCCGTAAACCACCGCACGGTTGAGGTCGGCGCGGCGCGCGGGCGGAGGGGACCACCTCGCGTCGGTCTGCAGTAACTTTGCGATATGGCTGGAAGCATTCTCGGCAACCGCGTGTTGCGCAAGGAAGACCCGAAGTTCCTCACCACTGGTGGCGTGTATGTGGACGACATGCAGAACGAGCCACTTCTCCAAGGTGCCGCCCATGTCACCTTCGTGCGATCCCAAGTGGCGCACGCACTCATCAACGGGATCGACATCAGCGCAGCACTCGAGGCACCTGGCGTCATTGCAATCTACACCGCGGAGTCGCTCAACCTGGCACCCGAGGCGTCGTCGTTCAACCCGGGTGTAACACGAACCCTGCTGGCAAGTGGCCGCGTGCGCTACGTGGGCGAACCCGTGGCAGTGATCGTCACCGAAGAGGCCAACCAGGGTGAAGATGCCGCCGACTTGGTGGTTGTCGATTACGAACCGCTCGAAGTCTTGGTGGACCTCGAACGAGCAATGACGTCATCCACGCTCATCTACCCGGACGCCGGAAGCAACGTCGTGGTCGACTCCACCGTCTGGGGAATGCCCGACGTCACCGGTGACGATTTCTTTGCCGACTGTGACGTGGTGGTGAAGGGTCGCTACGTCAATCAACGCGTGGCACCGTGCCCACTTGAAGTTCGTGGCTCGGCAGTCGCGTGGGTGGATGGTCGTTTGTACCAGTGGATCTCCACGCAACACGCTCAGGGTGTGCGTGACCAGATCAACAAGAGTGATGCGACCAGCAACGTGCGCGTGATGACACCCGACGTTGGCGGTGGATTCGGAGCAAAGATCTCGGCGTACCCGGAAGAAATCGTGCTCGGGCGTGTGGCTCAGGCCGTCGGTCGTCCATTGCGCTGGCGCGAAACGCGCAGCGAATCGATGTTGGCACTCGGCCATGGTCGTGCGCAGTTGCAATACATCTCCATCGGTGGCACGCGCGACGGCAGAGTACTCGCCTATCGCCTGGAAGCCATTCAAGACTCCGGCGCTTTCGTCGACGTTGGCGCGGTCCTGGCACCAGCCTGCACTCGCCCGATGAGCAGCGGTGTCTATGCGATCCCCAAGATCGAATGCCGTACCAAGTCGGTGGTCACCAACACCACGCCGATCGTTGCGTACCGCGGTGCGGGTCGGCCCGAGGCCACCGCTGCAATCGAACGTGCGATGGACATGTTCGCTGCCGAAATCGGTATGGATCCCGCCGAAGTTCGTCGCAAGAACCTGATTCCGAAGTTCATGGAACCGCACACCACGGCGATTGGACAGGCGTACGACGTAGGTGATTACGAAGTTGCGCTCGACAAGGTGCTTGATGCCGCCAACTACTCGGCACTGCGCAAGGAACAAGCCGAGCGGCGCCAGCGCGGCGACCGTCATCAACTCGGCATTGGCGTGAGCGTGTACGTGGAGATCACCAGCGGTGGAACCAACCACGAGGATGCTCGCATCGAGGTGCTGCCCGACGGACGAGCCATCGTGTACACCGGCACTTCACCACACGGCCAAGGGCATGTCACCGCGTGGTCGATGATCGCGTCGGAGCACACTGGCATTCCGATGGACAAGATCGACGTCGTGTGGGGTGACACCGACATCATTCCCGATGGTCTCGGCACGTACGGTTCACGCTCACTGCAACTGGGTGGTGCAGCCGTGCATCAAACGGCACAGAAGTTGGTGGAGCTTGCGCGCTCCGTTGCCGCCGCCGCACTCGAGGCAGCAGAAGCCGACGTGGTGCTCGACAAATCGCGTGGTGCCTTCCACGTTGCAGGAACACCTGCGGTGGCAGTGACCTGGGGCGAGCTCTCCGCACGACGAGCAAGCGAGGGTGGCTTGACCATTGCCGAACGTTTCACTTCCGGTGGAGCCACGTTTCCATTCGGCGCCCATGTCGCCGTGGTGGAAGTGGACGTCGAAACGGGCAAGGTCACGCACCTGAAGCAGGTGGCATGTGACGATGCCGGCACGGTGTTGAATCCGTTGTTGCTGGAAGGACAGATTCACGGCGGCATCGCACAAGGGTCGGCACAGGCGCTGCTCGAAGAATTCGTGTACGACGAGGACGGCAACCCGAAAACCGGAAACCTCGCCGAGTATGCATTCATCTCGGCGGTCGAGGCTCCGTCCATCGAGTTGGTGTCGATGGAAACACCAACGCCACGCAATCCTCTCGGAGCAAAGGGCGTTGGCGAATCCGGCACCATCGGCTCCACTCCTGCAGTGCAGTCAGCGGTGGTGGATGCGGTGAGCCATCTGGGCGTTCGTCACATCGACATGCCCACCACTCCCGAACGCGTGTGGCGAGCCATCAATCAGTAAGACTGTCGGGGTGAACAACGCCCCGATCATTGCAGAACAACTCGCCCGCCACTTCGGCGATGTAAAAGCCGTCGACGGCATCAACTTGACCGTCAACCAGGGTGAAATATTCGGATTTCTCGGTCCCAACGGCGCGGGCAAGAGCACAGCGGTGCGAATGCTCACCACTTTGTTGCGCCCCACCAGTGGCACGGCACGCGTTGCCGGCTACGACGTGGTGAAGCAAGCCGACGAAGTGCGGCGCAACATCGGTGTGGCGTTGCAGGACGCCGCAATCGACCCGTTGATGACCGGTTACGAACTTCTGGAACTGCAGGCGGTGCTCTACGGCATTGCAGCGACCAAGATGAAGCAGCGCGCCAACGAATTACTGGAACGCGTCGGGCTTACCGCTGCGGCCGATCGTCGAGTGGCCACCTACTCGGGCGGTATGCGTCGTCGTCTCGATCTTGCACTCTCGCTGATTCACCAACCAGCCGTGTTGTTCTTGGACGAACCCACCACGGGTCTCGACCCCATGAGCCGCCTCACGTTGTGGGAGGAAGTGCGTCGTCTCAACCGGGAAGGAACCACGGTGATGCTGACGACGCAATACTTGGAAGAGGCCGACCAATTGGCGGATCGCATCGCCATCATCGATCACGGCAAGATCGTGCGTGAAGGAAAGCCCAGCGAACTCAAGCGATCAGTCGGCGATCCGACGTTGCTCATCAACGTGTCGCGTGAACATTCCGACGCTGCCAGGTCAGTACTCGCACGATTCGGCGACATGCGACCCACCGCAGAAGGGACACTCGGTGTGGGCTTACGTGGCGGTGCCGAGCGCGTGGCCGAGGTGGTGCGTGCACTCGACGAAGCCAAGCTCGTCGTGGAGCACCTGGAATTGAACCAGCCCAGCCTCGACGATGTGTTTGCCGAAGCCACGGGTTATCGCCTTGAAGGGGCCGATAATGCGCCGCAAGCCGGCTGACACGGTGCGGCAGTTCGTCGCACTCTCCCGCCGTTCCACGCTGGCGATCTTTCGTCAGCCTGCACTCGTCGGGCCATCGTTGATATTCCCGCTGTTCTTTGCTGCGCTCGGCTCCTCGTCATTCAGCCGAGCCATCAGCCTCCCTGGCTTCCCCAAGGTGGACTCGTATCTGCAATTCACGTTGGCCGGCACGGTGACACAAGGTGTGCTGTTTGGTTCGGTTACCGGTGCTGCGGCCCTTGCCACCGACATCGAAGAGGGATTCTTTGATCGCCTGTTGGCGGCGCCAACATCGCGAACGTCGATCTTGTTCGGAAGATTGGCCGGCAGTTCGCTGTTCGGCGCATTGCAAGCACTCATCTTCCTACTGGCGCTGCTGCCCTTTGGCGTCACGGTGCAAGCAGGATTGCTCGGGTACGTGTCGATCGTGGTGGCGGGATTCATCACCGCGTTCGCCGTCGGTGCGCTCATGTCTGTGGTGGCCCTGAAAACCGGGTCGGCAGAGGCGGTACAAGGAACGTTTCCGGTGCTCTTCATCTTGTTGTTTCTCTCGAGCGCGTTCTTCCCTCGCGAAACCATGAGCGGCGCGTACCGACACATCGCCGACTTCAACCCCATCTCCTACATGGTGGAAGGACAACGCTCACTCTCCATCGATGGGGTATCTCTCGTGGCGATAACCCAAACGTTGGTGATTCCTGCGGGCATCGCGGTGCTTACCACCATGTTGGCGTTGCGACAACTTTCGGTTCGACTGGCGGCACGATGAGCACCGGTCGGAGCGTCGGCATCCTGGCCGCGCGCAGTATTCGAAACATTCGGCGACTTCCGTCGGCATTCTTCCCCGCACTCGCGATGCCGATCTTCAACATGGTGGTGTTCGCCGGCACGTTCTTTGCGGTGACGAAGATCCCTGGGTTCCCCACCGATCGTTCCATCAACTGGTACATGCCATTGGGAATCATGATGGGTGCAGCATTCGCCGGCGTGGGTCTTGGTTTCACCACCATTCGCGACATCGAAACCGGTTTCTATGACCGCCTGCGAATGTCACCCACTTCTCGCATGTCGTTGGTGATCGGTCCGCTCATGGGCACGCTCACCCGCGTGGTGATGATGACCACCGTGGTGATCGCCATCGGCATCGCACTCGGTGCGCGATTCTCTGGCGGAGTGCTTGGAGTGTTGTGTTTGTACATCGCTGCGCTCGGGCTGTCCACCATCGGTGCGGGTTGGGGGCTCGGCCTTGCATTCATCTTCAAGGACATGCGGGGTGCGGCAATCATGCAGTTGTCGATCTTCCTCGTGATGTTCTTGTCGTCGGCACAAGTGCCGCTCAACGTGATGGACGGGTGGCTGCACACGGTGGCACGAGTCAACCCCGCCACCAACATCCTGCGCCTCGCGCGAGTGGGCCTGGTGAACGAATCCAACGTCGATCACCTGTCGTTCGGCGCCGTCTGGGGCGGTTTGCTCGCCATCCTGCTGATGGGCGGGTTGAGCCTCGGCTTTGCCCTGCGCCAGTTGCGCAAGCTCTCCAACTAGGCCGAGGCGGGCACCACCACCGGATTTGCCCCCCGACCCCACTTGGGGCAATACTGCGCATACGGGGTTCAAGGGGTGAACCTCGTCACACACGACGGAGGGACTGCATGCAAGTGTCCATCACCATCAACGGCACGAAACAATCGCACGATGTGGAGCCACGCACCTTGCTGGTGCACTACATCCGCGAGCACGCCAACCTGACGGGAACCAACATTGGCTGCGACACGTCCAGTTGCGGTGCCTGCACCCTGCATCTGGACGGCGAGGCCGTGAAGAGTTGCACGATCCTTGCCGCACAAGCCGACGGTGGATCGGTCACCACGATCGAAGGTCTCTCCAAGAACGGTGAGATGCATCCGATGCAAAAGGCATTCATGGAAAACCACGGACTGCAATGCGGTTACTGCACACCCGGCATGGTGATGGCTGCAATCGGATTGTTGAACGAAAACCCCAAACCCACCGAAGACGAGGTCCGCCTCGGCTTGGAAGGCAATCTGTGCCGGTGCACGGGGTATCACAACATCGTGAAGTCAGTTCTCGCAGCGGCAAAGAAGTAGGAGGCAGACATGAGCATCACCGAAGAGCGCACCAACAACGTGATTGGTCAGCGCATGTTGCGCCGAGAAGACCCGGCGCTGTTGACCGGCGAAGCAAAGTTCGTGAACGACCTGGTGATTCCGGGCGCATTGCACCTCGCAGTTCTTCGCTCGCCCTATGCGCACGCGCGAATCGTCAGCATCGACGTGTCAGACGCGGCGTCCATGCCGGGCGTGGTTGCGGTGTACACCGGCAAGGATCTTCACTCCACATGGGCAGCACCGATGCCGTGTGCGTGGCCCGTAACGCCGGATATGAAGAACCCGGCGCACTATCCACTGGCCATCGACAAGGCGTGCTACGTGGGCGATGGTGTCGCTGCTGTGCTTGCCACGAGCGAAACGGCGTCACGTGATGCACTCGATGCCATTGATGTGGTGTACGAGCCACTGCCTGCAGTCATCGATCTGGAAGATGCCCTCAGCGATCGTGTGATCATCCACGATGCCATCGGCACCAACAAGTCCTACACATGGAACTTGAAGGTGGAGTCTGCCGAAGGTGCAGTCGATCAAGCATTCAAGAACGCGGCATACACGGTGAGCGAGCGTTACATTCAGCAACGACTCATTCCCATGGCCATGGAGCCGCGCGCAGTTGCCGCCGTACCGCAGCCATTCGGTGGTGATGTCACGCTGTATTCAGCCACGCAAGTGCCGCACATTCTCAAGGTGATGACGGCCATCACGCTCGGCATTCCCGAGCACCAAATGCGTGTGGTGGCCCCGTCAGTCGGTGGCGGATTCGGATCCAAGTTGGATGTGTACGCCGAAGAACTGTTGTGCGTTGCGTTGGCCCGTAAGCACGGGGCGCCAGTGCGATGGGTGGAGGAACGTTCGGAGAACACCCAGGCCACCATCCACGGTCGTGGACAAATTCAGAACATCGAATTGGCTGCCGACAAGGACGGCAAGCTCACGGCGGTGCGCGTTCGCCTGATTGGCGACATGGGTGCCTACCTGCAGTTGGTCACTCCCGGCGTGCCGCTCCTTGGTGCATTCCTCTACGGCGGTGTGTACCACTTGCCGCAGGCCTACGACTTCTCCTGTACGTCGGTGTTCACCACCATGACCCCCACCGACGCATACCGCGGGGCCGGTCGTCCCGAAGCCACGTATGCCATCGAGGTGGCGATGGATGCACTCGCGCGAACGATGGGTATCGACCCGTACGAACTGCGGAAGCGCAACTACATCCAAAAGGAACAGTTCTATGACGCAACCGGCAATCACGTCGGGTACACCGCGTTCCATGGACTCAACTACGACTCGGGCGATCACCTCGCTGCCGCCGAAAAGGCCATGCAACACGCCAACTACGCCGGAATTCGCAAGCAACAAAAAACCCAGAACGTCCCAGGCGCCCGCAAACGATTGGGCATCGGCATGACGTCGTACTTCGAAATGTGCGGGTTGGCGCCGTCACGTGTGCTCGCGTCGCTCAACTACGGTGCGGGCGGTTGGGAATCGGCCACAGTTCGCGTGCTGCCAACGTCGAAGGTGCAAGTGGTGACAGGAACCTCACCGCACGGACAGGGCCATGAAACGTCGTGGGCAATGATTGCAGCAGAGAAGTTGGGGGTTGCACCGGAGGATGTCGACGTGTTGCACAGCGACACCGCGATTGCTCCGCTGGGTCTCGACACGTACGGCTCGCGTTCACTGGCGGTTGGTGGTGTCGCCATAGCTGGTGCATGCGACAAGGTGATCGACAAAGCGCGACTCATCGCCGCTCACCAGTTGGAGTGTGCCGCAGAGGACCTGCAATTCGACAAGGGAACGTTCAGCGTGAAGGGTTCTCCCGACAAGGCGGTACCAATTGCAGCGATTGCATTCGCTGCATTCACCGCACACAACCTGCCCGATGGAGTGGAACCCAACCTCGAAGCCCAGTACACGCACGACCCGAAGAACTTTTCGTGGCCGTTCGGAACGCACATCTGCGTGGTGGAGATCGACACCGAAACCGGCAAGGTCGACGTGTTGAAGTACGTCGCGGTGGATGACTGCGGTAATCAGATCAATCCGTTAATCGTCGAGGGTCAGGTGCACGGTGGTGTAGTGCAGGGCATGGCACAAGCGCTGTACGAAGAGGCGGTGTACGACAAGGACGGCAACTTGAAGACGTCGAATCTTGCGGAGTACCTGGTACCTGCAGCATGCGACGTCCCACCGATTACCACCGACTTCACCGTCACGCCCTCCACCACGAATCAACTTGGCGTGAAAGGCATTGGCGAGGCCGGCACCATCGGTGCAGCGTCGGCAGTGATGAATGCGGTAATCGATGCCCTGTCCGGGCTTGGCATCACCAAGTTGGACATGCCGGCATCACCCAACAACGTGTGGAAGGCAATTCAGTCCGTTCAAGGAGGCAAGTAATGATTCCCGCAGCATTCGACTACAAGCGAGCAGGTTCCGCAGACGAGGCAATCGCGCTCATCGGACAATACGGTGACGAAGCCAAGTTCTTGGCAGGTGGACACAGTCTCATCCCGTTGATGAAGTTGCGCCTCGCACAGCCCACGGTGCTGGTGGACATTGGTCGCGTGAAGGACTTGTCGTACGTGAAGGACGCAGGCGATCACATCGCCATTGGCGCTCTGACCCGTCACATGGATGTAGAGAAGTCACCCGTGCTCGCCCAGCACGTGCCGCTGCTGGCACATGCGGCAAGCCATGTGGGCGATGCGCAGGTGCGACACCGTGGCACCATCGGCGGCTCCATCGCGCACGCCGACCCTGCCAGCGACTTGCCGGCAACCACCCTTGCCCTTGGTGCCACGTACGTGGTGCAGGGTCCGAAGGGCAAACGAGAGATCGCTGCAAAGGACTTCTACAAGGGTTTCTTGGAGAGCGCGTTGGCCGCCGACGAGATGCTTGTGGAAATCAAGGTGCCGAAGATGAACGGTGCTGGTTGGAGTTTCCAGAAGTTCAACCGACGCGCACAGGACTGGGCCATCGTCGGTGTGGCCGCATGGCGCAACAACGGCACCAGTGGTGTGGCATTGGTGAACATGGGTTCCACACCCGTTCTCGCGTCGGCAGTGAGTACCGCGTTGTCGAAAGGTGCCTCGGTGGCTGATGCCGCCGCACACGCCGCCGATGATGCCGAGCCGCAAGGCGACCTCAACGCAAGTGTGGAATACCGCACGCACTTGGCCAAGGTGCTGGTGCGCCGCGCGCTGGAAGAAGCATCGAAGTAGACGCGTCGCACTGACCGCACTGCTTGCGTGCTACAGCAAGCCTGCGTAACTGCCGCCGTCCACCGGCACGTGCGCGCCGGTGATGAAACGCGCCGACTCGCTGCACAGGAATGCAACCACCCGACCGAAGTCAGCCGGGTCGCCCACGACACCGGCGGGAATTCCTAGTTGTTGGGCGTTGGGTGTTGAGCCGTACAACTGGGTGATGCGATCGGTTGCGTGGATTCCCGGCTGCACGGAGTTGACCGTTACGCCGTCGCCGGCAACCTCGCGGGCCAGCGTTTTGAGGAATCCCGTTACACCAGCACGTGCCGTGTTGGACAACATCAAGTTGGCGATCGGTTGTCGAACCGACAGCGACGTGATGGCCACCACCCTGCCCCATTTGCGTTCGCGCATGGCCGGCACCGAGGCTTCGCACATGGCCACCACCGACAACAAACTTTGTTGCAGTGCCGGCAGGTAGTCGTCCACCGTGAGTGAGGCGAAGTTGCCGGGTTTTGGTCCGCCACCATTGGCGACCAGCACATCGATGTGGCCGAGTTGCTCGCGAGCCAATTCGACGAACATGGCTGCACCACCCGCGGTGGACACGTCACACTCGATACCCGACGCGTTGTCACCCAGGGCAGCCACTGCTGCATTCACGCGATCGGCAGTGCGACCACAAATGACCACTCGCACACCGGCATCGACCAAAGCTCGTGCAGATGCAAACCCGAGCCCTGCAGTTGCCGCTGCCACTGCCGCAGTACGACCACGAATACCAAGGTCCATTGCGAACTCACCGTACCCGAGCGCCAACCAGAGCGCGAGTGGACGGCCTTCCTAGGCTCAAGGTCGTGGCGGCACCGCGCGCATCCCTTGGCTCCGTCCAACACGTTCGTGACGCACTGCAAGGTGCGGGATATCTCGCCGACGAGGGCCTCGCCACCGCCGTGTTCCTGGCACTTTCACTGAAACGCCCGCTCCTGCTCGAGGGCGAGGCTGGAGTCGGTAAGACGGAACTAGCAAAGGTGCTGGCGACGGTGCGCGGGAGTGAACTGATTCGCCTGCAGTGTTACGAGGGCATCGACGCCAGCCAAGCGGTGTACGACTGGGACTACTCGCGTCAACTACTGCACCTTCGCGCTGCCGAGGCCAGCGGCGAAGCAGCAGGAAAAGCAACCGAGAAATTGGAGAACGAGTTGTACGACGAACGATTCCTCATTCGTCGCGCACTGTTGCGTGCCATCGAGCCACGCAACGGTGTGGCACCCGTGTTGCTGATCGA
>SXPV01000035.1 GCA_005793215.1 Actinomycetota bacterium
ACTACCGTCCGCAGTTCTTCTTCCGTACCACCGACGTGACTGGCACCATCCAGTTGCCCGCAGGTACCGAGATGGTGATGCCTGGTGACAACGTCGTCATGACGGTGGAACTCGGTAAGCCCATCGCCATGGACGAAGGCTTGCGCTTTGCCATCCGCGAAGGTGGCCGCACCGTTGGTGCCGGTCGCGTCACGAAGATTCTGAAGTAACGGCGAGAGGGAACAGGGCACGATCGTGGCGCAAAAACAGGGGATTCGTATCCGCCTGAAGGCGTTCGACCATGTCGTGCTCGACAACGAGTCGAAGAAGATCGTGGAAACCGTCGTGCGCACTGCCGCGACGGTCCGCGGTCCGATTCCGTTGCCCACGGACAAGCACCGTTATACGGTCATTCGTGGACCCCACGTCGACAAGGACTCTCGTGAGCACTTCGAGATGCGCATCCACAAGCGCCTCATCGACATCGTCGATGCCAATGCCAAGACGGTGGAGACCTTACAGCGTCTCGAGATTGCCGCCGGCGTTGACATCGAAATCAAGATGAACTAACGCGATCTCGCGGACGTTACATCTCCACGCTGCACAGGCAGTTGGCGAAAATCACATGTCATCTCCCTATGGCGTCGGATGCGAGCAGGTAGAACTCTGATATGAGTTTCCCCTTTCCGCCGCCACCCCCCTTCGAGCAGGTTCGCGAGATCCGCACGTCGCGTGGTGGGCTTGCGCGAACTGCGGCGCTGGCAGTGTTGCTGTCGTTGATCTCTGGTTTCATCGGCGGAGTCATCGCAACTCAAGTGGACGAATCGACCGGTTCGAGTTCGAACGAGCCGTACACGCAGGTCACTGCGCCTCCCGTGGTATCAGATGCGGAATCCTCCGACCTCTCCGGCGTGGCGCAAGCAGCACAGCGATTGGCCAACAGCGTGGTAACGATCTCCAGTTCCGTCGATAGTGGACTCAGCGAGGGTGAAGCCACCGGTACCGGCGTGGTGGTAACGAGCGATGGCGAGATCCTCACCAATGCCCACGTTGTCGATGGTGCAACCGAAGTACGCGTGCGATTTGCAGGCGACACCGAGCCAGTGGTGGCCGAGGTGTTGGCCGCCGACGCCGGCAACGACCTGGCGTTGTTGAAGGTGAACGCCACGGGTTTGACGGCGGCAACGTTCGCCAAACCAGGCAGTGTGCGCGTAGGCGATCAAGTGGTTGCCATCGGATATGCATTGGCGCTTGACGGCGGTCCGAGCGTAACGACGGGCATCGTGTCGGCAATGAAGCGAACAATCTTTACCGAGTCGGGTGCGTTGAACAGCCTGATTCAGACTGACGCAGCGATCTCCTCCGGTAATTCCGGTGGTCCACTCGCCAACATGCGTGGTGAAGTGGTGGGTATCAACACGGCGGTGGCCAGGGGTGACACGAATTCGTCGGCCAACAACATCGGATTTGCCATCTCCGTCGACGAGGTGCTTGCCGTGCTCGAGCAGTTGCGCGAGCAAGCAGCAGGCGACGCACGTGCCGAAGGTTTTCTCGGAGTGAGTCTCGAACCACGCACCGATGGGGGAGTTGGTTCGATCATCTCCAACGTGCAGTCGGGTTCACCGGCGCAGGAGGCTGGCATCGTGACCGGCGACATCGTGCTGGCCGTGGACGGCGAGCCCGTGAATGGGCAGGCCGGTTTGGTCGCAGCCATTCGCGACCGCAGTCCGGGAGACTCCGTCTCGATCGAGCTGGTGCGCAACGGCGAGCGGTTGACTCTCACTGCCACACTGGTGGCCCGACCCCGCGACTAACCGCACGCGCGCCCCACACGGCGCCCCATCGTCAACCCATCGTCAACGGTGAGGCAAACACACGTTCAGTTGAACGCTCGTGAAATCCCAACCAGTGGGGTGGTGGAGACCGGGGCATTGGCGGTGGGCGGGGTGGTTCTCGGTGGAGTCCCGATAGCGTGAGTCCTCGCGTTTGGAGCGGGGTTTCCTACTCCTCAAGTGATGTCCGTGTGCGCCTGACTCGTCAGGTACCTCACGGCGAAAACGATCTCGGGCTCCGCCGGCTTTGCCGAGCGGGGCTTTTTCGTGAAAACGAAACACCCGAATTACCAACGAACAACTCCATCAGAAACGAAGCAGAAAAGGTTCACCATGGCACAGAAAGCGATCGTCGGCGAAAAGGTCGGCATGACGCAAGTCTGGACGGAAGATCGTCGTGTCGTGCCCGTCACCGTGTTGCGCGTGGAGCCACTGCGCATCGTGCAGGTGAAGACGAAGGAGTCCGACGGCTACAACGCCCTGCAAGTGACCTACGGTCACAAGGACGAAAAGAAGCTCAACAAGGCAGCCGCCGGTCACTTCGCCAAGCACGGCGTTGCACCGGGACGTCGCCTCGTGGAACTGCGCCTCGACTCGGTTGACGGTTTTGAAGTCGGTCAGGAAATCGGCGTCGACAAGCTTGCTGCTGGCGAGATCGTCGATGTCACCGCAGTAAGCCGCGGTAAGGGTTTTGCTGGTGGCATGAAGCGCCACAACTTCCAAGGTCAAGGTGCTGCGCACGGCAACCACAAGCACCACCGTGCACCCGGCTCGATCGGTCAACGCTCCTTCCCGGGTCGCGTGTTCCGCGGCATGCGCATGGCGGGTCATCTCGGTCACGAACAAGTGACGATTCTCAATCTCGAAGTGGTGCAAGCCGATTCCGAGCGCAACTTGTTGCTCGTGAAGGGTGCGGTGCCCGGACCAAACGGTGGCGTGGTCATCGTTCGTGACGCAGTGAAGGGTGGCAAGTAGTCATGGCCAAGCTCACCATGAAAAACACCAGCGGCAAGAGTGCATCGAGTGTGGAGTTGCCTGATGACTTCTTTGGCATCGTCCCCAACATCGCCGTGATGCACCAAGTGGTCACCGCGCAGTTGGCACATCGCCGCGCAGGAACCCAGAGCACCAAGGGTCGCGCCGAGGTGAGTGGTGGTGGCAAGAAGCCGTTCAGCCAAAAGGGAACGGGTAATGCCCGTCAAGGTTCCATTCGTGCGCCACACTTCGCGGGTGGTGCCGTTACTCTCGGTCCGACTCCGCGTAAGTACGGCCAGCGCACACCAAAGAAGATGGTGCAGTTGGCGCTTCGTTCGGCGTTGTCCGATCGCACCAAGGACGGCAAGGTCGTGGTGGTGGACGCATGGTCGTTCGACAAGCCAAGCGCCAAGGCCGGTGCAGCGGCGTTGGCGGCACTCGGCACATCGGGCAAGGTGCTGGTCGTGGTGAAGTCCGCAACGAGCGATGCCGCCAAGAGCATGCGAAACCTCGGCAACGTGCATGTGGTGCTCACCAGCGAACTGAACGCCTACGACGTGTTGTGCAGCGACTGGGTGGTCTTCTCACAAGACAGCCTTCCTGTCGCCAATGGAGGTGCAAAGTGAAAGATCCTCGCGACGTGATTCTTCGCCCCGTGGTGTCGGAGAAGAGTTATGCCGGCTCGAGCATCGGCGTGTACACCTTCGAGGTGCACCCGTCGGCCAGCAAGCCAGAAATCCGTGACGCCGTGCAGCGCATCTTCAACGTGCAGGTGGTCAAGGTCAACACTCTCAATCGTCGTGGCAAGCGTCGTATCACGCGTGGCACGAATCGCGTAGGTGTGCGTGATGGTGCCAAGCGGGCCATCGTCACCCTCGCTCCTGGTCAACAAATCCCGCTGTTCGAGAACTAATCAGGTAACCCATGGCCATTCGCAAACGTCGCCCCACAAGCAGCGGTCGTCGCTTTCAGACGTCGCACGACTTCTCGGAGATCACCAAGTCGCGCCCGGAGAAGTCGCTCGTCACCTCCAAGCCCGAGCGTGGTGGTCGCAACGCCGGTGGACGCATCACCTCGCGTCACAAGGGTGGCGGTCACAAGCTGCAGTACCGCATCATCGACTGGAAGCGCAGCAAGGACGAAGTGCGCGCCAAGGTTGCAGCCATCGAGTACGACCCCAACCGCACGTGCCGCATCGCATTGCTGCACTACCTCGATGGCACCAAGGCGTACATCTTGGCGCCAAAGGGTGTGGAGGTTGGTCAGCATTTGGAGAGTGGTCAGCGCGCCGACATCAAGCCCGGCAATGCACTGCCACTTCGCTACGTTCCGGTCGGCACCGTGGTGCACAACGTAGAAATGCGCCCAGGTCAAGGCGGACGTATCGCACGTTCGGCCGGCATGTCGGTGCAGTTGGTTGCCAAGGAAGGCGATTTCGCTACGTTGCGCATGCCCAGCACCGAAATGCGTCGTGTACCCATCGACTGTCGCGCCACCATCGGCGAAGTCGGCAACGCTGAGCACGAGCTGGTGAAGATCGGTAAGGCCGGTCGCAACCGTTGGAAGGGTGTGCGTCCGCAATCGCGCGGTGTCGCAATGAACCCCGTCGACCACCCACTCGGTGGTGGAGAAGGCAAGACCTCAGGTGGCCGCCCAGCGGTGTCGCCATGGGGCAAGCCGGAGCGTCGTACCCGCAAGAAGACCAAGGCGTCGCAGCAATTCATCGTGCGTCGTCGTCGTTCAGGAAAGGCACGTAGTTAATTCATGGCACGCAGTCTGAAAAAAGGCCCCTTCGTCGACGAGCATCTCTTGAAGAAGCTTGATGCAATGAACGAGAGCGGCGATCGCAAGCCAATCAAGACGTGGTCGCGTCGCAGCACCATCATCCCCGACATGGTCGGTCATACCTTCGCCGTTCACGACGGTCGCAAGCACGTGCCGGTGTACATCAGCGAGTCGATGGTCGGACACAAGTTGGGTGAGTTCGCAAACACCCGCACCTTCAAGTCGCATGCCAGCCAAGAAAAGATGGCCGGAACCGACACCCCAGCAGCTGCACCGTCGCCAGGAGCCTCGTCGTGACCGGTCCGAAGCTGAACGAAGCCAACCGCATCGCGGGTTCCAGCAGTGGTGCCAAGGCGCAATTGCGTTGGGTGCGCATGTCGGCATCCAAGTTCCGCCCCGTTCTCAATCAAGTTCGTGGACTCGATGTGACCTCGGCCAGCGAAGTGCTGAGCCTGCACAGTGTGGAAGCGGCGCGAATCGTGCAGAAACTCCTCAAGTCGGCGGTTGCCAATGCCACCAACAACCTTTCGCTCGAAGAAGAGACTCTCTACGTGAAGGCCTGCTTTGCCGACGAGTCACCCACCATCAAGCGTTTCCGACCGCGCGCACGCGGTCGCGCCAACACACGCTTGCGCCGTGGTGCACACGTCACCATCGTGGTGGACGCGTTCTCGCCGGAAGAGTTGAAGATTCGCGAAGCCAGCGATGCATCGGGTGGCCGTAGCGAGAAGGCGCAGCGCCGTCAGCGCGTGGCCGCCAGCAAGGCTCGTGCCGCCGCCGAACAGGCGAGCGACGCAAAGAACGCATCAGCCGAGAATTCGGCAGGCGCAACAACCAACGATGGCGCCGAAACGCCGAGTACCGAGGAGTCGAAGTAATGGGTCAGAAGATCAATCCGTACGGCTTCCGCCTCGGCATCACCACCGACTGGAAGAGCAAGTGGTTCGCCGGCAAGAAGCAGTATCGCCAGTACCTCACCGAGGACTGGAAGATTCGTGGCTACCTCATGGACCGTCTCGCCGACGCTGCCGTCAGCCGTATCGACATCGAGCGCACGCTCGACAAGTTGCGCGTCGACATCCACACTGCTCGTCCTGGCGTGGTGATCGGTAAGGCCGGCGCCAAGGCCAACGAGTTGCGCGAGCACTTGTCACGCCTCACCGGCAACAACAAGATTCAGTTGAACATCAACGAGATCAAGGAATCCGAACTCGACGCAGCACTCGTTGCCCAGGGCGTGGCCGACCAGCTCGCCAACCGCGTCGCGTTCCGCCGAGCGATGAAGCGTGCGGTGCAGAACGCACAGAAGGCCGGCGCACAAGGAATTCGAATCCAGTGCTCAGGTCGTCTTGGTGGCGCAGAAATGACCCGCCGTGAGTGGTACCGCGAGGGCCGCGTTCCCTTGCACACGCTGCGTGCCAACATCGACTACGGCTTCCGTGAAGCAATCACGTCGGCCGGTCGCGTCGGCATCAAGGTGTGGCTGTACAAGGGCGAAATTCTCCCGTACTCCACCGACAACGCGGACCGCGCGTTGCGCGAAGCACAGATGGCCGCGGGCGACACGCTTGCTGCAGCGCCTCGCGTTGCCAGCGTGATCACCTCGGCTGGCCCACGAGTCGGTGACGATGAAGTGAGCCCGTTGGTGAAGGAAGCCGACCCCGAGCTCGAGCGTTTGCTCGCCGAAGAAGAAGAGATCGAGCGTCGTATCCATGATTCGTCCGAGACCCCGCACTTCAAGAAGGACTAACCATGTTGCAGCCGAAGAAAGTCAAACACCGCAAGCACCATCGCGGGCGCATGAAGGGCAACTCCAAGGGCGCCCGTGAACTTGCCTTCGGTGAGTACGGCATCCAGGCACTCGAGCCAGGTTGGATCACCTCCCGCCAAATCGAGGCGGCTCGTATCGCCATGACCCGTCACATCAAGCGCGGTGGCAAAGTGTGGATCAACGTGTTCCCCGACAAGTCGGTGACCAAGAAGCCAGCGGAAACCCGAATGGGTTCGGGCAAAGGCAACCCCGAGTTGTGGGTGGCCGTGGTGAAGCCGGGCCGTGTCTTGTTCGAGTTGTCGTACCCAACATCGGATGTCGCAACCCAGGCGTTGAGCCGCGCAGTGCAGAAGCTGCCGATCAAGTGCCGCATCATCCATCGCGAGGAGGGCATCTAGCCATGGCGGAAAAGTACGGCAAGTCCCAGTCCGAGCTCAACGAACTCGACCTCGCATCGTTGGTGGAGGAGTTGGAGAACGCCAAGCAGGATGCGCTCGACTCGCGTTTCAAGTTGGCCACCGGTCAACTCACCGACACCGCACGGATCGGCAAGATTCGTCGTCAGATCGCGCGCATCAATCTCGTGATTCGACGTCGCGAAATCGAAGCCGCTGAAGCCGCCAGCAACACGAAAGCGAGCCGATAATGGCCGAGACCACCGTTCGAAACAACCGCAAGATCCGTGAGGGTCTCGTGGTGTCCAACAAGATGAACAAGACGGTCGTCATCGCGATCGTCGAGCGTGTTCGTCACCCCAAGTACGACAAGTTCATCACCCGTACGAAGAAGCTCTACGCCCACGACGAAGCCAACGACGCCAAGACCGGCGACAAGGTGCGAGTGGTGGAAACCCGTCCGATGAGCAAGACCAAGCGCTGGCGCGTGGTCGAAGTTGTGGAGCGTGCAAAGTGATTCAGCAGGAAAGTCGTCTCAAAGTTGCCGACAACAGCGGCGCTCGCGAAGTGCTCGTCATCAAGGTGCTCGGTGGCACGCGCCGTCGATACGCCTCGATCGGTGACGTCTTCATCGGCACCGTGAAGGACGCCATTCCAGGTGCCGGCGTAAAGCAGGGCGAAGTAGTTCGTTGTGTCGTGGTGCGCGTCGCCAAGGAGAAGCGTCGTCCCGACGGCAGCTACATCCGTTTCGACGAGAACGCCGCCGTCCTCATCAAGGAAGATCTCACGCCGCGTGGCACCCGTATCTTCGGACCAGTCGGTCGTGAGTTGCGCGACAAGAAGTTCATGCGAATCGTGTCGCTGGCCCCGGAGGTGCTCTAACCATGAAACTGCGCAAAGGTGACACCGTGCGGGTGATTCACGGCAAGAACGCCGGCAAAGAAGGCCAGATCAAGCAGGTACTGCCTGCCGCCAACAAGGTGGTCGTGGAGGGCGTCAACATCGCCAAGCGCCACACCATCCGTCGCAACGAAAAGCAGCAGAGCGAGATCAAGGAAATCGAGATGCCCATCGCTGCATCCAACGTGATGTTGGTGCACAAGGGCAAGGTCACGCGTGTCGGCTTCAAGGTCGATGCCAAGGGCAACAAGGTGCGAATCGCGCGTCGCACAGGAGACGAACTCTGATGTCAACTACCACGTACATTCCTCGTTTGAAGCAGCACTACCGCGAGGTGGTGCGTGCCGACCTCATGACGCAGCTCGGCGTTACCAATCCGATGCAGGTGCCGGTCTTGGAAAAGATCGTCATCAACATGGGTGTGGGCAAGGCAACCCAGCAGGCGTCGTTGCTCGACGGGGCAGTGGCCGACCTCACGGCAATCACTGGTCAAAAGCCCATCGTCACCAAGTCGCGTATTGCGATTGCATCGTTCAAGTTGCGCGAGAACCAGGCGATCGGCGCCAAGGTCACCTTGCGTGGCGACCGCATGTGGGAATTCTTCGACCGCCTCTTGTCGGTGGCCATCCCGCGTATTCGTGACTTCCGCGGATTGCCCGGTCGTTCGTGGGACGGCAATGGCAACTACACCTTCGGGCTCACCGAGCAGCTCGTCTTCTTGGAAATCAACTACGACCGCGTCGACGCCCCTCGCGGCATGGATATCACCATCGTGACCTCGGCCAAGGACGACTTGACCGGTAAGGCATTGCTCGATGCTTTCGGCTTCCCGTTCCGCAAGGGCGAGATGCCGGCTTCCACCAAGCGTTCGAAGAAGAACACCAAGAAGAAGTCCGTCGTTCAGGGAAATTCGTAGGAAAAGGAAGATTCAACACCAATGGCCAAGAAGTCACTCCGTAACAAAGCAGCGGCGACACCCAAGTTCAAGGTTCGCGGCTACACGCGCTGTCAGCGCTGTGGTCGTGCCCGTGCGGTGTACCGCAAGTTCGGTCTCTGCCGCATTTGCTTGCGCGAACTCGCGCATGCCGGTGAGATTCCCGGACTTCGAAAGTCGAGCTGGTAGGACACATGATTACTGATCCAATCTCCGACATGCTCACCCGCATTCGCAACGCGAATGTGGCCATGCGCGACGAGGTACTCATGCCGTCGTCCAAGCAGAAGCTGGCACTTGCCGAGATTCTGAAGAAAGAGGGCTACATCGCCGACTTCTCGGTGGTGGAAGGTGAGACCCCGGCGCACAAGGTGCTGAAGATTCAAATGAAGTATTCCGATGATCGTGGTCGCACGATCCTTGGCATCAAGCGCGTGTCCACACCGGGCTTGCGTATCTACCGTCGTGCCACTGAAGTGCCTCGCGTACTCGGTGGTCTTGGCGTTGCCGTTCTATCCACAAGCCACGGGCTCATGACCGATCGCGAAGCGCGCAAGCGCAACGTGGGCGGCGAAGTCATGTGTTACGTCTGGTAAGTGAGGAGCACACATGTCACGCGTAGGTAAAGCAGCCGTCACCATTCCGCAGGGAGTGGAAGTCACCATTGCCGGCACGAGCATCACCGTGAAGGGGAGCAAAGGTACTCTTTCGCGCCAGTTGCCCGCCGGTATCTCGGTGAAGAAGGTGGAGTCCACC
Source organism: Actinomycetota bacterium (assembly GCA_005793215.1). GTDB lineage: Bacteria > Actinomycetota > Acidimicrobiia > Acidimicrobiales > Ilumatobacteraceae > F1-60-MAGs027. Next base: position 9,328 of record SXPV01000035.1, read on the forward strand.
GTGGTGGTCGAGCGCGCGAGCGAAACTCGCGAGGTTCGCGCCAGCCACGGAATGATCCGCGCCATGGTGAACAACATGGTCAGCGGCGTGACCGAGGGTTACGTGAAGGAACTCGAGATCATCGGCGTGGGTTATCGCGCCGTTGCCAAGGGACAGGACAAGTTGGAGCTCGCGCTCGGCTTTTCCCACCCCGTGCCGTATGCGGCACCAAAGGGCGTCACGTTCGAGGTGCCGGCCCCGACACGAATCATCGTGAAGGGCGTCGACAAGGAATTGGTTGGCCAGGTAGCCGCAGAAATTCGTTCGTTCCGTTCGCCAGAGCCGTACAAGGGCAAAGGTGTTCGCTACGTGAACGAGCGCGTGCTGCGCAAAGCCGGCAAGACGGGCAAGAAGTAGGAGCAACGATGACCGCTATCGCCAAGAAACGCCAAGAACTTCGCGTTCGACGTCACCGTCGCGTGCGCAAGAAGGTGCACGGCACCGCCGCGCGCCCGCGCCTTGCCATCTACCGCAGCAACAAACATCTCAGCGCCCAAGTGATCGACGACGACAGTGGTCGAACCATCGTTTCGGCCTCGTCGCTTGAAGCAGATTTCCGCAAGAAGCAGTCGGGCAGCAACGTTGCCGCAGCAACTGCCGTGGGAACGCTCGTTGCCGAGCGCGCCAAACAAGCCGGCATCACCTCGGTGGTGTTCGACCGCGGTGGCTTTCTCTATCACGGTCGCGTCGCGGCCATTGCCGAAGCGGCTCGCGCCGCAGGATTGGAGTTCTAGTGACTGACGTACAGCAACCAGAGGCAGCAGAAGGTCGTAACCGTCGCGAGCGTCGTCCACGCGAGCGCCGTGAGCCACGTCCAGAGGCAAAGCCAGGCGAGTTCGGCGAGTCGCGAGTGGTGCACGTCAACCGTGTCGCCAAAGTGGTGAAAGGTGGTCGTCGATTCCAGTTCGCCGCCATCGTGGTGATTGGTGACAAAGCCGGTCGCGTCGGTTTGGGTTACGGCAAGGCACGTGAGGTTCCGCTGGCGATCCAAAAGGGCACCGAAGATGCCAAGCGCAACGTGTTTCACGTGGCGCTCGCAGGTCCCACCATCACCCACGCCATCGAAGGCGTGAATGGCGCAGCCCGCGTGATGTTGAAGCCTGCTGCTCCCGGTACCGGAGTTATCGCCGGTGGTGCGGCCCGCATCATCCTGGAAGAAGCCGGCATCAAGGACGTGCTCGCCAAGTCGATGGGTTCGTCGAACGCCATCAACGTTGCGCGCGCCACCATCAACGGACTTCGATCGCTGCTGCGTCCAGACGACGTGGCCAAGCGTCGCGGACTCGCCGAGGATGATTTCGTTCCTCGCGGTTTGCTGCGTGCCTACAACGACACCAAGAAGTCCCGAGCACAGGCTCGATAGAGGAAACCATGGCAGAAAAAACCATCACCGTTCGTCAGAAGCGTTCACAAATCGGCAGCATGCCAAAGACCCGCGCCACCATGCGCGCGTTGGGCTTGCGCAAGATCGGTGACACCAACGTGCTTCCTGATCGCCCGGAGATTCGCGGCATGATCGCTCGCGTTCCACACCTCATCGACATCGTCATTAGCGACAAGAAAGGCAGCTGACCATGCGCGTAGATCAGGTCGGACCAAAGCACGGAGCACGCAAGGCACCCAAGCGCGTTGGTCGTGGTATCGGTGGTAAGGGCGGCAAGACCGCTGGTCGCGGCACGAAAGGTCAATACGCCCGCAACACCGTTGCACGCGGCTTTGAAGGTGGTCAAATGCCCCTCAAGCAGCGCGTTCCGAAGTTGAAGGGGTTCAACAACCCGTTCCGCGTGGAGTACCAGGCGATCAACCTCGACACCTTGGATGCCCTCGGCGTCACCGAAATCACGTCAGCCCTGCTCATCGAGAAGGGTCTCATCCGCAAGGGCAACATGGTGAAGGTGCTCGGTCGCGGCAAGGTTGGCAAGGCGTTGAAGCTGTCGGTACACGCAGTGTCCACGACCGCACAAGAGGCGATCACCGCCGCTGGTGGCACCATCACGATTCTGCCCAAGCCGTTCCGCGGCGTTCGTCCGCCGGCTAGCGGCAGCCAGTACACCAACCGCTAGTTTTCGCTCACAAGGAACCAGCAACGACCATGTTCGCACGGATCAAGAGCCTGTTCACGGTTGCGGATTTGCGCAACAAGGTGTTGTTCACGCTGTTCATCTTTGCGATTTATCGAGTCGGCGTGTCCTTGCGTGCACCGGGTGTGGATGCACAGGCCGTCAGTCAGTTGCGCGAGGCCTCGCAGTCACAGGGCGCGCTCGGATTCCTGAACTTGTTCTCTGGAGGCGCGTTCGGGAGCTTCTCCATTTTTGCGCTCGGCATCATGCCGTACATCACCGCGAGCATCATCATGCAGGTACTCACCGTGGTGATTCCGAAACTCGAGCAGTGGCAGCAAGAAGGTGCCACGGGTCAGCGCAAGATCACGCAGTGGACCCGATATGTCGCCGTCGCCATTGCCACCTTGCAGGCAGCAGGTCTCACGTTCATCTTCGGTCAGGGCAACGGCTCGGCATTCTTCGGTGCTGCGGCCACGGTGCCCGACGTGGTGTTGTTGGATCCGTTCATGCCGCGCGCACTGATCGTGATTCCAACGCTCGTGGCCGGCACCACCATGCTCATGTGGATGGGCGAGTTGATCAGCCAGCGCGGTATCGGCAACGGTATGTCGATGATGATCTTCGTATCGATCGTGAGCGACCTGCCCTACAGCTACTACTCGCTCCTGCAGAGCAAGAAGACGGTGGTCTTCATCGTGTTGGTGGGAGTCACATTGCTGATTCTTGCTGCGGTGGTGCGAGTGGAGCTCGGTCAACGCCGTATCCCGGTGCAGTTCGCCAAACGGGTGGTGGGTCGCCGTCAGTTCGGTGGTCAGAGCACGTACATTCCGCTCAAGGTCAACCAGTCGGGTGTGATTCCGATCATCTTTGCGTCGTCGGTGCTGCT
>SXPV01000036.1 GCA_005793215.1 Actinomycetota bacterium
GACTTCAAGGTGGCCGGTACTGCTGATGCAGTTACCGCGCTGCAGTTGGACACCAAGATCGACGGCATTCCCAGCGAAGTGCTCGCTTCGGCGCTGCAGCAGGCCAAGGAAGCTCGACTCAAGATCCTCGATGTGATGACGGCGGCAATTGCTGCTCCGCGTGACACCGTGGCCGAGAGTGCTCCGAAGATCGTCACCATCACCATCCCTCTGGACAAGGTGGGTGAGGTCATCGGACCCAAGGGCAAGGTCATCAACACCATTCAGCAGGAGACTGGCGCAACCATCGCCGTCGACGATGACGGTGCGGTTGGCATTGTGACCATCGGTTCGCCGGATTCCGCGAAGGTGGAAGATGCCAAGACTCGCATCTTGAACATCGTCGATCCGCCGACGGCAGAACTCGGCGCCACCTACACCGGTCGTGTGGTGAACATCGCACAGTTCGGTGCGTTCGTCAACATTCTCCCGGGACGTGACGGACTCGTTCACATCTCCAAACTCGGCAACGGTGAACGTGTCGCCCGAGTGGAAGACGTATTGAACCTCGGTGACGAAGTCACCGTGCGAGTAGACGACATCGACGACCGCGGCAAGGTGAGCCTCTCGCTCATCGGCCCTGATGGTCAGCCGATGGCTGGCTCTGGCGGTGGCGGTGGCGGCGAGCGCCGTGACCGTGGTGATCGCGGTGGACGTGATGACCGTGGCGGACGTGGTCGTGATGACCGCGGTGGACGTGGTCGTGATGATCGTGGCGGTCGTGGTCGTGATGACCGCGGTGGACGTGGTCGTGATGATCGTGGCGGTCGTGGTCGTGATGACCGCGGCGGCCGCAGCCGTGATGATCGTGGTGGTCGAGATCGCCGTGATGATCGTCGCGACGAACGCCCTTCGAATGACCGTGGCAGCGAACCCGTTGCCGTCAGCTTCGAAGATGAGTTCAACGCCGACCACAATGGCTAACGGATGATTCGCGTCGGCGTCGTCGGTGCAGCAGGGCGCATGGGCGCCACTGTGTGTGCCGCCGTCGCCGCCGACTCATCGTTGGAGTTGGTGGCAGCCGTCGACACCACCGGTGATGTCACCGCGCAAGGTGTAAAAATCAATCGCGAGTTGAAAGCGTTGGCGGATGCCAAGGTTGACGTTGCCGTCGACTTCACCGTTGCGGCTGCCGCCAGGGTCACATTGCCGTGGCTCGCATTGCACGGCGTGCACGCGGTGGTGGGTACGACGGGTTTCAACGACGCAGACATCGCAGCGTTCAAACAGGAGTTCAGTCGTAGCAACTGCTTGATTGCGCCGAACTTCGCAATCGGAGCCGTGTTGATGATGCGCTTTGCGGAACTCGCCGCGCCGTTCTTCGACACCGCCGAGATCATCGAGATTCATCACGATGCCAAGGCCGACTCACCCTCGGGTACCGCAGTGGCAACGGCCCAGCGCATGGCTGCAGCGAGCAACGAGTGGGCCAAGGATCCCACCACCCACGAAGCCATTCCGGGCGCGCGAGGTGGGAAGGGTCCGGCCGACATTCGAATTCACGCCGTTCGCATGCGAGGCGCGGTGGCGAATCAGGAAGTGGTGCTAGGCACCCAAGGCCAAACACTCACGATTCGCCACGACACCATCGATCGAAACAGTTTCATGCCCGGCGTGGTGTTGGCCTGCAAGAACATTGCTGAATATCCAGGCGTGACGCTCGGTCTCGATTCGTTCCTCGGCATCTAGCCGCGTAGCGGCACCGCGTCTTACTCGTCGCGAGACAGTGCTTCTGATGTCTTTTGCACGAGTAGTTCGCGCTCTGCATCGGTGAGCGGGCGAGTAGTGCGAACGTTCAGTTCCACGCGATCACCATCCGTGCCCGACGCCTGAATCTCGTCGATGAACAACACCGTGGTGAGTCCTTTCGTTCCGGCAAGGTCACGAACGGTATTGGAGACGCGTGATGCATTGCTCGACGTCACATCAAACTGCAGGGACTCACGTACGGGCTCTTGGCTCAGATTACGAATGACATCCAGTTTGGAGTGGGGAACATGGAAGGTGCTGTTTCCGTCACGAAGACGTGTTGTGATCATTCCGACATGTTCCACGGTGGCGCGAATCGGCTTGTCCCAACCGAGGCTCGCTTCGATTTCGTCGCCGACACCGAAGCGATCTTCCAGGAGAACGGCCAGGCCGGTGAGGTAGTCACCGACGCGGTGCTGACCGCCAATGGCGATTGCAGCACCCAGGAATCCGGCGCTCGAAAGAAAGAACGCCGCGTCGAGATTCAGCACGTTGAACACCGCGATGATTGCAACGATCCACAGAACGAAACTCGTGAGCTGGTGCAGCATGCCCGTAGCGGCTTCGATGCGCTGTCGACGACGGTTCTCCCCACCCTCGAGAGTTTCTGCTCCCACTCGGCGAACGGTGTTCTTCCACCATCCTTTTCCTCGCCCCGGTTTACTGTCGGCAACTTTTCGAACGACGACGCGCAAGATGGCATACGTCAATCGAGTGAGAATGAAGCACCCGACCACGATGGCGATCGCGACCACCGGTCGCGTAAAGAATCGCTGGATACCGTCGACAGGTTCTTCGTCCGCTGCGAGCAAGACGATTGACATGGGTAACGCGAAAATGTTCACCCCTTCAGTGTGGCGGACGATTGCACATCATGTGTGCAACGCTGCGATGTGTCGTGTGTTACGGGTCGTCACGCCATGCACAGTCCGGAGACACCCGTTCATTAGTCTCAACGCAGTGAAAGTCCTTCGAATCGCGCTACTTGGAGCGTCGCTGCTCGCATTGGCGGCGTGCGGGGACGTGCAAGTGTCATCCACCTCGACTGAGGTAGGCGTGATTGACACCACGACGCCCGTCGATTCTCCCTCCGACGATGCCACGCTCACCACGACCACCGAGCCCGTTCCCACCACGTCGGTGGAAGCCACCACGACAACCACAGTTCCAGTCACCACCACCACGGTGTTGGATGTGGCGTGCATCAAGACCACCACATGCCAATTTGCCAACTTGGTCGGGGTCGACTTTTCTCGACTGAAACTCGACTTCGTGAATTTCCAGGTGGCGAGCCTTGCCGGGGCCAGTTTCGTGGGTGCCAATCTCAATAACTCCATCTTCATTCGGGCCGATTTGACCGCCGTCAACTTTGAAGGTGCTTCTCTGAAGAACGTCGATTTCACGGCCGCCACACTCACCGCGGCCTCCTTCAAGGGTGCCAATGTGGAAGGTGCCGTGCTGTGCGACGTCGACCTTACGGGTGTCCTCGATCTCACCAAAGCCCAGCTTGATCAGGTGAAAAAGTTCAAGACCAAAGGAAAGGTGTATTGTCCCTGATTGACGCCTGAAGGGGGCACTATGACAGCGGCAATTCCGACCTCGATTGACGAGGTCACGGCGCAATGGATGAGCGATGCAACGGGATGGAACGTCACGGCATTGCGGAACGAGATCATCGGCGTGGGTGTTGGCGTGGCCAGCGCGGTGTATCGATCACATCTCACCGGATCTGGATGTCCGACATCGGTCATCGTGAAACTTCCGGCGCTCGATCCCAACGCGGTATTCACGAGCGCGGTATTGCGCATGTACATCCGTGAAGTGAAATTCTTCAAGACGCTGGCCAAGGACGTTCCGTTCCGAATCTCCAAGTCGTACTACGGCGAAGTGAACGAGGAGACGAGCCAGTTCGCCATGGTGGTGGAAGACCTTGGCAGTTTGCGCATCGTCGACCAAGTGAAAGGAATGGTGATCGAAGATGCCAGGCGCGCAGTCGACGGCTTGGCGGGCATGCACGCAAAGTGGTGGGGCAAGGCCGACGCTCTTGCCACCAACGGCACCACCATCAGCCTCGGTGATCCGATCTATCCGGCCGTCGTACCGATGGTGTTCGCCGAAGGTTGGGAGAAGTGCACGAAAGAAATCAAGATGCCCGACTCGATCATGCAAGTTGGCCCGCGGTTTGGTGGAGCCGTTGCTCCGTTGTTGTCTTCCCTGGCTCAGGGCCCGAACACCCTGGCGCACGGTGACTATCGCGCCGACAACATCATGTTCGGTGACAACAACGAACTCGTCGTTCTGGACTTTCAGTTGATCGGAACGGGTATCGGCGCGTACGACCTTGCGTACTTCGTCACACAGAGCATCACCGCGGAAGATGCCAGCAGATACGAGCGCGAACTCTTCGACCGCTGGATCGACGGAGTGCTATCGCACGGAGCACCGAGAGACCTCGTGGACAAAAAGGCACTTTGGCAGCACTACCGCTCGGCCGCACTGTTTTGTTTGGCCTATCCGATCATTGCAAGTCGCGGAATGGATCTCACCGATAAACGGTCGTTCGACTTGGTGGACTGTATGAACACGCGGTTCGATCGTGCGGTGCGCGAGTTGAACCTGGTGGAACTGTTGCCGGCGTAACACACGCTCAACATCACCGCCTGGCGTAACACGCCGGTCAACCTGTTCTCGTAGTCTCGTCGCCATGGAACTCGTGTTGGTGCGTCATGGTTTGCCCGTGCGTCGGGAACTGACGGAAGGTATCGCCGACCCCGAACTTGCTCCCGATGGCGTGAAGCAGGCGGAGCGTATGGCGGAGTATCTCTCGAGCGAAGACATCTCAGCGGTGTATGCAAGTCCGTTACGTCGTGCGCGGGAAACCGCTGCTCCGCTCGCGAAGATGCTCGGACTTCAGCCGATCATCGAAGACGACATCAGTGAGTTCGATCGCAACTCCAGTGAGTACGTACCAATCGAGGAGTTGCGAGGTACCAACGATCCACGTTGGCTGAAGATGATTCGAGGTGAGTGGGAGGAAGGTCACGATCATCCGGATCTTTTTCGCAAACGAGTGATTGCCGCCTTCGAGCGCATTATTTCAACACATTCAGGCCAACGAGTGGTAGCCGTGTGTCATGGCGGGGTCATCAACCAGTACCTCGCACACGTTCTCGGTATTCAGACCCAACTCGGCTTCTTTTATCCGCAGTACACCTCGATTCACCGAGTGATTGCATCGCGAGAAGGGTTGCGCTCACTCGCCACTCTGAACGAGGTCGCGCACCTGCGCGACTAGCTACTTCAGCGCTGCGAGCGCTGCGTCGTAATTCGGTTCGTGGGCGATTTCGTCGACGAGCTCGGTGTGTGTCACCTTGCCGGACTCGTCCATCACCACGATCGCACGGGCCAGCAGGCCCTTGAGCGCGCCATCAACGATGGTGACGCCAAACGTCGTTCCAAAGTCGGTACGGAATGAGGAGGCATTCTGCACGTTGGTGATGCCCTCAGTGCCACAGAAGCGTTTCTGGGCAAAGGGAAGGTCGGCAGAGACGCACAACACGACGGTGTTGCTCATTGCGGCTGCGAGCTCGTTGAATTTACGCACGCTCTTGGCGCAGGTTGGGGTGTCGATGGACGGAAAGATGTTGAACACCACACGCTTGCCTTGCAGGCTGGCGTTGGTGACCTCGGAGAGATCGTCCTTTACGAGGGTGAATGCCGGGACAGGGGAGTTGGTGGATGGGAGCGATCCACTGGTGTTCACCGGGTTGCCGCCGAGTTTGGTAGTTGCCATGCAGTCAGTATCGCATATGGGTGTGCGTCGTGCAAAGCGCAGCCACGAAGTTGCTGCACCTTTACCCGGCTACGCGTAAGCGTGCGCACGAAGAAAAATTTTTTGGAGGCTCCTACGTAGTAGGAGCCTCCAACTTCTCCGAGTAGTTGCAATTGCGAACACCGATGCCTCATAGTGCTGCCCCATGTTCAACGAACCAAGTCAACGGCGTATCCAAATTTGGCAATGCCCGGAATGCCCAAACACCATCACCCTGCACGTACGTGTGCAGCATCCCCCAATCTGCAACAACCCGACCAGCCACAGCCGGCGACATGTCGAGATGAAACGAGTCACGAAAGGACAGCAACAATGAGTGACATCCCAACCGAAGAAGTGCCCGCTCGCGAGTTGTACACCGCACAGGAACTTGCCGATCTTGCGCTGGAATGGGGTGCTAGTGCCACCATCACGGACGAGACCGGAATGGTGGTCATCGACCTCGATCGTGTTGACAGCAGTATTCAATTGGACTTGGGCCCGCCCTCGGAGTTCTACGAAGAGATGCTGTGTCGGGGGTGGGTGTTCGTCCCCAATGCGCCACATAGATTCTGTGACCGCTGGAACGAGTTTCCCCATTTCGGAACGTATTCAGTGGTGTACGACGAGAACGATCTTCCCATGCGTTCGGAGGTCGGTTTTGCAATTCGAGTGGTGAAAGTGATCGAGTTCGCGAAGTATCGCAAACAGCATGACATCGTCCTGGCGATCATCATGTTCTGGTACGCGATAGAGCTCGTAAAGGAGGGACTGGCGCACGGGGAAACCGAGATTTCGCAACTTCGGGAACGATTTCTGGATGGCGGTCCCACTGCGTGGTGGTTCGGCGACTCATGATCGCCGGCTCAGGCCATCGTGTCGCGGAGTGGGTGCTTATTCTGGCCGGTTGGGACCGCGACGAAACTGTCCCTGTGCAAGCGATAGCGCGAACAATCCGATGACCAACCACCACTGATACTGGTCGATGAAGTCCAGAAAGGAGCGAATCTGATCCTCGAAGACTCGTCCGAAAACTCGCAGCACCCAAAGTTTGATGGCGATCCCAATCGAAACGAAGATCAAGAAGGTCCGTGACTTCATTCCGCGATGTCCAACCAACAGACACACCACGTTGCTTCCAGGGAAGATGAGTACCGACCACACGCCCATCTTGTCGACGGCGCGCTCAAGCCAGACGTAGATTCGTGGCGGCTCACCAGCCTGACCCTCCAGCCAGCGCACGGCTCTTTCACCAAAGAATTTTCCGCAGAAGTACAACGCCACCGCAGCTGCGAGCACCCTGAAGAAGCCGATCACGACGTACGGAAGCAACTCGATATACGGAACCGACCCGAACAGGTTTCGATTGCGTGATGACAACAGCAGCACCAGCTCGGGGCGCTCATCGACGAGCGCAGGACCGATGTTGGAGCCGATGGTTCCCAGCACGAACAGACCCGAAGTCACCGCCAGCACCGAACGTCGCGCAAGGGGGGTGGGCACACATGAAAGATAGTTCGCCGTTTGCGCGGCACGGTGCCACGCTGTGTACTCTGAGCAATGGCATACACGGTGCAATGCCGTCGACCAAAGGGGGACGCCATGAAGGGTTTGATGCAGCCAACACAACTCACACTCGTGCATTTGTTCGAGCGTGCTGAGCGTTACACCAGAGACAAGAGAATCATTACGGCAACGGCCAGTGGCAAGATTGCCACGACGTACGGCGAGTGGGCGGATCGCACACGTCTGCTTGGCGGTGTGCTCGACAACCTGAAGATTTCCAAACACGGACGTGTTGCCACCTTGGCGTGGAACTCCGCACGACATTTGGAGTTGTATTTTGCGGCTCCGTGCTCGAGTCGCGTGCTTCACACGTTGAATTTTCGTTTGTTCCCCGAGCAACTGACGTACATCGTGAATCATGCTGAGGATGAAGTGATCTTCTGCGACACATCGTTGTGGGCGATTCTTGAACCGCTCATGCCAACGTTCACCACCGTGAAGCACCTGGTGTTCATGAACGATGGAAAGGGAGAAATCCCCGCGAGCGTGCCCGGAGTTCAAGTGCATGAGTACGAGTCACTGCTGAAGCAAGCCAAGGCAGTGGAGTGGAATGTGGCCGACGAGAATCAAGCAGCCAGCATGTGTTACACCAGCGGCACCACCGGTAACCCCAAAGGTGTGGTGTATTCGCATCGTTCCACCTTCTTGCACACCATGGCGGAGATGGTTGCCGACTCACTCGGTGTACGCGAGTCCGACACGGTGTTGCCAGTGGTCCCGATGTTCCATGTGAATGCCTGGGGTCTCACCCATGCGGCAACCGCGTGTGGCGCAAACTTGGTGATGCCGGGTCCCGATTTGTCGGGCAAGGCGATTGCCGATCACATCGTGAACGAGAAAGTGACCGTGGGTGCTGGTGTGCCGACCATTTGGATGGCGGTGTTGCCGGAGTTGAAGGGTCGTGACACGTCGTCGTTGCGAGCCATCGTGTGTGGCGGTGCTGCAGTACCCAAGGCACTCAGCGAGGCATATCGAGAGCAAATCGGTTTACCCATCCTGCAAGCTTGGGGAATGACGGAAACTTCACCCATTGCTGCAGTGTGCACACTGAACACCGCCGAGCAACAGCTGCCGGTTGCCGAACAGGCAGAGATTCGCACGACCGTAGGGCGCATCGTGCTGGGTGTCGACTTCCGGGTAGTGGAGCCCGACACCACCACCATGGTTCCGTGGGATGGCGAAACCAGTGGTGAACTGCAGTGCGCCGGGCCATGGATCGCGAGTTCCTATTACAACGACTCGCGCTCTGCCGAAAGTTTCACCAAGGATGGCTGGTTGCGAACAGGCGACGTGGCCGTGGTGGATTCTGTCGGACGTATTCGACTCGTCGATCGTACGAAGGATCTCATCAAATCCGGTGGCGAATGGATCTCGTCGGTGGAGATTGAAAACGAGTTGATGTCGCACCCCAAGGTGAAGGAAGCTGCAGTGGTAGGTGTGCCGCATCCGAAGTGGTCGGAGCGACCGCTCGCCTGTGTGGTGCCCAAGGACGGCGAGACCGTGACGAAGGATGAGATTCTGGCATTCCTCGCACCAAAGTTGGCCAAGTGGCAACTACCTGACGACGTCGTGTTCATCGACCAGGTGCCTAAGACGTCGGTGGGGAAGTTCTCCAAAAAAACGCTGCGCGATCGCTTCGCCGACTACAAACTGCCCGACGCCTGAGCGTCCGTCGGGTCACCTCTGGCCAGAGCAGCGTCAGATGACGGCCACCAACATCGGTACGCCCATCCCGAGAATGAGTGCGGCGAGCGAGATGCCGGTGGTGACCACGTAACGCTTCATCGATGCGAGTTGGTCGATCTTGGTTTCCAGACGGTCGAGTCGCGTGTCAACTTGTTTGAACTTCTCATTCACGAACGTGAATCGTTGATTCATCTCCATTCTGAGGAGGTTGATGTCATCCTTGGTGGCAACATTGCTCCAGCCGACCGGCGGGAGGTGGGCCATGAGGATGTCGGCGACGTTCTCGGGCATGAGACCTCGGAGGGTCTGATGGAGGGTGAGGCGATCGGCTTCACCCGACGACATGAACTTGCCTTTTCGATTGCTGCTCATACCCATGTGTGTGCA
>SXPV01000037.1 GCA_005793215.1 Actinomycetota bacterium
CGTCACGTGAGCCACGCGACCATCCAAGATGTGCGCTGCGCCAACGCCACCTTCGACCGCGTGGAGGCAGCTCTCCACCTTGGGAATCATCCCACCGGAAATCACTCCAGAGGCCTGCAACTCGGCGGCTTCGCGGGGCGTGAGGGTGGAGATGAGCGACTCGGCATCACTCGGATTGCGCATGACGCCGGCAACGTCGGTGAGGAACAGGATCTTCGTGGCCTTCAGTGCCACCGCAAGTGCACTCGCGGCAGTGTCGGCATTGATGTTGTAGCTCTGTCCTTTGTCGTCGGTGCCGAGTGTTGCCACCACGGGAACCACGCCGTCGTCGAGCAGGCCTTGCACCGCTGCAGGATTCACGTTGACGACGTCGCCAACGAACCCAAGCGCAGGGTCGCGCTGTACGCATTGGAACAGGCCCATGTCCTGCCCGCTCACACCAGCGGCGTTGGCGCCAGCCGTATTGATCGAGGAAACGAGCATTGGGTTCACCGTGCCCAGCAACACCATGCTGACGATCTCCATGGTTTCTGCATCAGTGACCCGTAAACCGTTGTGAAACGTGGCCTGCTTTCCCAGACGATCCATCAGTGCCGAGATCTGTGGCCCACCACCGTGCACCACCACCGGCTTCATGCCAACGGCGTGAAGCAATGCAATATCGCGAGCGAACACTTCCATGGCGTCGTCGGATGACTCCGCCAACGCGTTACCGCCGTACTTCACCACGATGACGTGCCCCGCGAAACGCTGCAGGTGCGGCAGCGCTTCGCTCAACACGGAGGCACGGGTCTTTGGCAAAATCTTCACGAAGATCCCTTGGCTGGGTTCATGGGTACATCCCCACTGACGACAAACCCATGGTTTCCGGTATGCCGAGTGCCACGTTCGCTGCTTGGATCGCACCTCCGGATGCACCTTTTGCGAGGTTGTCGATGGCACAAATCACCATCACGGTGTTGGTGCGCTCGTCGTAGCGAGCAGTGATGTGTGCCGCATTCGAACCGAGAGTGGCTTTGGTTGATGGCGAGGTTGGTCGCACGACGACGAACGGTTCCTTGGCGTACGCCTTGGCCAATGTGGCCAACAGCGATTGCGTGGTGGGCGTTGCACTTGCGGGCTTGGCGTAACACGTGGCAAGGATTCCACGATTCATCGGTGCCAAATGCGGCGTGAACAATACGGTCGCGCCCGTGACTTGTTCGATCTCCGGCGTATGTCGATGATCGAGCAGGCCGTATGCCGTGAAGTCCTCATTCACCGTGTTGAAGTGGGTGTTCGGTTTGGGCACTCGCCCAGCACCCGACACTCCCGAGGCGGCATCGACGATGACACCGGCGGTGTCGATGAGACCAGCACGCACCAACGGCGTAAGTGCCAATGACGCTGCAGTCACATAACACCCGGGAGTGGCAATCAGCTGCGCGCCAGCAAGTTCGTTTCGATACAACTCGGGCAATCCGTACACGGCGCGCGCGAGGAGCTCGGGCTGGTCGTGGGCAAAGCCGTACCACGTTGGATATTGAGAAGCATCCTTCAATCGATACGCGGCGGAGAGATCCACCACCAAACGCACGTTGTCGACCAGTTGTGGAACCAACGCCAGCGACGCTTCGTGTGGAAGCCCCAAGAACACCACGTCGCACTTAGCTGCTTCGGCGGGGTCGTACTCTGCAAACACCAGCGATGGATACGACGCCGCCAAGGAGGGATACAGACTGGATGCCAGGGTTCCTGCCTGGGAGTCCCCCGTCGCGTACACCACGTCAAAAATGGGGTGTGCGGCCATCAAGCGCAGCAATTCGGTACCGGTGTACCCGGATGCCCCGATGACGCCTACGCGCAAAGTGCCAGAAAGTCCCATCTGTATGATGATACAGGTGATTGCATAAGTATGCAGCATGTCACATCAAATTTTCGGGGACAAGCTCCCCGTCGCGAACGGCGACGGCATAGTCTGTGGCGCAAATGACGACCCCTCGCCCCTTCCCCGCCGACTCGTTTTCCGACGTCCTTGCCGCCAATGGCCATCATGTCGACGGTTTTACGGACTCTGGGCTCACGGGCTTCGCACGTCGGGGACTGGCAATCGTCACGTGCATGGACAGCCGTATCGATCCACTCGCCGTGGTGGGAATGAGCCCTGGCGATGTCAAGATTCTTCGCAACGCTGGAGCCCGGGTAACCGACGACGTGCTGCGCACACTGGTGCTCGCCACGTATTTACTCGGGGTCGAACGCGTTCTCGTGATGCCACATACCGACTGTCGAATGGCAAAGGGCGACGAGAGCGACATACATCGCCTCATCGCTGAGCGCAGTGGCGTTGACACCACGTCGGTGCGCTTTGCCACGGTGAGCAATCAGCAACAACAACTCATCGACGATGTTGCTGCCATTCGCGGTTACAAGCTGTTGCCCTCCGCACTCGTAGTGGCTGGCGCCATTTACGATGTGCATTCCGGCGCACTTACCACCGTCGACTGCTAGCAATGACGAGTACGCGGGGTCGACTCCTGGTGGCTGCCCCGCCACTCAACGACCCCAACTTCGAGCGCGCAGTGGTGCTGATGCTGACGCACGACGCCGATGGGGCCTTCGGATTGGTGATCTCACGTCCGACCGAGGTGGACTCTGTCGGCGACGAGGCGGCCCTCGACGACTGGATCACCCACACTTCCACACCGTCGGTGTTCTTCGAAGGTGGTCCCGTCCAGCAGAACTCGATCATCGGTCTTGCCCGCTTCGACGACGGCGAAGAACGTTCATGGACCAGCGAAGTCGGTGGGGGTCTTCACACCGTTGACCTCAACAGTGATGCCACAAACGCCACCGAGTGCTCGGCATTGCGACTTTTTGTGGGCTATTCCGGATGGGGAGCCGCACAACTCGATGGCGAACTTGCCGAAGAGCACTGGTACGTGCTCGACGCACAGCGAGACGATGCGTTCGACAGTACGCCCGAGACGTTGTGGCGACGCGTTCTGGAACGCGATCCCGTGCATCGCAACTGGGTGCGCAACTTTCCCGACGACCCGAGTCTGAACTAGCCGACCCGGGTCCGATCTAGACGACCTGAGCCCGACCGAGGCATCTCGCGCCACGCTGATTACGGCGCATCACTACCGTGGGGATATGTCCTCGCTCGTGGCCATCAACTCCGAGCGTTACCGATTGGACGATCCAGCGCTCATTGCGCGTGCCAACCAACAGATGCGAGACGAAGGTGTATGCGTGTTGCCCCACTTCATCACTTCTTCGGCAGTCCAATTGATGGTGGACGAATGCGACACGCTTGCACCGCTTGCCCATCGGTCGGCACCAAAGCGGAACCCCTACCTCACGCAGGCATCTGGTGACGGCACCGCCACGACGGTGTTGTACGACTCGCTCGAGGTGTTGGCATACGACCACTTCCCTACCACCAGCGTGCTGCGCCAGTTGTACGAGTCCGACGAGCTCCTTGAATTCATTCGTTCGTGCCTGGGAGTGGCGAAGCTGTATCGCTACGCCGATCCGTTCGGCGCGCTCAACGTGTCGATCATGCGCGACGGCGATGTTTTGGACTGGCACTTCGACATGACCGACTTCGTGGTTTCGATTGCGCTGCAGTCGTCTTCCAGCGGCGGGGACTTCGAGAACGCCAGTCGCATCCGCGATGCCGGCGAGCATGCGATCGCCGAGTTGCTGGAGGGCGACCGAACTCGCGTGCGTGTCGAACCCATGACTGCCGGGACGTTGATGTTGTTCAACGGCCGTCGCAGCATGCACCGCGTGAGCCCGATCGTCGGCGAAGTTCCCCGATACGTGGCACTGTTGGCATACGACACCAAACCTGGCACCGACTCCACCGACGAGTTGAAGTTGTCCCGCTACGGTCGCCTCCCTGCAAGGGACGCACGATGAAACGCCGAGATTCGTTGAGCCGATTCATGCGCCCTTCGACCAATCAACCCATCGAGATTGGCGAAGGATTCGCTGGCGAGGGAGCCAACGCCGCCCACATCAACACGGTGTTGGGGTTGCGTAACGGGCCGGTTGGCACGGCCTTTGCGACGGCTCTCGCGCAACCAACACCGGGTCACGTGCCGTTTCTTGCCGTCTGGGCGCCGAACGTTCCGGTACAGCCACCAACATTGTTCGTGAACAAAGCGACGATTGCTGGTGACCTCCACGGCACCCTCACGTGGGGTGCTGCGCAAGCCGGCGTTGCCGCTGGGGTCACGGCACACGTCGCCGACCGTTTCGACGCAACGATGCTCGACCAGTTGGTGCTCATCGTTGCAGTGTGGGTAAACCCCGAGGCGAGCGATGCCGACGCCGTGTTTGCCAACAATCGAGATGCAACTTCGGCCGCCCTCCAACGCGGACGGAGCGCCACAGACACCAACGCGGAATCAGCCATCGCCGCGATGCGAGCCGGCCGTCGGCCGCATAATCCGTACTTTCTACCGCAGTAGCAACCACGCACACGGGCGCGGGTTCGTGCGCTCGCGCGACGCGAAGCGCTCCCACCTACTGTTGTTGTGTGACCACCGAGGCTCTCATTAAAGCGCGCAGCAACTTTGCTGATCGCAA
>SXPV01000038.1 GCA_005793215.1 Actinomycetota bacterium
GCCGGGGTTCTTGTCGGGATGCAACTCGCGTGCCAACTTGCGGTACGCACGTTTGATGTCGTCGGCAGAAGCGGTGCGTGCGACGCCGAGCAGTTCGTAGAAGTCGGTCGACATTGCGTGATCAGCCCTCGGTATTGAACATCGTTGATTCAGCCCTCGGTAAGTCGGCGGCCGAGACGATCACTCACCACTTCCACCGTGGCGAGTGCTGCGGGATAGTTCATGCGGGTTGGGCCGAGCACACCGACACTGCCGATGGTTTCACCGTCACGCACCACGGGGGCGAGCACCACCGAACACACACTCAACGGTTCCACCCCGGTTTCGGCGCCGATGGCCACGCTCACACCGCGGCTCAGCATGTCGCGAACCAGCGACACCACCACGTACTGCTGCTCGAGCGTCTCCAGCACCGAGCGCACCACTTCCACTGCATCGAACGAAGTGGTAAGGCTCGCGGTGCCGCCGACGAACACGCTTTCGCGACGTTTCCCCTCGGTCACCGCGGCAACGGCACGACCGACAAGCGTTTCGACGTCAGCGTCGTCTCCGTCGCTGTTGCGCGGGGTGTCACGTCGGGACGATTCGCTGCGGTCGGGTGTCCGCGAGGTGAACGTGGCATCGCCGATGGCCTTGCCCACCAGCGTTTCGTTGAGTCGTGCGTTCACGAGTGCAATCTGCATGTCGCTTGGTGGCGTGGCGAACTCGATTTGCTCGCTCTCGATATCGCCGTTGGAAAGTACCGCCACCACCGTGCCGAGGCGATCGTTGAGCGCCACCACGTGCGCCGAGCGCACGACCGCTTCGGACACCGACGGACCCGTGACCACGGCGGTGTAGTTGGTGAGTTGGGCCAAGAGCAATGACGTGCGGTGCAACGTTTCTTCCAGGCGAAAGTGTGCAGAGTCGAAGAAATCACCGAGGCGCTGGCGGTTTACCGTGTCGAGGCGTCCGGCCTTGGCCACATCCGTGGTGGTGAGATGATCCACGTACACGCGATAGCCCTTGTCCGTTGGTACACGACCCGCCGACGTGTGGGGCTGAGCGAGATAGCCCTCGGCTTCGAGCGCGGCCATGTCGTTGCGAATGGTTGCTGCCGACACCGTGACGCCGGGCATCGAGGCGATGTGGTTGGAGCCGACGGGCTGACCAGTGGCGACGTAGTGCTCAATCACCTTGCGGAGAATGGCGATTCTGCGGTCGTCGACACCACTTGCGGCCATGATCGTGCCTTTCAGGCTACTGAGCGCAGGAGTGCTACTTGCCCGTGACCAATTTGTATCGACGAAGTGCCTCATCGCGCTCTTCGCCGTGATCGACCATCGGCGCCACGTAGCCCTTCGGGAGACCCGCCGGATTTTCCGCCGGTGTGTGCACGAACTTGTCGGGCACCTGCTGCAACTCGGGAATCCACGTGCGCACGAACGCACCCGTTGGGTCGAACTTTTCCGCCTGCATGGCAGGGTTGAAGATACGAAAGTACGGCGCGGCATCCGTGCCCGTGCCAGCAGTCCACTGCCAGCCGTGATTGTTGGATGCGATGTCGCCGTCCACCAGATGCATCATGAAGAACTTGGCGCCCCACTGCCACGGCAAGTGCAGGTCCTTCACCAAGAAACTTGCCACGATCATGCGCACACGATTGTGCATCCAGCCGGTGGCCAGCATCTGGCGCATTCCTGCATCGACGATCGGGTAACCCGTGCGACCCTCGCACCACAACGCGAAACGTTGCTTGGCTTTGGCGTCGGTGTCCACGGGCATGGCTGCCATCTTTGGCTGCAAGTTCTTCCATGTGGTGTGCGGTTGGTGATGCAACACATCGGCATAAAACTCGCGCCAACCCAACTCACTGCGATAGTGATCGTGATTCTTGTCGGGCTTCAACTCGGCCAACAGCTGGCGCGGATGCAACACGCCGAAACGGAGATACGGCGACAACATGCTGCAACCGTCCCGATCGGGATTGTTGCGTTCTTCCTTGTAACGACTTAGTGCGTCGGATGCGAACAGTTCCCAGCGAGACCACGCGGCTGCTTCCCCTGCTGCGGGCAGGGCCACGGTGTCGGCAGAGGCGCCAGACGCAACGACTGGCAGCGCCGGCTCGGCGGGAATGCCGTCGCATTTGATGTCGGGTGCGCCACGCAGATTCATGGTGGCGGGTACTGGCAACGGAGCTTTCCACCCGTGCGCAATCCACCCGCGTGAAAACGGCGTGAACACCGCATACGGTGTGCCGTCGGGTTTGCGCACGGTACCGGGATCCACCGCGTACGGCGAGCCGACACGAACCAACTCCACGTTCATTGCTTGCAAGCGTGCGGCAACCTCGTTGTCGCGACTCGAACCATACGGTGCAAAGTCGGCGCTCACGAATACCTTGTCGGCGCCGACTTCCTTGGCGAAGCGTGGAACGATGTCGAGCGGATCACCATGGCGTACCACCACGGCACGATTCATCGACGCATCGAGCGAACGAAGATTTCGCAACATGAACGCCATGCGGGCCGCACCCGAACGCTTGACGAAGAGTGGGTCGAGCACGAACAACGGCGTGGTGGTGCCGTGCGCAAGAGCGGCGTTCAGTGCCGGATGATCGGCCAATCGCAAGTCGCGACGAAACCAGATGATCGACGTACCCATCGCTGCGTTTACCTCCAGCGCCACGCCAACACGGCGAGGCACAAAAAGCATGACACACCGCCGTAGGCCAGCGACCATTCCAGCGACACGACGTCGGCGATCAACCCTGTGATCGGTCCGCCAATGGGCGTGCTACCCAAGAAGGCAACTGCGGTCAACGCAAGAAGACGACCACGCATGTCGGGCGGCGACTCCTGCTGGCTGATGGCATTGCCCGACGCAATCATCGCTGCCCCACCAAAGCCAAGAGGCAAGCACAACACGAAAGCCAACCACAATTGCGGACTGAATGCCACGGCGACATTGGCCGCACCGAGCACACCCACGTTGAACATCAACCAGCGCAACGAAACACGTTGCAGTCGAGCAGTGGCGAGCGCACCCACCACACTGCCGATGCCCGTCACCGTGAGGAGCCAACCGAAGGCACCCTCGTTGCCCCACTTGATGTCGGCGAACTTCGGAAACACCACGCTGTAATTGAACGCAAACGTGCTCACCACGATGTACGCAAAGAACATCGACGACAAGCGACGGTTGGAGCGAACGTATCGCAGCACGTCGCGAATGGGTTGGCCACCTGCAGGACGCTTGATGGCCGGAACCATCTCCGACTTTCGCAACCCGACGATGCCGTAGATCATGGCTGCATACGACACGCCATTGAGGATGAACAGCCAGCCGGTGCCCAGCGGAGTGACCAGCACCGCAGCCAATGCGGCACCGAACACCCGTGAGCCCGTCATCACCGTGGTGTTGAGGGACATTGCATTGCTGAGTTGGGCCGTCGGCACCAACTCGGTGATCAATCCACGACGCGCCGGGTTGTCCATGGCGCCGACCACACCAAGCAGCAAGGACAACGTCCACACGATCGGTAGGGAAATGTTGTCGGTGAGATCGAGGACACCCATCACGATTGCCTGTGTGGCCAGCAGCCCTTGCGTCACGATCATGATGGAGCGTCGGTCGTAGCGATCGGCAAACGAACCAGCCCAGGTGCCGAGCACGAGCATCGGTAGAAACTGGAATGCCACGTTGTAGCCAAGATCTGCCGCGTTACCGGTCAGGCGATACACCAGATACGACGTGGCGGTCAGCTGCAACCACGAACCGATGTTGCTGAGGAGCAGTCCGCCAAAGTACAGGCGAGCGTTGTAGGCCCGCAGCGACCGGAACATGCCGGATCGCGCGGCAGTATCGGCTACTTGCGCAGCGGTATCGGCTACTGGCGCTCCAGGCGCGGCGTCAGTCATCGAGCTTCAGCGCAGAAATGAACACGTCCCCGGGCACCTCCACGCGACCGATGGCCTTCATCTTCTTCTTGCCTTCTTTTTGCTTGTCGAGCAGTTTTCGTTTGCGCGAAATGTCGCCGCCGTAACTCTTGGCGAGCACGTCCTTGCGTTTGGCCTTCACGGTCTCGCGGGAGATCACCTTGCCGCCGATGGCCGCCTGAATCGGAATATCGAACATCTGGCGTGGGATGAGCTTCTTCAACTTCTCGCACATGCGGTTGCCGTAGGCGTACGCCTTCTCACGGTGCACGATGGTGCTGAACGCGTCGGCCGGAATGCCGTTGAGCAAGATGTCCACACGCACCAGGTCGCTGCTTCGATAACCGTGCAACTCGTAGTCGAGGCTGGCGTACCCCTGCGACTTGCTCTTCATCTGGTCGAAGAAGTCCACAACCACTTCGGCGAGCGGCAACATGTACTGCATCTCCACGCGCTCGGGCGAGAGATACTCGAGCTTGGTCATCTCACCGCGACGGGTTTGGCACAACTCCATGAGCGCGCCCGTGTATTCCTTCGGCGTAATGATGCTCACCTTGAAGAACGGCTCCTCGATTTCCTCGATGTTCACCGTGGCGGGAAGTTCGGCTGGATTGTCCACCACATCAATTTCGCCGTCGGTGCGCAACACGCGATACTGCACCGATGGCGCAGTGGCGATGAGTGCAAGGTTGAACTCGCGCTCCAGACGTTCCTTCACGATTTCCATGTGCAAGAGCCCGAGGAATCCACAGCGGAAGCCGAACCCCAGCGCACCCGACGACTCGGGCAGATACGAAATGGAGGCATCGTTGAGCTTGAGTTTCTGCAGACTCTCGCGCAACACCTCGAAATCGTCGGCGTCGATCGGGAACAATCCGCAGAACACCATCGCCTTGGGGTCGCGATACCCCTCCAACGCCTTGTCGGCTGGATGCGCAACATGGGTCACGGTTTCGCCCGAGCGGGCTTCGCCGACATCCTTCACACCGGCGATGAGGTAACCCACCTCGCCCGTGTTGAGTTCGTCAACTTCCTGCGTGGTGGGGCGACGTGCGCCGATTTCCAGCACTTCGTGCTCGGCGCCGGCTTGCATGAACAGCACCTTGTCCTTCTTGCGCATGCGACCGTTCATCACGCGCACGCTGGACACCACACCGCGGTACTGGTCGTACTGACTGTCGAAGATCAGCGCCTGCAGCGGTGCGTTCGGATCACCCTTCGGCGCGGGAATTCGAGCCACCACCGCGTCCAACAACTCGGGCACGCCCTCACCCGTTTTTGCAGAAATGCGCAGGATGTCCTCGGCCGGAATGCCGAGCACCTTTTCGATTTCCATCGCGAAGCGATCGGGGTCGGCTGCGGGAAGATCGATCTTGTTCAGTGCAGCAACGATCTCCAGATTGCTTTCCAATGCGAGATAACAGTTGGCCAAGGTTTGGGCCTCGATGCCTTGGGCGGCATCCACCACCAACACCACGCCTTCGCACGCAGCAAGCGAGCGACTCACCTCGTAGCCGAAGTCCACGTGACCGGGTGTATCGATGAGGTGCAGCATGTGGTCTTTCCACGACACGCGAACGTTCTGAGCCTTGATGGTGATGCCGCGCTCGCGTTCCAGATCCATGGAGTCCAGGTATTGCGCTCGCATGTCGCGGGCATCGACGGCCTTGGTGAGCTCCAGAATGCGGTCCGACAACGTGGACTTGCCGTGGTCGATATGCGCAATGATCGAGAAGTTGCGGATGCGGGACTGTTCCATGAGGGGTTGTTTCACCCCACGGCATTTCGGGCTGAAACCTGCGAAAATTCTACTCTTCATAGGTGCGCGGGCGCCGACGATGCACACCTCGGGCGGTGTGGCGTGCGCCCATCAGGCACCAACGATGCGCTGGTAGCGTGAACGAGCCATGGCAAACATCAAGAGTCAGAAAAAGCGCATCATCACCAACGCCAAGCGCACCGAGCGCAACAAGGCCGTGAAGAGCGAATTGCGCACCCGCGTGAAGGTCGTTCGTGAGACCAAGGGCACCCCAGAGAACGCAGAAGCACTCCGATTGGCAGTGAAGCGCCTCGACATGGCGGCCGCCAAGCGAATCATTCACCCAAAGCAAGCGGCACGTCGCAAGAGCCGCTTGATGCGTCAGATCAACGCCGCGAAGTAATTCGCGTTTCTAACGTCGCGACGTAGCACCCTTTCGCACCGGCTTGCGCGACGGCCTGGGTGGCAGCAGCCGACTCAGTCGCGCCACGAGCACCTCGAGTACCACCTCGTTTTCGAGCCCCGTTCCCCCACGCAAAGCGCGGTCGGCGCGAGCCAGTAGTTGCACGGCATCGATCACCTTGGTGGAGCCGAGCGCTCGGGACAACTCCAAGTACTTGCGTCCCTGAAAATCGCTGCGTGAGCCGATGAGGTTCATCGCTTGCACTGGATCGGCCGCACCCGAACCATCGAGTCGCAACGCCTTCACGTAGTGATTGTGCAGCAACGACATGACCTGGAACGGATGGAACTCGCCGCTGCGCAACATGCGTCGCAACATGAACAACGCATTCGCCGTATCGCCACCGTCGATTGCATCGGTGAGGTCCCACGGCTGCACGTGTCCGGCTTGACCAAGAAACGGACTCACATCCTCGAACGACAGGCGCTGCTTTTCTCCGTACGTGGAGGCCAACACCTCGAGCAAACCCGGCAGACGCGCGGAGTCTTGGCCGAGCCACTCCACCACTTCTTGGAGCGCCACGGCGTCGATTTTGAGGCCAGCCTCGATGAACTTGGATTTGTACCACTCCACCAACTCGCGGTGCTTCGACGGCGGCGTGGTTTCGAACATGGTGGTGCCGGCCTTCTTCAGCGCATCATTGAGCGCCTTGGGCACACGTCCGGATGCCGTGCAGATGAGATGGCACTGCTCCAACGGCGCGCGCAGATAATCGACGAGCGGCCCGTGATCGAGTGGCGAGGTGTCGATGTTGCGTGCCACCACCACCTTGAAGTCGGCAAAGAGCGACTGTGTTTGTGCGGCATTCACCACTTGTGCAACCATCGCGTCGCGGTCGTCGGATTGCACTTCGGCAAAGTCGAACGACTCGTACACCGATGACCGGTCGGCATCCCCCACCAATTGGTTGACGAGGTCGGAGAGTTGTGCGGAGATGAGTCGCACATCGTCACCGGTGATGAGATAGGACGGCACCCTTCCAGCCTCGCACGACGGTGTGCTAGGGAGCGAGTTTTCACCGGCGTCGGGCTCGGCGGCGCCAAGCGCGGGGCTCAACGGCGCCGAGCGCGCCACGCGATGCCCAGTACCACCACCACCCACCCGACACCGTTCACCAGTGCGGGCACCTGCACTCGGGCCCCGAGTTCGGCAACCCACCACACCCATCGCGTCGATGCCACCACCGGAGTGCCGAGCAGTTCGGAGACGGAATCGGGAACGAATGCCGCAATGGTGAGGAGTGGCGGCGCAATCATCATCACCAGCGAAGCGACCGGTACCGCAAGCACGTTGGTGATCAACGCAACGAGCGGCATCGACCCAAACCACAGCAGCACGAACGGTGCGACACCAAGCTGCGCTGCGGTGGTTGCAGAAAAAATGGAACCACCAAGATGCGGTGTAATCGCGATGAGGCCAGCGGTTGCCGCTACCGACAACACGAATCCCACCGACCATGTGGCAAGTGGATCGAGCGACACGATGCCGATCACGGTGACTGCGAGGGCACGCAATGGCGCCACATCGCGACCGATCGCATATCCCACCTGCACCACACCAGCCATGACGGCTGCGCGCACCACGCTGGACTCCAACCTGGTGATCACCGCGAACATCGACACCACACCGAGAGCAGCGGAAAGTCGCCACCATCGCGTGAAGCGTCGAAACATCGGAGTGAGCGCTGCCAAAATGAGCACAACGTTCTGACCCGACACCGCAAGAAGATGACCCAATCCAGCGTCACGAAATGCCTCGGTCATGCGGGACGGCTGCCGCGATTCGTCACCCAACACCAATCCACGCACCAGTGCGGCGTCGTCGGAGTGCATGGTACGTGCTCCACGATCCACCAATTCGTGAATACGGTTGGCTGCACGATGCCACGGCGTTGGCGCCGGTGCCGTGGCGTGCACCGTGACATTGCGAAGTTCGCCCTGCACGTGACGCCCGGCAGAGAAGCGCAATCGGCGGGAGTCGTACGCCACCCGATCGGCGTCGAGCACGACCACATCGCCCATTTTCACGGTGCGAATCGTGTTGCGAGCACTGCCGTGCAGCGTGAGACGAAAGTTTTCGCCGTCGAGTTCAACGATGACCGACAACGCACCGGCGCGCGGTGCAGCGTCGGAACGCGCAAGAGCAACTCCCGAGAAATCCCCCGTTCGTGGAGTTGTCAGGTGATGCCACTCCACTGCACCATGCAGGGCCGTAAGTGCAACGAGTGCCGCAAACATGTGGCGCCGCTTTCGAGCCGCACGCCGAACGTGGAGCGTTACATCGCGCGATGCAGGGGTGGTGAGGGTCGTTGCCACCGCAACGCCAATGAACGCCCACCACACCACTCGCCACGGCACCACGACAGCACTCACACCAGCGACCCAGGCGACCACCGGTACACGCGAGGCGAGGTCACTTCCCAGACGTGCGGCAATGCAACACCCAACGGCGACCGTGACATAACGAGCGTGTGATGAGCGAATAACATGGCGCACGTGGCGATTCCAGGTGGCGTGATCGCCTATCGCACCGAGCTGCGACGCAAAGGCGGCATCTATGCGCTTGGAGGCGCCGCGATGGTCGCCGCCGTCGGTGGTCTGCTCCTGCTCTTGCCCGGGCGTATAGCCGGAGTGGCAGGATTCGCGCTGATCATTGCCGCGTGCCCCTTGCTGGTGGCCTTTGGCATTCCGATTACCACCGGAGTGAGCACCATAGCCATTGGTGTGGCGCTCAGTTTGGCGCTGTGGTGCGGGCTTGGCCAATGGGCTGCGCATCGTGCCACCAAGCGACCCATCGCAGACTGGCGCGATTGGTGGTCGGTGATGTGGCCGCTGGCCTTGGCGATGAGCGTTGGCGGATTCGCGGGCTTTGCGATGTTTGCCCTCAGCGTGCTGTAGTACATCGCCTTCTTGCGTTGCGCGCATCGCGCATCACACCCGAGCGAAGGGTTTCAACTCCGCGAGTTTTGCAGGACCGATACCGCGCACGGCGAGCAGATCGTCGACTGATGCAAACGGTCCATTGCGTGTGCGATGGTCAACAATCGCTCGTGCGGTGGATGGCCCAACGCCGGGCAACTGATCGAGTTCCGCCACGGTTGCACGATTGAGATCCACGAGGAGCGCACCGCTTGGTGGGACTCCGGCGGAGTTACCGGCGGTATTGCCCGCGGAGCCGCCGCTGGAATTGCCGGCCGAGCCACCGCGCGAGGGCGGCACGGTGATGACAACGTGCTCGCCTTTTCGGGGCACCAAGAACTGTTCGCCGTCCGTCAACGGGGCAGCAAGATTCACTCGTCGTACGTCGGCATCAGCGGTGGGGCCACCTGCGGCACGAACTGCATCGTCACCGCGAGCACCAGCGACAAGGTGGTACACGCCGGGTTGTTGCACCGCACCCACCACGTGCACGGCGATGCGTGTTGGCGCGAGCGTGTCGAGCGGTGCGAGGGGGTCAAGTGACGCGGGAGCTTCGGGTGCGGTCGGGATGAAGTTCTCCACGGGGGGTGCAGGTAGCCGCACCATCCACCACACCACCACGGCCACAATCGGTATCGCAACTGCTACGACGACTATGCGGCGCCAGCCCAGCCAGCGCCACCACTCCCACAACATCTCCACGCCATGCTGTGTGCACGGCGAGCTGCAAACGGAAGAGGACTTGGGTCGGCACGGCCGACCATCACACTCGTGTCGGCACGGCCGACCATCACACTCGTGTCGGCACGGCCGACCATCACTTAGGCGAAGAGCATTCCCGTCATCTTGCGACGATACGTAGCGGTGCGGGGATCGCCTGGTCCCATCGTGTCGAGAATCTCCAAGAAGCGCTTGCGGGCCTCTTCGTCAGCCTTGACCAGTGGCAACAACGCATCGAGTTGCACGGCGTAGTTGTCGTCGGGAACGAACATTGCCTTGGCGCGTTCCACCAGCCCAGCCACCTTGGGGGTCTGCGGCACACGCTGCAAGATCTCCAACGCATCGGTGACCGTGCCGTTCGACAACAGCAACGCACCGAGAGCCAGCACGACTTGTTCGTTGGTGGGCTCCATCTTCAACGCTTCACGCAAACTCGCTTCATCGCCACGCGCGAGCAAGGTGGCAACATCCACGATCTCGCCTCCCGGAGCCAACTTGCCCACGAAGGTTTTCACTTCGTGCTCGGGCAGAGCACCCATGAAGCCGTCCACGACTTGACCGTTCTTCAGCGCATACACGGCGGGAATCGACTGCACCTGGAAGGCTTGCGCGATTGCCGGATTCTTGTCGACATCCACCTTGGCGAGTATCACCTTGCCGCCCGTGGCCGACACCACCTTTTCCAAGATGGGGCCGAGGGTTTTGCACGGGCCGCACCACGTGGCCCACAAGTCCACCACCACCGGTGTGGTTTTGGAACGTTCGATGACTTCCTTTTGAAAGGTTGCATCACTGACATCGATGACGCCGACCGCGGAACTCACGCGCTCACGATACCGCTCGGCGAACGGTGTCATTCCAGCGTCGGGCAACCGTGCCGTTCCAGCGTCGGGCGAGTAGTTTTGCCGCATGGTTGATGCGGCCCGCGATGGCATCGCCACTGCAACCGTTACCCCGTGGCTGGCAGAACACGTGACGGGATTTACTCCCCCGTTTACGGCCGAGGTGATTGCGGGTGGACACTCCAATCTCACCTTCAAACTCACCGACGCACGAGGCACCAAGTACGTGTTACGCCGCCCGCCGCTGTCGCACACGCTTGCGAGCGCACACGACATGGGACGCGAACACCGCATCATCCACGCACTGCGCAACACCGACGTACCGGTTGCTCCAGCGCTGGCAATGTGCGACGACCCCGCCGTCAACGGTGCGCCGTTCTATGTGATGGGTTTCGTCGATGGCCATGTCATTCGCGACGCCACCATCGCCGAGCGTGTGCTCACCGAACAGGCGCGACGCACGGCGAGTGAGTCGCTGATCGACACCATGGCCGCGATTCACGCCGTGAACCTGGAGAATGTCGGCCTCGCCGATCTTGCGCGCCACGAGGGATACATCGCGCGACAACTCAAGCGCTGGTACGGGCAATTCAACGCGCAGAAAACCAGGGACCTGCCGTTGCTCGACCAAGTGCATGACGCACTCGCACAGCGGATTCCCGAACAAGGCCCGGCCACCATCGTTCATGGCGACTATCGACTCGACAATTGCATCGTGAACGACGATGGTCGCATCGCCGCAGTGCTGGATTGGGAAATCTGCACACTCGGCGACCCGCTCGCTGACCTCGGATTGCTCATGGCGTACTACACCGGCCCCGATGACGAGTCGTCTGCATGGCAGGCACAGGCAAACCGCGTGAAAGGATTCCTCAATCGCGCCGACTTGGTGGAGCGCTACGCCCGCATCACCAAGCGCGACGTCTCGCAGCTGGATTTCTACACCGCTTTTGCGTTTTGGAAACTGGCCTGCATCATCGAAGGCGTGTACGCGCGGTATCTCGGTGGAGCACTTGGAGATCGTTCGGCCGAAGAATTGGCTCCGTTTGCCGCCCAGGTTGAGTCGGCAGTCACAGCAGCACACCGGTCGCTCTCGCGCCTACACTGACCAGCCAGATGTCGTCGCCAGGTTCGACACCCGACTCCTACCACCTGCACGAAAGCTATGCGCAGATGCCGACGCTGTCGTCGCCCTTGCTGGTGGTCATGTTGCAAGGGTGGATCGACGCCAGTTCAGCCGCGCACTCGGCAATGACGCGCCTCATCGACGTGTCGGGTGCAACCACACTGGTGACCTTCAACGCCGACGAGTACCTCGACTTTCGCGCACGCCGACCCACCATGGAACTTCGCGAAGGCATCAACACCCGCCTGGATTGGCCGTCGACGGAGATCATGCTCGGCCACGACATCAACGGCAAGGAGATTCTGCTCCTCACCGGGCACGAGCCCGACTCCAGATGGAACCAGTTCGCCGCCAGCGTTGGCGAACTTGCCACGCAGCTCGGTGTGCGAAAGATGATCGGACTCGGCGCCTATCCGTTCGCCACGCCGCACACGCGCGCAGTGAACTTGTCGTGCACTTCCCCGTCGTCGGATGCCATCGTGTCGCTGCCCTACGTACGCAGTTCGGTGGACGTTCCCGCCGGCATCGAGGCCGTACTCGAGCACGTGCTCACCGGGCGCGGAATTCCTTCCATCGGCATCTGGGCACAGGTGCCGCACTACGCCACCACCATGCCATATCCGGCAGCGACCGTGGCGTTGCTCGGCGCGGTGTGCGACACCGGAGGTATCTCGCTCGACGTCAGTGCGGCTCGCGCCGATGCCTCCGCCCATCGCGAGCGACTCGACACGTTGGTTGCCTCCAACCCCGAACATGCACAACTGCTGTCACAACTGGAGTCGGCCTACGACGCCGCCCACCAGCGTGACGACGACACCGCCGACATTCCGTCGGGTGACGAGTTGGCTGCGCAGTTCGAGGCATACCTGCGCGATCAGCGCCGCGACTAGAGCACGCGACGGGTTTTCGTCGAACGACTAGGCGCCGAAACCCGTCAACCAGGCGTGCACGTTGCGCCCGAGTGCCTGCACGTCGTAGCCACCCTCTTGCAGCACGATGGTTGGCAGGTTGAGTTGCGCGAGCAACGACCCGCTGCGTGAGAAACCCTCGGTGGTTACCGCCAGGTCGGCGATCGGATCGGTGATGAACGTGTCGAGACCAAGCGACACGATCAGTGCGGTGGGTTTGAACGCTGCGATCTTCTCAGCGCACGTTGACAGCGCTGAGATGTACGCGTCGTCAGCAGTGCGCTTGGGCAACGGCACGTTGTACGTGGACCCCAAGCCCTTGCCGGTACCGGTTTCGTCGGCGTGCCCCGTGAAGTACGGATACGCACGACGCGGGTCGCCGTGCAACGACACGTACTGCACGTCGTCACGGTCGTAGAAGATTTCTTGCGTGCCATTGCCGTGGTGGTAGTCCACGTCGAGCACGGTCACCTTTCCCCCGGTGCGTCGCACGATGTCGTGCGCGGCTATGGCGGCGTTGTTGAAGAAGCAGTAGCCGCCGTACAAGTCACGCGTGGCGTGGTGCCCTGGCGGGCGGCACAACCCGTACACCGCACGTTCGCCACCCAGCACGGCGTCGGTTGCCGTCAATGCAGTGTCCACCGCGGCGCGCGCGGCTTCGTACGTACCTTGCGTCAACGGTGTGGTGGTTTCGAAACACCACCAACCCAGGCGAGCGGTGATTGCCTCGGGCTCCTTGGTGGCACCCATCTGATTGCGAATTTCGTCGCGATAGAAAAAGTCAGGCACCACTTCGCGTCGGTCGCCGACCACCTTCTGATACTCGGCCCACGCAACCGACAGAAAGTCGATCAAACCCTCATCGTGAATTGCCTTGATTGGTTCGGTGCCGTGGTCGGTGGGTTCGCGAAACGTGAAACGTGAATCGGCAGCGAGTGCCGACTTGATGGTTTCGGCGCGGCCCGTGTGCTCGAAGGGAGAATGCGTGGTGGATGCTTCGATCTCCGTGGCGGGATCATGCAACAAATGTTTGGGCGTGTAGACAACCTGCATGACGCCAGCGTAGGTCAGTCAAATGACGGTGCGGCGCGCAACGAGCGCTTCAACTCGGCCATGCCCGACGTGGTCGCCAGTGTCTCCACGGCATCCCACAAACGCAGCGCATCAGCCCCGCGCGGAATCGAAGAAATCACCGGACCAAAGAAGCTCGCTTGATTGGGCTTCTCGGGGTGGAACACCAGAATCGGGGTGCCCACGTCCTTACCGGTGAGTTCCAAGGCTCGCGTGGTCTCGTAGCGAATGACCTCGTCGTGCAACTCGTCCGTTGCGCTATCGGCCCATTGCGGATTGAGACCGGCTTCGCTCAACACGGTGCGGGCAAAGTCCTTCATCTCGGTGGAATCCTTCGGGCGACGCTTGTCGACGTGGATTGCCTTGCCCAATGCGGTGTACACCGCGGCAACGGCATCGTTGCCCGCTGCGGCACGCGCAGCACTCGCCACTCGCAAACCGTGCAAGCCGGACAGGTGGCCGTCGCGCCACGGCATGTTGCCTTCGTTGTAACCACGATCGTTGTTGATCATGAACAGCGAGATGAACTTCCACGACACGTCGTACCCGCGCTGTTGCTGTACCTCCACCACCCAGCGAGAGGTGATGTAGGCCCACGGGCACACCGGATCGAAATAAAACTGCAGGTCAGCCATGGCGATTACACGCGCTCGATTTCGCGCAGGTCGTACGTTTCGATGATGTCACCCTGCTTCAAGTCCTGGAAGTCGGTGAGCGAGATACCGCACTCGAAGCCTTCGCGTACTTCCTTCACATCGTCCTTGAATCGGCGCAGGGTGTTGATGGCACCTTTCCAGATAATCACACCTTCGCGCAAGAAGCGAACCTTCGAACCGCGGGTGATGACACCCGAGCGAACGAAGCAGCCCGCCACCGCGCCGACCTTGGGCGCGCGGAACAGTTCGCGCACCTCGGCTTCGCCCGTGACCACTTCCTCGAACTCCGGCGCGAGCAAGCCCTTCATCGCCTTGTCGATGTCCTCGATCACCTTGTAGATCACTTCGTAGGTGCGGATCTCCACGTTCTCGGCTTCGGCGAGGTCGCGCACCTTGCGATCCGGACGCACGTTGAAACCGATGATGGTGGCGTTCGTGGTGGCAGCCAGGGTGATGTCGTTCTCGGTGATGGAACCCACACCGCGGTGCACGAAGGCA
This sequence comes from Actinomycetota bacterium, assembly GCA_005793215.1. GTDB lineage: Bacteria > Actinomycetota > Acidimicrobiia > Acidimicrobiales > Ilumatobacteraceae > F1-60-MAGs027. The sequence goes on from SXPV01000038.1 coordinate 14,879, forward strand.
GCCTTCACGTCGTCGCGCTCCAACTTGCGGAGGCTCTCGGTAACGGCTTCCAACGAACCGTGCACGTCGGCCTTGATCAACAAGTTGAGCGTTGCCGTTTCGCCAGCCTGAATTTGCGTGAAGATGTCCTCGAGCTTGACACCCTTTTGCGTGCGGGCATCGCCGCGCTGAGCCAACAACCGTTGACGCTGAGCACGCGAGTCGGCCACGGTGCGGGCGGTGCGGTCGTCGGGCGCAATACGGAACTCGTCACCGGCTTGCGGCACGGCGGAAAGACCCAACACCTGCACCGGCGAGGAGGGGCCGGCTTCCTTGATTTGTTCGCCGCGGTCGTTGATGATGGCGCGCACGCGACCCCAGGCGGCGCCAGCCACCATCGGGTCACCCACCTTGAGCGTGCCCTTGTCCACCAACACGGTGGCAACCGGGCCACGACCAACATCGAGCCGTGCTTCGAGCACGAATCCCTTGGCGCGACCGCTCGGATTGGCGGTGAGTTCTTCCACTTCGGCAACCACCAGCAACTGCTCGAGCAAGTCGTCGATACCGAGGCTCTGTTGCGCCGACATCTCGACCACGATGGTGTCGCCGCCCCACTGTTCGGGAACCAGACCCTGCTCGGCGATTGCCGACATGGTGCGTTGCACGTCGGCATTCTCCTTGTCGATTGTGTTGATGGCAACGATGATCGGCACATCCGCAGCACGTGCGTGACTGATGGCTTCGATGGTTTGTGGCATCACACCGTCGTCGGCGGCAACCACCAAAACCACGATGTCGGTGACACCCGCACCACGCGCACGCATCTTGCTGAACGCTGCGTGACCGGGAGTGTCGATGAAGGTGATCAACTTGTCGTTCTTCGTTACTTGATACGCGCCGATGTGCTGCGTGATACCGCCGGCCTCACCTGCGACCACGTTGGCGGAGCGAATCTTGTCGAGCAACGTGGACTTGCCGTGGTCGACGTGACCCCTGATGGTGACGATTGGCGGACGAGTCTCTTGTGCGGATTCGTCGGCGTCGTCGGAGTCGTCGAAGAGTGCCTGCAGCTCCATCTCCTCTTGCTGGCCCGGATCCACGAGGATGACTTCCGCGCCAACTTCCATCGCGAAGAGTTCCATCTGTTCGTCGGCAAGCGACATGGCGGCAGTAACCATTTCGCCCTGCTCCAACAAAAAGCGCACCACGTCGGCAGCACCACGATTCAGTTTCGGAGCAAACACCTGTGCCGACGAACCACGTTCGACGACGATCGGACCCTCGGGTACCGGAGCATTGCTCGGCGCATACTGCGTCGGCTGCAATGACTGCAGTTGCTCCATGTCCTTGCGTTTTTGCTCCCTCGTCTTCTTGCGCGCGCCGCGACGATTGCCGCCGCCACGCGCGTTAGGACCACGACCTTGCGGGCCACCGATTTGTCGACCAAGACCCGAGCCGCGACCACCAGCGGGACGCGGACCTGGTGCTCCTGGACGTGCACCTGCGCCACTCGGACGCGGCGCACTGCGGCCGAGGCTGGACGACGAAAAACGACCCATTCGACCCGAGGCACCCGGACGTGGAGCGCCACCAGGACGCGGCCCGCGGGAATCCGGACCCGGTGGGCGACGAGCCGGCGGTGGCGGAACGCGACTGCCGCCTGGCGGCGGCGGAATGACGCGACCACCAGCGGGCACCGTGCGCGGACCGCTGGATGGCGGAGTTCCGGGCGGTGGCACCGGAGCGCCAGGTGTGGTGGGTGGACGACTTGCAGGAGGACGGCTGGTGATGGCATTACCCGGGCGCGACGACACCACGCGTGGTGCCGGAGAGATGGGAGCAGAGGTCGGAGCGGTTTCCGATGTCGGCGAGGTGGCTGACGATGTGGTTGGCGATGGTGGTGTCGATGCGGTCGGTGCTGCTGGTGGGGTGACCACGCTGGTGACCACGGTTGCTGGGGGAAGTGGCGACACCGCAGCAGACGGTGCGGCAACCGGAGCGGTGGTCGCAGACTCTGCTGGCGTCGTGCTGCTCGTTGCTTGAGTTTCCGGCGCTGCCTCGGTGTCCGATGCAGCCGACTTGGTGGTCTTTTTTGCGCGAGTGGTCTTTGGCTTTGCTTCTTCGTCCCCCGTTGCGGCCTTCTTGGCGCGCTTCGGCTTGTCGACGATGGGTTCGCCCTTCAAACCTTTTTCCTCGGCGTGACGCCGCACTCGATCGGCTTGCGCGTCGACCATGCTCGAGCCGGCGGACACCACGCCAACACCGATCGTTGCGCACAGGTCGATGACCTGCTTGGAGGTCATCCCGAGCTCTTTGGCGAGCGTGGAAACGCGAACGGTCTTGCTCAGATGGAATCCACCACGGGTGCTGCGGCATTCTCCACGGTGATGCCGGCTGCTTCACTCTCGCTCTTTACGTCGAGTCGCAAGCCGCACAACTGGGCCGCCAGTTTGGCGTTGATGCCGGCGCGACCGATGGCCAGCGACAACTGGAAGTCGGGCACGATCACATCGGCTTGGGTTCCATCGTCGCTGATGTTCACCTCGGTGACCTTCGCCGGCGACATCGCGTTGATGATCATCGAACGCTTGTCGTCGCTGTAGGTGACGATGTCGATCTTCTCGCCACGAAGTTCGGTGACCACACGCTTGACGCGATCGCCACGTCCACCGACGCAGGCACCAATCGGATCGATGCGTTGATCGTTGGATGCCACGGCAATCTTGCAGCGCTGACCAGGCTCGCGGGCAATCGCCATGATGCTCACCTGACCGCTCACGATCTCGGGTACTTCCATCTGGAACAGCTTGAACACCAAGCCCGGGTGGCTGCGGCTTACGACGACCTGCGGGCCACGCTCGGTTTGGCGAACTTCCACGATGAACACCTTGAAGGTGCCGTCGGTGGAACCACGCAATTCGTTGGGCACCTGCTCGGACAGCGGCATGATTCCCTCGCCACCGCTCATGTCGATGATGAGGTACTTGCGCTCGGAGTTTCGATCCGGCATCAGGCGAATACGACCGGCAACGATCTCGCCTTCCTTGTTGCGGAACTGGTCGTACTTGCCCTGATACTCCACTTCGCGAATGCGCTGGCTCAACACCGCACGGAACGTAGATGCTGCGATACGACCAAGTTCGTCACGGCTCGGCGTGTCGTCGCGTTCGTTGCACCAGTTGCCGTCGGCGTCGATGTCGTATGCGGTGAAGGTCATTTCCATGGAGTCGGGGTTCAACCCCACGATGACTTCCTCGGCTGCACCGGGACGCTTCTTGTATGCAGTGGCTAGCGCTTCCACCAGCACCTGCAAGAGAGAGTCAATGGACAAGCCGCGATCTGCGGCGATCATCCGGATGGCTTCTTTCATGTCTGCTTGATTCATGACGCAACCTCCTTGGTGTGTCGATCTGAAGATGTTCCACCGGACGACTTCTCGCCACGGCCTGCCGGCTTCTCTGCGCCCCACACGAACACGGTTCGTGCGCGCTCGATGTCGTCGTACGACACCGACATTTCGGTTCCCGTATCGTCCAGGCACATCGCGATGCCGCGATCGTCGGCGCGAAGCAGTACACCCTGCAAACGACGGCGTGCGTCGATGGCGTGGTGCAGACGAACCGACACCACCTTGTTGATCTCCCGCTGGAAATGCCGTGGGGTGCGCAATGGGCGCTCCAAACCGGGGCTCGACACTTCGAGCGTGTAACGACCGGGCATCGGGTCGTTGTGATCGAGTTCGCGTGACACCAAACGACTCACGAGCGCAATGTTGTCGAGTGTGACACCGGATGGCTGTCCGGGCGGGGTGTCGATGCTGAGGCGAAGGACGCCAGACACCATCTCGAGGTCGTAGATCTCCAGACCCAAATCCGCGACGATCGGTGCCGCGAGGGCGCGTACCCGCTCAACGACGGTGTCCGTAGTCATCGTCTCTGTGGCTCCCTTTTCGTCGTTTTCGTAACCATGTACCCGTATGTCCGTCACCAAATTTCTCCCTCGACGGTCGTTACATGAGTCAAAAAAAGGCGTGGGTGGTGACCCACGCCTTTGCGGTCTGCACTCATGCTGACTGTAGAAGGACGTAACCATGATAGCCGCGGGAACTAGCCTTCGTTTCGCGTGATTCATCGCTTGTCGACGCTCTTTGTGCGCACATTGCGTGACGACCCGGCCGAAGCCGAAGTACCAAGCCACCGCCTGTTGGTGCGGGCCGGCTACATCCGACGAGCCGCTCCCGGCGGCTACACGTGGCTGCCGCTTGGCATGCGGGTATTGCAGCGAGTCGAGCAGATCGTTCGAGAGGAAATGAACGCCATCGGCGCACAAGAAGTGCACTTCCCCGCCTTGTTGCCGCGCGATCCCTACGACGCATCGGGTCGTTGGACCGACTACGGTCCCAATTTGTTCCGCCTGCAGGACCGCCGCGGTGTCGACTACTTGCTGGGCCCCACACACGAAGAGATGTTCACGCTGTTGGTGAAGGATCTCTACGGCAGTTACAAGGACTTGCCGGTGTGGCTGTACCAGATTCAAACCAAGTACCGCGACGAAGCACGCCCACGCGCTGGGCTGCTGCGCGGCCGCGAATTCGTGATGAAGGATTCCTACAGTTTCGACCTCGACGACGACGGTTTGCAGCGCAGCTACGACGCACATCGTGCGGCGTACGTGAAGATCTTTGAACGCCTCGGTCTCGATGTGGTGATCGTGAAGGCGATGTCAGGCGCCATGGGCGGTTCTGCCTCGGAGGAGTTCTTGGCGCCGTGCGCTTCGGGTGAAGACACGTTCGTTCGCTGCACGTCGTGCGATTATCGCGCCAACACCGAAGCGGTTCGCATCGGCACGTTGGCCGACATCGATGCCCGCAACACTCCTGCGGCACTCGTGGTGGACACACCCAACACGCCCACCATTCAGACGTTGGTCGATTTGTTGAACGCCCGCGACGACCTGCGCCGTGGCGCAGCCGCGTCGAGTGGCACCGTGCAAGGTACGGGTGCGTGGACCGCCGCCGACACCTTGAAGAACGTTCTCGTCATGTTGCGCCACCCCGACGGCAGCCGCACACCGCTGGCCATCGGCGTTCCTGGCGACCGCGAAGTGGACATGAAACGTTTGGAAGCTGCCGTGTCTCCCGCCGACGTGGATGCATTCGGCGACGCCGACTTTGCCGCGCACCCCGTCTTGGTGAAGGGCTACATCGGCCCCGACGTGCTGGGCGAAAAGCAGCCAGCGGGTATTCGTTTCCTCCTCGACCCGCGCGTGGTGGTGGGTAGTGCGTGGGTGACCGGCGCCAACACGCCCGGACATCACGTGGTGAATCTGGTGCACGGTCGCGATTTCACCGCCGATGGCGTCATCGACGTTGCCGACGTGCGCGACACGGATCCGTGTCCGAACTGCGGGTCGAATCTGCGAATAGAACGCGGCATCGAGATGGGACACGTATTCCAGCTCGGGCGCAAGTACGCCGAAGTACTGGGCCTACAAGTGCTGGACGACAAGGGCAAGCAACGAGTGGTGACCATGGGCTCGTACGGTGTCGGTGTGTCGCGCGCAGTGGCCGCGATCGCCGAGATGCACCATGACCAACTGGGATTGCGTTGGCCGCGCAGCGTTGCACCAATGGACGTGCACGTGGTGATCGCCGGCAAGCCCGGCGACGACACGGCTCCCGCCGCCGAAGCTTTGGCAGCAGAGCTGTCGAAGGCCGGATTGCATGTGTTGTTGGATGATCGCGACGGCGTGTCGCCAGGCGTGCGATTCAAGGATGCAGAGTTGCTGGGCATGCCGATGATCGTCATCGCAGGGCGGGGCGTGGCAAAGGGCGTGCTGGAAGTTCGCGATCGCATCGCAGGCACCACCACCGAATTGCCAATCGACCAGGTAGCCGCCCACGTCATTGCGGCCAGCGCGTAACGGCGCAATGCTTCGACTCAAGGGTGCCGTTCAGCACTACGCATGGGGCGATCGATTCGCCCTTCCCGAGATGCTGGAAATCACCGCCGACGGTCGGCCATGGGCAGAAATCTGGTACGGCACCCATCCACGCGGACCAGCACACATTGACGAAAGTGTGCACCTCCCTGCACCAACGTATCTTTCGGACGAAATCGGCGACCTTCCCTTCATCGTGAAGTTGTTGGCCGCAGCACAACCATTGTCGCTACAAACGCATCCGTCGGCTTCGCAAGCAGCACGGGGATTCGCCCGCGAGGAAGCCGCCGGAATATCGCTCGATGCCAAACAACGTATGTACGTCGACGATCGCGCCAAACCCGAGATGGTGATTGCACTCGACAGCTTCGAAGCACTCTGCGGCACCGCATCGCGCGACGTTGCACTGCAACAGTGCAACGATGCAGGAGCGACTGCACTGGCTGCGATGGTTGCACAACACGGGGTTGCACATGCGGTGCGTGCGGTGCTGTCCGGCGATGACTCCACCGGTTCGCCAACGGTGTCGGCAGAGTTGGCACGAGTCGACACACCGTCACCAGCCATGACACAACTCATGGATCACTACGACGATCCCCGCGCAGTGGTGGCGCTACTCATGAATCACCTACGTCTTGCCCCGGGTGACGCGTTGTACCTGGACGCCGGCACCGTGCATGCGTACCTCTATGGAACGGCACTGGAAGTGCAGGGCAGTTCCGACAACGTGATGCGAGCAGCATTCACCGACAAGCACGTCGACCTGAACGAGTTCTTTGCCGTGGCACGGCTTGATGCGGCGCCTGGTGCCGGCCCGGCGGGTGATGGCCCGGCGGGTGGTGGCCCGGCGGGTGGTGGCCCGGCGGGTGACCCTCTCGTTTTAACCGAACGCATTTCGCCCACCAGCGTGGCGTACCGCTGCAACGCACCGTTTTCCGTGATGCGACACGAGCTCAACGGCACGTTTGCCCTTACCGCGACATCGAAGCACACCATCCTGGTGTGCACCTCGGGCAGTGCCGGGCCACTCACTCGCGGCGCGGCTGCCTATGTTGCTGCGGGCGAGACGATCGCGCTCGAAGGCACCGCCACCATCTACTCGGTGAGCGCATGATGGGTACCGGGGTGGGTGCGTGACCCCTCACCTACGCCGATTGCTCGCCGCCTTGGCGGTGGCGATGGTTGCCTCGAGCACCGGCGTCGTGTCGGCACGCACGGTTGCTCAGGCTCGCGTTACGGCGCAATCAGTCGTGCCGCAAAAAACCACGACAACGCCGACGTCCACCCTGGTGGTACTCGGCGACAGCCTCACTTGGGGTACCAATTTTTTCGCCAAGTCCCAAAGCAGACTCACCGCAGCACAGCACTTCGAGCGAGTGCTGGTGGACAGTCGCTGGGGTCGACGTATCAGCGGTCTCACTTCCACGCGGTATTCGGGAAACGCCGCACTCAAGCAACTGCTCGCCGACGGCATTCGACCAACGGCGGTGATCGTTGCTCTCGGCACCAACGACGTGGCGATTCTGACCAAGCGGCGCGAGTACACCACCGTGATTCAGGAACTCATGAACACCATCGGCGACGTTCCCGTTGTGTGGGTCAATGTGCATCGCATCGACTCTGCAACCACCACACGACAGTCACAGCGATTCAACGCCACCCTTGCATCGGTGTTGTCGAACTACCCGTTGGCCAGCGTGTACGACTGGGTGACGATTGCCAAGAACGATCCCAAGGTGATGGACCCGGACAAGATACATCTCACTCCGCTTGGTCACGAGGTGCGAACCAAGGTGTACCTGGAGTTGGCTGCGGCGTTGGCACAACGTGTGAGTGACATCACGACGACCACCACGGTTGCGCCCACCACCACAGTTGCGCCCACCACCACGGTTGCGCCCTAACGCTGCGACGCGCTCAGCCTTCGACGGTGCGGCGAATCTCGACGATTTTTTCCGACGAGTGATTCGCGTCGGCACCCTTTTCGTCAAGGAGTGCCGAGCGATCCCTTGCCGCTTCACGCTCGGCGATGGTGGTGTCCACACGTTGTAACGCTGCTTCCACCCCGTGTTCGTGGATGAACGTGGCCCAATCCACGAGGGCCTCGACCATTTCGCTCTCGGGCACCACCGCCACGTTTCGCCCCTTCACGAACAAATGTCCGCGCTTGTTGCCGGCAGCAATGCCGAGATCGGCCTCACGCGCCTCTCCCGGACCGTTGACCACGCAACCCATCACCGCGATTTGCAACGGCAACTTCTTGTCGGCAAATGCCGCCTGAGCACGATTGGCAACCTCAATGACGTCGATCTCGGCTCGACCGCAACTCGGGCAGGCAATGAGGTCCACGTTCTTTCGTTCACGAAGCCCAAGTGCCTCGAGCAGTTGACGACCAGCCCGTGCTTCCTCCACCGGGTCGGCGGTGAGGCTGAAGCGAATGGTGTCACCAATGCCTTCGAGGAGCAACGCAGCAATGCCGGCCGTTGCCTTGACCAAACCGCCCGGCAGTGGACCGGCTTCAGTGACACCCAGGTGCAACGGATGATCGGTGACGGCGCTCAACTTGCGATACGCCTCCACCATCAACGGCACGTTGGATGCCTTCACCGAAATCTTGATGAGATCAAAACCCACTTCGTCGAAGTAGCGCATCTCGGTTTGCGCGGACTCCACCATGGCATCGGCGGTCAGCCCGCCGTATTTTTCATACAACGCAGGATCGAGCGAACCACCGTTCACTCCAATTCGAATGGGCACCTTTCGATCGCGTGCCTCGCTGGCCACCGCCTTGATGTGCTCGGGTTTGCGAATGTTGCCGGGGTTCAATCGCAGGCCCTGGACACCTGCTTCCAATGCGGCCAACGCCATCTTGTATTGGTGATGAATGTCGGCGATGATCGGCACCGGTGACCGCGGCACGATCTGGGCCAAGCCCTCGGCAGCTTCGACTTCGTTGCAGGTACAACGCACGATGTCGCACCCGGCGGCTGCCAATGCATAAATCTGCTGCAGTGTGCCTTCGACATCGGCAGTTTTGGTGATGGTCATCGACTGCACGCTGATTGGCGCGTCACCACCCACGGCTACTTTGCCAACGTGAATCTGTCGCGTCTTTTTGCGCGGAAACGACGGTGCGGTGGTCATGTGCGCGAACTGGCGGGTGCGAAGTTCATTAATCAGCCGAGGGGTTGCGTGATGTCAAGGTACAAGCCTGCCACGAGCAACATCACCAACAGCACCACCACCGCGGTAGCCACCGGCACCAACTTGCGCACGTCGGCGTGATACCGACGTGTGCGTGTCGAGCGGACACGCTCGTAGATCGCAACCGCCGCGTGTCCTCCATCGAACGGCAAGAGCGGCATCATGTTGAACACTCCAACGAACACGTTGACCGCGCCCAGCAGCAACAACACACCCTTCCAGCCTTCGTTTCGACCCACCTCTCCACCAAGCTGACTGGCGCCCACCACGGTGCTGGGACGCGTGAGCGGGTTTGCCTCTTCGCTGGTCAAGTTGTCGGCAAGGTTGATGGGATTCAACACGGTGAACACGCCAGTGATTGAGTCACGCGCAGTGCCCACCACATCCTGCGCAGCGCGCCCGACGGATTCGAGTACGCCGAGTTGCACGTAGTCGCGCGACCAACCGGCCACTCCGAAAAATGCGCGGGCATCGGGGGTGTCTTGCGAACCCGGGAACACCGTGAGCGTTGCGTTCAGCACCAGCGTTTCACCGTTGCGGTCGATGACCACCTCCACTCGATCTCCTGGTTGCTTGGCGCGGACCGCGCCCACGAAGTCGCCGGATGTGGAAACCTCCTTGCCGTCGAAGGCAACGATCACGTCACCCTCACGTACGCCGGCGGCTTCGGCAGCACTCCCCTGGTACGGCTGATCCATGACGGTAACCCGACCCGTTTCGCCGTAACGACCAGAGATGGAATAGACACCCACGAACAAGGCCAATGCAATGACCACGTGCATGAGCGAACCAGCCGTAATGACCAACAGACGACGGGGAAACGACTTGGAACGATAGGCGCGGTCTTCGTCGGCGGGATCGGTCTCGTCCATGTTGTTCATACCGACGATGCGCACGAATGCGCCGATCGGGAACGCGCGCAATCCGTACTCCACCTCGCCGCGGCGCCAGGCAAACAACTTGGGCCCGAATCCCATGTAGAACTGCGTCACCTTCATGCCGGTGCGTCGAGCGGTGACGAAGTGGCCGATCTCGTGCAGGAACACCGACACGATCAGGCCGATGACGAAGACGAATGTCCAGACGTTGTTGTACGCCAACCACGCGAGCAGTGCCACGATGATTCCGACACCGCCTATGGTGGTGGACAAGGGCACCTTGTCGCCGGAGTCGCGGGTGGGGTCGCCGCCGCCACCGACGAGGTCTTCGCGAACGCGGGTGTAGAACGAGCTCACGCGCCTACGGTACCCGTACCGTGTGCAAAAGTTTGCACAATGTTGCGTGCAATGTGTCGCGCTCGCGCATCGGCAGCAAGCACGTCGTCCACGCTCGACAGGCTTGCTCCATCGTGCTGCTGGAGCGTGGCGTCATTCACTTCGGCAATCTGTAGCCAGGAAATCCGTCCTGCGAGAAATGCCTCGACGGCGATCTCGTTGGCCGCGCTCAACCACGCCGGAGCCGAGCCTCCCGTGCGACCCGCGGCGTATGCCAGATCGAGGCAGCGGAACGTGTTGCGATCGGGCGCTTCGAAGTCGAGCCGTCGCAAATTCGCCCAATCCACGGCACCGAATGGCACATCGAATCGATCGGGCCAGGCAATCGCATAGGCGATGGGTAGACGCATGTCGGGCATCGACAACTGCGCGATGGTGGCACCATCGGTATATGTAACCATCGAGTGGACGATCGACTGCGGGTGCACCACCACCTGAATGCAGTCGTAACCGATACCGAACAACTCGTGCGCTTCGATCACCTCGAGTCCCTTGTTCATGAGCGTGGAGGAATCGACGGTGATCTTGGGGCCCATCGACCACGTGGGGTGCGCCAATGCCTCGGCAACGTTCACACGCGAGAGCTCGTCGCGGCTTTTGCCGCGGAATGGGCCACCACTTGCGGTGAGTTGCAGCGACGCAACTTCGCGCCCGGCGTCGACGCTCGACCGCAAACACTGATGCACCGCGCAGTGCTCGCTATCCACCGGGACGATCACCGCCCCCTTGGTGTTACGCAGCGGCTGCACGATTGGCCCGGCAGCGATCAAACTTTCCTTGTTGGCCAGCGCCAACCGTTTGCCATTTCGCAGCGTTTCCAGCGTGACGGGGAGCCCCGCGAATCCCACCACTGCATTCACCACCACGTCGGCGTCGTGCACCACGTCGGCCACATCGTCGGAAAACTTCACCGCCGGGAAGTCGGCAGCCAGTCGCTTACGCACCGATTCGTCCACCACGGCCACGACACCGGGGCGATGCTGGGCAATCTGCTCGCGCAACACGGTTTCGTTCGACGACGCTGCAAGCGAGACGATGTCGTATCGACCTTTGGAAGCGCCAACCACCTCGAGCGTTTGGCGCCCGATGGATCCGGTGCTGCCCGCGAGGGCAACCTTGACGGTCACGTCAGATCGTTCAGCTGGCCCACGGGGTCAGCGTGACGGCAAGGAAGTACACGGTAGGCAACGACAGCAACACGCCATCGAAGCGATCCAATACCCCACCATGACCCTTCAGTACCGTGCCGAAGTCCTTCACGCCGAGTGAACGCTTCAAGACAGATTCCAACAAGTCGCCGATTGGCGCAGCGATGGACACCACGGCAGCGAGCATGATCCACTCCATGAGCGAGTCCCACGTTCCGCTCTGCAATCCGAGGATGACCACCACGCAGAACGTGGCGATGGTGCCACCGATGACACCCTCGACCGTCTTGTTCGGGCTGATCGATTCCTTCAACGGCGTGCGGCCAATGGCCGAACCCACGAAGTAGGCCCCGATGTCGTTGGCGGCAACGGCGAACACCGCAATGAACAAGGTGTCGGTGCCGATGTTGGGGAGCGCAGCCGAGAGCGTGGACATGCGCAGAATCATTCCGGCGTAGCTACCAAGCAACCCGATGTACACCACACCCAACATGAGCGTGCCGAGGCTGGTGACTGCACCGCTGTGGTCGTCGTTGGAACCCACGAGGCTGACCGCTCCGGCGATGAATGCGAACACCACCACCATGGCAATGGCAAGATGCGACATGTAATAGGCCGCAATCGGAGCAGCCACACACGCGACGACTCCCACCACCATCGGTGCTCCAAGACCACGATTGCTGGTTTGCGTGAAGAATTCGAGCGCGGCAATCGCCAGCACTACCATGACCAACGCCATCACCGCGGCAGGACCCACGAACGACGTGCCAACGAACAGCACCACCAGAACGAGGCCAACGATGACGGCCGAACTCAGGTTGCGATCGTTGCCGATGGGGCGAGGTTGCGTTCCGGAATCACCTCGATCCGGACGAGCGCGGCGAACCTGACTCGGACGTGCCGGTGCTGGACGACGCGGTGATCGATCGCGCACGGTCGGACGCGACGGATCCGCAGTGCGGTCACGCGAAACGGGTCGGGAGATGTCGCCGGTGCGGTCGCGCATGGTGGGATGCGTGTCGGACGCGCGACGTGCACGCTGATCGGTGGAGTCGCTGCCGATTCGAATGCGTCCTTCGGGAGCCGGACGGCTCACGGGTGGCGGCGACATCGGACGGCTCGGCTCGCGAACGGGGCGCGAGGCGTCGCGCGTGCCCGGTTTGCTCGGGTCGCGAGGTTGCACACCAAAACGTGGGCTCTCCCCCGTGGGCTGCTCACTCCAGTGCGGCAACTGCGCGGTGTCGGTGGAGTCGACGCTGATGGCTGGTGCAGAGTCGTCGGAGTCGGCGAACTTCACTTCCCCGAACTCGTCGCCGAAGTCGATGGTGTTGTCGCGAAGCTCACCGGTGGTTTCGTTCGAATCGGTGTCATCGCGTCGATCATCGGACATTGCTAAACCTCCATCACTTCTTGCTCTTTGCGGGCTGCGGCTTTGTCGATGTGGTCCACGTGTTCTTGGGTCATCTTGTCGAGTTCCTTTTCGGCACGCTCGAGATCGTCCTTGGAGAAGTCGCCGTCCTTCTCTGCGGTCTCCATCGCCTTGCGCGCATCACGGCGAATGCCACGAATGGTGACGCGACCTTCCTCGGCGATGTTCTTCACCACCTTGACGTAGTCCTTGCGCCGCTCTTCGGTGAGCGCCGGAAACGCCAGGCGGATGACCTGTCCGTCGTTGCTCGGGTTCACACCAATGTCGCTGGCCATGATCGCCTTTTCGATTGCAGCAATCGCCGTGCGATCGTGCGGCTTCACCACCAACATGCGGGCTTCGGGCACCTGGAAACTGGCCAGCTGCTGCAACGGCACCGGCGCACCGTAATAGTCCACGTTCAGCTTTTCGATCAGTGCAGGAGACGCACGGCCCGTGCGCACGGCGACGAACTGGTGCTGTACGTGCTCGACGGCCTTGTCCATCTTGTCGAGCGACTCGAGCAGTGTGTCGTCGATCACGCGACTAGCGTACCGATTTCTTCGCCCTGGAGTATCGCACGCAAATTGCCGCGCTGCAGCAAGTTGAACACGACGATCGGCAACTTATTGTCCATGCAGAACGTGATCGCGGTGGAGTCCATCACGCGCAAACCCTTGTTGATCACATCGAGGTGCGACAATCGCGAAAAACGTGTGGCATTTTTGTCCAACTTCGGGTCGGCGGAGTAGATGCCGTCCACGCCGGAGTGCGTTCCCTTCAGGATTGCCTGCGCCTCGATTTCCGCAGCGCGAAGAGCGGCCGCGGTGTCAGTGGTGACGAACGGATTGCCGGTTCCACCAGCCAAGATGACGATGCGTCCCTTCTCCAGGTGTCGCTCGCAGCGACGACGAATGTACGGCTCGGCCACCTTGGGCATCTCCACCGCGGTCATTACGCGCGAGTGTTGACCTGCGCGTTCGAGTGCATCCTGCAGCGCCAGACCGTTGATCACCGTGGCAATCATTCCCATGTAGTCGGCTTGCGCTTGGTCCATGCCACGGCCACTGCCCTTGGTGCCGCGCCAGAAGTTGCCGCCACCCACCACGACGGCGATGTCCACGCCGAATTCCTCGCGAGCGTCACGGAGTTCGCCGGCCAACTGGGCCAACACGTCGTTATCGAGCCCAAAGCCCGACTTTTCGGCGAGTGCCTCACCCGACAATTTCAATACCACTCGTTTCCAGCGGGGCTGGGTGCGAGCAGTCATGCGTCTCTGAGATTACCCGATTTCCACTTGGGCGAACCGCACAATTGAGGCGGAGCCAATGATTTGCTTCACCGACTGCTTGTCGTCCTTGGCATACGGCTGCTCCAACAGGCACAAGTCCTTGAAGAAACCGTTCAGTTTGCCGTCGACGATCTTGCCGATTGCAGCCTCGGGCTTGCCTTCGTTGCGGGTTGCAGTTTCCAACGTGGCTCGCTCGGCGGCCACGATGTCGGCGGGAACTTCGTCACGAGTGAGGTACTTGGGACGTGCGAACGCGATGTGCACGGCAATGTCGTGGGCCAACTCCTCGGTTGCACCCTTCATTTCCACCACCACCACGTTGACACCCCGACCACCCTGCACGTGCATGTAGGAGTCCATGATGTTGCCGGCTGCTGCTTCGAAGCGCACCACTTCGCCGAGTTCGATCTTCTCCTTGAGGAGAATCTTCAGGTCGTCGAGCTCCTTGGTTCGCTCCGACACCGCTGCTTCGTTTTTCGCGCGCACGAGATCGGCCAAGGTTTGTGCTTCGGCGACGAACGACTCGCTGGATGCCACGAAATCCGTTTCACACTTCAGCTTGACGATGGCAGCAAGTGGGCAATCGATGGACAACGCCACCACGCCCTGATTGTTGTCGCGGTCGGAACGCTTGGCGCTCGCCGCCAAACCTTTCTCGCGCAACCATGTCTTTGCTGCCTCGACGTCGCCGTTGGCTTCCTCGAGTGCCTTCTTGCAGTCCATCATTCCTGCACCGGTCGCCTGGCGCAGTGCTTGAACGTCCTTGGCGTTGACAGCCATTAGTTCGCCTCACCCGCCAACTTGGCATCGCGTGCGGCTTGCGCTGCTGCGGCCTCGGCACGGGCGCGAGCCTGATCGGCGGCGAACACCGCGTTGTCGACCACGGCCGTTGCAGGATTCTGCACCTGACCGCCGGCCTTCTCGGCGATGAAGCGACCTTCGGCGATCGCCTCGGCGATCACGCGGGTCATGAGTTCGTTTGCACGGATGGCGTCGTCGTTGCCCGGGATTGGATACTGCACCAGGTTGGGGTTCACGTTGGTGTCCACCACGGCGATTACCGGGATGTTGAGCTTGTTGGCTTCGGTTACCGCGAGGTGTTCGGTTGCGGTGTCGAGTACGAAGATGGCATCTGGCAAACGAACCATGTTGCGGATGCCCGACAGGTTGCGCTGCAACTTGACGAGTTCGCGCGACATGAGCAACGCTTCCTTCTTGGGAATCTGGGCCCACTCGGGTGATGCACTCAGACGCTCGAGTTCGATCATCTTGGACACACGCTTGGAGATGGTGCCGAAGTTGGGGAGCATGCCGCTGAGCCAACGCTCGTTGATGTACGGCATGCCGGAACGCTCGGCGTAGTTCTTGATCGGGTCTTGTGCTTGCTTCTTGGTGCCGACGAACAGCACTACGCCGCCACCGGAGGCAAGTTGACGCACGAAACCGTACGCGGTTTCGATACGGGTGAGCGTTTGCTCGAGGTCGATGATGTGGATGCCGTTGCGCTCACCGAAGATGAAGCGCTGCATCGTGGGATTGCGACGCTGGGTTTGGTGTCCGAAATGGACTCCCGCCTCGAGCATCTGTCGCATGCTGATGATGGCCATGGTGTTCTCCTTCCTGTGGTTGGTGGACACGAACCGTTGCGCCGAGGCGACCACAGGTGTGCGGATCGTGGAAGTTGATATGTACGTGCACTGATTGCTCAGCCGTCGAGACGCTATCGGGAGCGAGCAGGGCTTCCACCGCACTCGGATCGGCGACGTATCACCGGCCGCGACATGTCAGGGGTCGCGACGCGTCAGGGGTTGCGGACACAACCCACCGTTGTCCCACGGCCGAGCGTGACGCGATAGCGCGGTGCGGCTGGCGCGCCAACGGATCCACCGCCAGTCGCGTTGGCGCCATGCGTCAGCGTGAGCGGGTCCACATATTCCTCTCCCACGCGAACTCCCACGTGTAGCGCTGCAGCGGTGCCGAGCACATCGCTACGTCGCACCACGTCTCCCCGAACCACCACCACATCGCCAAGCCCGCCGTAGGTCACCCGCACGCGCGCATCGGCGCTGGCGCGCACCACCACGTACTGCACCCTGGCCACCGTGCCGACGTACACCACCTGGCCACGCAGCCCGGAGTACACCGGCGAGTTGGGTGGCAAAACGTATTCGATGCCACGATTACCCGCGCATCGTGCGCACTCCGGTGCACGAAACGGGTCGAACACCGTCGCATTGCTCGGCAACATCAAACACACTCCGAGTGCGAGTGCGGACAACATCCCGGAAACTGCTAGGCCAATTCAGCGAAAGTCGGCAGCAGCCAGGTAGCCACGCATTTGCAGCACGGCCTTGGCATGAATCTGCGATACACGACTCTCGGTGACGTCGAGCACTTCACCGATTTGGGCGAAGGTGAGGTTCTCTTCGTAATACAGCAGCAGCGTGGTGCGCTCCCGCTCGGGCAACTTACGAATGGCTTCGTGCATGGTGCGACGCAACTCGCCAGAC
>SXPV01000039.1 GCA_005793215.1 Actinomycetota bacterium
GGGTGGTGGTGGACTCCGACGTGGACGTGCGTGGCGCCAACATTGCGTTGGCAAAGGAGGCACTCGCAGCAGAAGCGCGAGATGGAGCACTTCTCGTCTTCGACTTGCCCGAGACCAAGCAACCGGGTGACGGTGGTGGTGCAGCCGAGCTGATGTTGCGAATGGGACAGATGGTCGGCGAAGTGCAATTGGTACCGCTCGCAGCACAACGGTTCTTCGCCCTTGATTTCACCGCAGTTGCAGCGCAAGACGGCAAGCGGAGCGGGGATAACATGAAGGAGGCCATGGGCACCCCCGCGACATGACCGTCGCCTCATCCGCCACCACGGTGGTGATTCCCGGTGCCCATTTGATGGCGGCACTCCTCGGTGAACGCGACGAACTGTTGCGCCATGTAGAACGGTCGTTTCCTCGATGCACGATCGTGGTTCGTGGCAACGAGGTGAGCGCCTCTGGTCCCGATGCCGACGTGGTGGGGCGATTGTTCGAGGAGCTCGCCGAACTTCTGCAGCGTGGAGAGTCGCTGGATCTCGTCATCCTCGGTCGGGTGATCGAGATGGTGAGATCGGATGTGAGCCCAAGCAGCGTGCTGACGGCCGACATCGTGCGAGTCGGTCAAAGTCGTCCCGTTCGTGCCAAGACGGCCGGCCAGCGTCGCTACGTGGACGCCATCGCCGAACATGTCATCACCTTTGCGCTCGGTCCCGCAGGCACGGGCAAGAGCTGGTTGGCAGTGGCGATGGCCGTACAAGCCTTGCACTCCAAGTCGGTGCAACGAATCATTCTCACGCGTCCCGCAGTGGAGGCCGGTGAGCGCCTGGGGTTCTTGCCCGGGGACCTGATGGCCAAGATCGATCCGTACCTCCGCCCGCTCTATGACGCGCTGCACGACATGGTTGGAGCGGAAAACGCTCAGAAGTACCTCGAACGAGGCGTGGTCGAGGTTGCTCCGCTGGCCTTCATGCGCGGTCGAACGTTGAACAATTCCTTCATCATCCTCGACGAAGCACAAAACACCACGCCGGAACAAATGAAGATGTTCCTCACGAGAATCGGCTTCGGGTCAAAGGTGGTGGTCACGGGTGACACGACGCAAGTGGATGTTCCCGATGGTCGAAGTGGATTGGCGGGGCTCGAGCGAGTGCTGACCGGTATCGACGGCCTCACGTTCGTGCATCTCGAGTACTCCGACGTCGTACGCCACAGGATCGTTGCCGACATCGTTGCTGCATACGAGAAGTCGGGGGAGAAGGCTGCAACACGAATCCGCAGTTCCAAGCGCCGTGATTGAACGCCCGAGAACCAACGCGCCACGACGAGTTGGTGGGGACGGAAACGTAGAAGTGTTCGTCTCCGACGAGCAAACCGACGTTGAGGTGGAGTCCGTGCGATGGCAGACACTCGCGTCGCGAGTCCTGGAGGCCGAAGGGGTGCGCGGACAAGCCGAGATGGCACTGCTCTTCGTGTCGCGAGAGGCGATGCACGAGATGAATCGAGTGCACATGGGTGTAGATGCCCCGACGGATGTGTTGGCGTTTCCCATCGATCTGGTGGACAACTCGCGTGCGACCGGTCCGACAGCGCGCTCGGCAACACCGGTGTTGGCCAGGGTGGATGCGGGCGAGTTGCCGCTCCTGGTGGGTGATGTGGTGGTGTGTCCGGATGTCGCGCGGGAGCAGGCACCGAATCACGCCGGATCCCTCAGCGATGAGATTGCACTCCTGGTCACCCACGGGGTGCTTCACGTGCTCGGTTACGACCACGACACGGAGGCAAACGCCAACAAAATGCGAAGCCGTGAACGATCGTTGCTCGAACAACTCCATTGGAACGGCGCCGCGCCAGCCGCGTTTTCGCAGGGGTATTAACTCGTGATTGCGGCCGCATTGACCAACAGCGACGTTTGGGTGCTCGTCACCGTGGGAGTGCTGCTCGTCATTTTGACGCTGCTTGCCCTGGCGGAGATGTCCCTGTCAAGAATCACCAAACAAAAAGCAGAAGCGCTCCTTGCCGACGGCCACAAACGCGGCAACATCCTGGTTCGCTTGGCCAGTGACCCGACTCGCTGGGTGAACCCGCTCCTGCTCACGGTCAACATCCTCCAGACCCTGCAGGCGACCCTCACGGGTGTGGTCGCCAATCGAGTATTCGGCGCCCCGGGAGTGGTGATCGGTGTTGCGCTCAACGTGGTGGTGTTCTTCGTCCTGGCCGAAGCGGTACCCAAAACGTATGCGGTGCTGTACTCGGTGCGGGGTGCGACTGCAACGGCGCCATTGGTGGCGGCCTTGGCGGCCTTCTGGCCGCTGCGTGTGGCCTCGAACCTGCTCATTCGCATCACGAATTTGATCGTCAAAGGCAAGGATCTCGAGCAGGGTCCGTTCATCAGCGAGACGGAGTTCCTCGGAATCGTCGAGGCGGCTGCCAAGGACTCCGTTATCGAGGCCGAGGAGCAGGAGCTCATCGAGTCGGTCATCGAGTTCGGTGACACCAAGGTGCGCGAAATCATGAAGCCGCGCCAGGACATCGTGACCGTGGATGAGCAGGCAACGGTGTCGGACGCATTGAGTGTCGCAATCGAGCACCAGTTCAGTCGTATGCCGGTGATGCGAATCGATGACGACGACATCGATGACGTAGCCGGGACGGTGAACACCAAGGATCTCATGCGTCTTGAACGCGAGGGACGTGGTGGGGAGTCGGTGCAGCTGCATATGCGTGAAGCCCATGTCGTGCCCGAGGGCAAACCCGTGTCCGAACTCATGCGCGAAATGCAACGCACCCAGAATCATCTCAGCATCGTTGCGGACGAATACGGCGCGTTCAGCGGCATCGTCACCCTGGAGGACTGCCTGGAGGAGTTGGTCGGCGAAATCGTCGACGAGCACGACGATGTCGACACCAGGTTCCGGGTGCAACCTGGTGGTGATGTGCTGGTGGAAGGTGCGGTGGGTTTGGACGATGTCAATGATCGACTCGGCATTGAGATCAGCAACGTCGAGTACGACACCATCGGCGGATACGTGTTTGGAATGATCGGAAGAGTTCCCCGAATCGGCGATGGTGTCGAG
Organism: Actinomycetota bacterium; assembly: GCA_005793215.1. Lineage (GTDB taxonomy): Bacteria > Actinomycetota > Acidimicrobiia > Acidimicrobiales > Ilumatobacteraceae > F1-60-MAGs027. Next base: position 3,069 of record SXPV01000039.1, read on the forward strand.
GCCGAGGGGTACAAACTCAGCGTCGAAGAGCTCGATGGTCGGCGAGTCACCATGGTGCGTTACGCACCGCGGGCGGGGAACGGCTCGAGCGCGCAGTAAGTCGTCCCATGTCGCTTCCGATGTAGGGTCACGGGCATGGAAATTTCACTCGCAGGAAAAGTGGCGCTCGTTACCGGCGCATCACGAGGAATCGGCAAGGCAATCGCCACCCACTTCGCGGAGGCAGGGGCCAAGGTGATGATCACCTCGCGCAAGGAGGACGCATTACGCGAAGCCCGCGCTGGCATGACGGGCGATGTGGAGATCTTTGCGGCCAATGCCGGTGATGTCGAAGCAGGCAAGGCCTGCGTGTCGGCAACCATCGAGCGGTTCGGTGCCCTCGACATCCTCGTGAACAACGCTGCGACGAATCCCTACATGGGTCCCACCCTCGAGGTGGACGAGTCGCGTTACGACAAGACGTTCCAGGTGAATCTTCGTGGCCCCTTGTTCTGGTGCAAGGCAGCGTGGGAGGCACATCTGAAGTCGCATCCGGGGGTCATCATCAACATTGCATCCGTTGGTGGACTGCGCGCCGAGGGATTCCTGGGTGTCTACAACCTCACCAAGGCTGCGCTCATTCACATGACGCGGCAGTTGGCTGGTGAGCTCGGACCAACGCGCGTGGTGGGAATTGCGCCCGGACTGGTGAAGACGGACTTCGCTTCGGTGTTGGTGGAAAATTTCGGAGAACGCCTAGCCGGCCAATTGCCAACCAAGCGACTGGGCGAGCCGGAGGACATTGCGAACCTCGCCTTGTTCTTGGCTTCCGACAAAGCCAGTTGGATTACCGGTGAAACCTACGTGATAGACGGCGGGGCAGGAGTGCGTTCGGGCGCCATATGAGTCCTGGCATGCCGCAGCAGTTGCGGCGCGCCGACGATCAGCACGACACCGAGTAGTACAGCGGAGACGACGTAGGTAGCGCGAAGCCCGAAATAGAACGCAATCTGTCCACCGAGCACTGCACCGAGGGCCGACGTACCCGTGCCGATGAATCGGTACACGCTGTTGACGCGACCAAAGAGTTCCTGGGGAATCAATCGTTGACGCAAGCTCACCGTGATGACGTTCCACACCGTTCCGAATACGGCCATGAGTGCGCCGGCACCAACCACCGCCCATACCTCGGGAAGTACCGCAGGAATGATCTCCAGCGCGGCGAACATCGAGTACGACACGACGATGGCAACCGACGGCCCCAGCCACTTGGCGATTCGAGACCCGACGAGTCCTCCGAGAATCGAGCCAACCGCTGCCGTGGCCAGGAGCAAGCCGAAGCCACGGGGACCCAATCCCAGTTCGTCGCGTACGTACTTTGCAAACACGGATTGCGCGAACATATGGCACATGTTGGCTGCGCCGAGCATCAGGGCAAGTGTGCGCAGGAGTGGGTGTCGCCAGAGCCACGAAAATCCGCTGGCAAAACTTTTCCGATAACTGCTGGACACCGGGTTCTTGACGAATGGACGAGCGATCGTGATGGAGGCCAGGAGCAATGCGGCGAGTGTCAGTGCCACCGCCTGGAGACCAAATGGCGCAGCGGCGGCGATGACGAACAGCCAAGCGCCGATGGGCAGTCCAACGAAGGAATTTGCCGCCACCTCCGCCGCGTACAGCCGGCCATTCGCTTTCTCCAGCAGGTGATCGTCGACGATTGCAGGAAGAAGTGCTTGGGCCGACATGTCAAAGAGCACTTCGCAAACGGCAAGGAGGAGCACCAGAAGAAGGAGCATCCAGATGGTGACGACATCGGTGACGATGGAGAGCGCCAAAACTCCGAACAGCGCAGCACGAATCAGGTTGGCGCCGGTCATGATGCGTTGTCGGTCATGGCGGTCGATGAAGACGCCTGCAGGCAGTGACAAGACCAACCACGGCAGCATGGCTGCAAAACTCACCGCGCTGATCATGCGGGAGTCGTTCGTGAGGCTGAGCGCCAGAAGCGGAGCGGCAGCTCCAACCAAGCCGTCTCCGAGATTGGACGTGGTGGACGCGGCGAACTGTCGCCAGAACGCCGAGGGAAGTCGAGTGGACGTCGCCGGTGTATCTGCGGGGTTCATCACGATAATTCTGACATCAATGGTTTGCCGAGGGCCGATCGTGGAATCGATTCGGTGAGCGTGATCCGTTGGGGTGCGCAGTAGGCAGCCAGCGTCTCTTTGACGTGGGCACGAAGCACCTCGAGGGTCGGCGGTCGATCCTTTGCTGTCGGCACGATCCACGCGGCGACCAAGGAACCCCACTCATGGTCGGGAACCCCGCGAACCACCACATCGGCAACGAGTGGATGCTCGCGCAAGCGCTGCTCCACGATGTGCGGCCAAACTTTGTTGCCACCGGTAATGATGAGGTCGTCTCCGCGCCCCTCCACGCGAAGCACACCGTCGCCGAGCATGTCACCCTGCTGTGGTCCATCGAACGTGCCTACGTCGCCGGTGTCGAACCACCCATCGACGAGTACAAGAGGAGCGTGCCGGTAGGTGCGCGCCAGGCTGGGTGTGCGCACGAAGATTCGACCGTTGGTGAGCCGCACGTCAACACCACGCAGAGCGATCCCGTTGTAGACGACCCCACCACACGTTTCCGTGAGACCGTAGGTGGAGATGGCGTTGGGTGGCAGCGAGCCGCTTCGCGCAGCTCCCACCAGGACGAGCTTCCACTCGGCAAATGAATATCGCGAGAGAAGGGTGGGTACCACGGAAGTGTGGCTCGCGCCGCTGGCACGTGCCCGGGTCAGGGAAGCGTCATCAACATGATGTGCAAACGACACGCGCGAGCCGAGCAACATTGCGCGACTCAGCACGCCGAAACCTCCGATGTGTGCAGCGGGTATGCACAACCACCAATGATCGAGCGAGGTGAGTGCGAGGCGCTCGGCGGCCATTCGGGCGTGAGCAGCGATGCTCGTGTGCGTATGGACGACGCCTTTCGGTGTCCCCGTGGAACCGCTGGTGGCGATGACGAGTGCGTCACCGCTCTGGAGGGGAACCAGCGGGAACCCAGTGGATGGGAGCAGTTCGCGACCGTGTTCGCTGATGAGTTCATCGGCACCGAGAGCCTCCGCGAGTTTGCGTCGGATGGCAGGATTCATCCGCTGATCGAGGGGGAGTACGGCATCACCTGCTTGCCACGCGCGTTCCACCTCCGCACGCAGTCGGTCGGACGCCGGGAGGTCGATGGCCACGAGACGCGTCACATCGCCACGCTAGGAGGAAGCGAGGTGAGCGCACAGATGCAATGCGAACGCACTATCGTGCCCTCGTGGTGACGAGCGCACGTATCTGGATTGCCGGGGCTCGACCGCGCACGCTTCCTGCTGCGGTGGTGCCGGTCGTGATTGGCGCCGCCGTGGCGACCACCGTGACCGGGATCGATGGCGCTCGCTATGCGGTGCACGGCGGGCTTGCACTAGTGGTGAGCGTGGCACTCCAGATTGCCGTGAACTACGCCAACGATTACTCCGATGGTGTGCGCGGCACGGATACCGTCCGTCAAGGTCCGATGCGATTGGTGGGGTCGGGAGCAGCCAGCGCAGCTGCCGTGAAGCGTGCAGCGTTCCTGGCGTTCGCCGCTGCCGGAGTCGCAGGATTGCTGCTGGCGGTGTTGACATCGTGGTGGTTGGTACCCGTTGGGGCGATCGCCATGCTCGCCGGATGGACGTACACGGGCGGGCCCAAGCCGTACGGCTATGTCGGACTTGGTGAACTCTTCGTGTTCGTGTTTTTCGGGTTGGTCGCAACCGCTGGCACCACATATGTGATCGCAGAGACGGTCAACCGATTGAGCTTGATTTCGGGGGCGCTGGCAGGCTGCTTGGCGGTGGCACTGCTCGTCGTGAACAATCTTCGCGACATCGACACCGATCGCGCCAGCAACAAACGAACACTTGCCGTTCGTGTCGGCGCATCGCGAACACGCGTCATCTACGGAGCGCTCTATGCGTCGGCGACGGGGTTGATGCTGCTGGCGATGGTCGACGTGCCCACTGCGGCAATTGGTGTCGTCGGCATGTTGGCCGCGTTTCCTGCGATTGCCACGGTGCGCTCGGCAAGGACGGCCCCCGAACTCATCGCCGCTTTGGGGATGACTGCTCGGGCTCAGCTGGTGATCGGCGTGTTGTATTCGGTCGGATTGGCGATCCAGTAACCGATTTCCTGCGCAACCGCATCGGGTTGCTCCAGGTGCGCGCTGTGACCCGCATCGGCTATCAACGCAAGGCGACCCGTCGTGGAGAGTGCCGCAATTCGACGAGCGAGAGCAACGAACTTCGTGTCACGGGTGCCCGCCATGGCAAGCACCGGTGTGGTGCAGTGGGCGAGGGAGTCCCACATCGGTGTGGTTGCTCCTTGTCCGCAGAGGCGAAGACTCGAGGCAAGCCCGAGCGCCGTGTTGGTTTGCCGTTCCGAGACTTGAGCTTGTGCACGTGGTAGATCGGCAAAGAGTGGTTGGGCGAGCCATTCGTCGACGAAGGCCTCCACACCGATCTCGAGGAGGTGGCGAGCGCGTTCCTCGTCGGCATTCCTGCGGTCGTTTCGCTCGATGGAGTCCTCGATCCCCGCAGTGCCACTGAGCGACACGACGGACTTCACCACATCCGGGTGTTGCACCATGGCCTGCAGGACGGCTCTGGCGCCGAGCGAGTACCCGATGTAGTGAGCCGACCGTCCCGTGGCAACGAGCAAGCGCGCCGTGGCTGCAACATCCGCTTCGATGTCGTGGGACTGTCCGTGTCCGGGAAGATCAACCAGGACACAGCGAACGGCTGATGTATGTGCGATCAGACGTTGTGCCACTGGCATCCACGACGTTCTGGTTTGGGTGAAGCCATGGGCAAACACCACCGTGGTGGGTCCATCTCCCAGCACGGTGTGGGGGAGCGTGGAGGTCATGAAGTGGTCATCTTCTTCATGAGTCGTGCGAAGGTTGGGGCATCCTGTGCCCCAGGGACCGCAAACGAGTCGTTGATGACGAAGGTCGGCACTGCAGTGATATCCCGTGCCGCAGCCCACTCGAGATCGCCGCTCACGGCCCGAGCAATCTCGTCGTTCGATCCCGTGATGGCACTCAACAACCGCTCGTCGTCGATCGCGGTGGACGATGCACACGCAACGAGCGTTGCTGGGTCCGCTATGTCCCTGCCCTCGGTGAAGTACGCGCGCATGATTGCTTCGTTGACCTCACCCTGGAGGGACGGTTGCTCGCGGCCAACGAACGCGAGCAGGCGGTGGGCGCGCAGGGTGTTGGCCCGTAGCGCGATGTCCATGTGGAACTCCAGTCCTTCTGCTGCGGCGGCGCGAGTTACCGTTGCAAGGATCTGGTCGGCGCGATCCGCACCGCCGAACTTCTTGGCGTAGGCATCCCGTACCGGGGTGGGTGCTCCGATTGGTGCAGCGGGGTCGAGTTGAAACGCGCGGTACGACACCGAGAGGTCGGGAGTCACGCCTTGCGCGGTCAGCATGACCAATCCAGCCTCAAAACGACGCTTTCCGATGTAGCACCAGGGGCATACCACGTCCGAAACGATTTCCACCCGCATTGCTGCCACGATAGAGGCATGCAATCGCCCGACGTGACCGCCACCTTCTGCGCCACCCTGGTGGACGAATGGATCGAATCCGGAATTCGCCACGCGGTGGTTGCCCCAGGATCCCGATCGACCCCGATGGCACTGGCACTCGTGGCCACTCCCGCACTCGAGGTACAGGTGTTTCACGACGAACGCAGTGCGGCGTTTGCTGCTCTCGGAATTGCGAAAACAACCGGTGTACCCACGCTGCTGCTGTGTACTTCGGGTACGGCGACGGCCAACTTTCACCCGGCGGTGATGGAAGCCTCACACGCAGAGATCCCACTCCTCGTGATCACCGCAGACCGACCTCCCGAGTTGCAGGGTGTCGGTGCCCCCCAGACCACCGACCAACAGCGCCTGTACGGCTCATCGGTGCGAATGTTTCTCGATGCGGGCGTGCCCGATGATGAGCAACGCGACACCTGGCGGACAGTTGCGCAGCGCGCCGTGGTGGCAGCAACGAACGAGCGACCCGGCCCGGTGCACCTCAACCTCCCATTTCGTGAGCCACTCGTAGGAGTAACCACCGATCTGCCACCACGTTCGACGCGAGCCGCAGCCGGATCGTCGCGCGCCACAACCGGAAACGTTCGTCGCATGTTCGGCGTCACTGCCTCGACACCGGTTGGTACCGAGATGCTGTCCAGATTGTCGATGCGTCTGCGTGGTAAGCGTGGTGTCATCGTTGCTGGTGCCCGTGGTGGTTCGTCGTCGAACATCGCGTTGCTGGCACGTCAACTGGGATGGCCCGTATTGGCTGATCCGCTGGGTGGTTGCCGTGACGACAACGTGATGTCGATTCGCCATGCCGATGGTTGGTTGCGTGACCCGGCACTCGCTGCTCGCTTCGCACCCGAGGTGGTGTTGCGGTTCGGTGCGCTGCCTGCATCGAAGGTGGTCAACACCTGGCTTCGCGATTGTGGGGCTGAAATCGTGGCCATCAGCGAGTCACCCTTTCTCATTGATCCCGATCGACGTGTGTCGCTGCATGTCGTTACCAAGCCCGAGGTGTTGTGCGACGATCTGCGCCACCTCGTGGATGCCTCGGAATCCGGTTGGTCGCAAATGTGGAGCGACGCCGAATCACGCGCCAGAGATGCACTCGCAGCGGCAATGAATGCCGGACCCGCATTGAGTGAGCCTCGGGTTGCACGGATAGTTGCCGAATCAGTTCCCGCGGGTGGCAATTTGGTGGTGTCTTCGTCGATGCCGATTCGTGACGTGGAGTGGTATGCGGGGGCAACCAGCCATGCGCGAGTCTTGGCCAACCGGGGAGTGAACGGTATCGACGGCGTGGTGTCCACGGCGGTGGGAATCGCGCTCGGCTCGCGCGCACCCACGACGTTGCTCATCGGCGACGTTGCATTCCTGCATGACAGCAACGGATTGTTGGATCTGGTGCGACGTGGAGTTGATCTGCGAGTCGTGGTGGTGGACAATCGCGGTGGAGGAATCTTCTCGTTCTTGCCGCAACGAACCACGCTGCAAGCGCAACAGTTCGAGCAACTCTTCGGTACTCCTCATGACGCTGATCTCGCAGGCTTGACGGCCGCGCACGGAGTACCGCATTGCGTTGCCGCATCGGTTGCGCAGCTTCGTGCGGCACTCGAGGTGGCGGGGCCGCACGTGGTGGTGGTGCGGACGGACCGAACGTCAAACGTCGAGGAACACGAGCGGTTGAATCGGGCAGTTATCGATGCAGTAACGGCGGGTTAGCGCCAGGGAGCATCACGCGCAACTACGGGCGAATGATGGCTGCGAGCATGGCCTGAAACTTTGCCTGCGTTTCGGCAAGTTCGGCAACGGGCTCGCTGGCAGCGACGATGCCACCGCCAGCAAAGAGACGGGCAGAGCGTCGATCGGCACTGAACTCCGCACAGCGAATAGTCACCGCCCACGTACCGTTGCCATCACGATCGCACCACCCGACGGCGCCGCCATAGCGACCGCGTCGTACGCCCTCGTGCTGGGCAATCAAGTCAAGGGCAGCATCACGCGGGTGGCCACCGAGCGCAGGTGTCGGCGAGAGTTCCGTTACCAAGTCGAATACGTGGGGGTACGGGTCCGACAACGTGCCCTCCACTCGCGTTCCGAGATGTTGTACGTTCGCCACTGCAACGACGTCGGGTTCCGGCTGCCAGTCAAGGTAGGAGCACCATGGCAGGAGTGTGTCGTGCACCATGTCGATGACCACTCGATGCTCCACCTGATTCTTCGAGCTGGCGCGCAAGTCCTTGGCGAGTTGCGCGTCGATCACCGGGTCTCCCGTGCGTGGTGTCGTACCGGCCAGCGGGTGACTGGCGATGCGATCGTCTCGTCGTTCGATCAACAGCTCGGGCGATGCGCCAACCAAACCGTCGATGCTGTAGCGGTAACTCGACCCGAACGAGGCTTTCAAACGATGCAACAGCGCATGAATATCGATGGGCAGTGAACTCTCCACCACGATGTCCCTGGCGATGACTGCTTTCGTGATCTTTCCGGCACGAACGGCATCTCGAATGGTTGCCACCGCCGCGAGATACGTCTCGGTGCTGACACCCGGGCGAATCGTGAACGTGCCGCCGGTTACCGCTGCGGGCCGTCTCACACTGAGTGCTTCGGACACTTCTTCTTCGGCTCCGTCCACGTACGTCACCCACGCGTTGCCGTCCGCTGATTTTCCGACGACGACTCGCGGAACGATCAGTTCGCTCGAGTCACCAGAAAAGGAGTGCCATCCAAGCGCCACTCCAGCACTGCCCGCCAGACCCACAGGATCGTCGATGGTGGCAGCGAGCAGTTCCGCTCGAACTTCCTCGACGCTGCCGCGCAACGCCACGCCTCGACCTGCAAAGCCGACACCGTTGCGTACGAACAACACACCATCGCCACCTGCAATGTCGTTGAGGTCGCAAGGATCGTTGGTGAACTGCGCGAGTGGACGCGTGGTGAAGTGAAGCACGATCAGATCCGTGTTGCGGTAAGAAGCTGCACCAGTCCACCCGAGAGCTGCCGATGGGCGACGTCGGCGAATCCGGCGTGCCGAAGCATCTCGCACATTTCGTCGGACGGCGGCAGATACGAGATGCTGCGCGGAAGGTAGCGGTATGCGGCTCGGTCGGAGAAGAGGGCGCCAATCTTGGGCACGATTCGTCCGAAGTACACCGAGTTTCCGAAACGAACAATGGGATTGCGTGGAACCGATACGTCGAGCAGCGAGACCCTGCCCCGAGGTCGCACCACTCGCGCGAGTTCGGCAAAGAACCTGGGAAGTTCCACGAAATTTCTGAGTGCGAATCCGCAGGTGATCCCATCGACGGAGGCGCTACGAACCGGCAACGACAGGGCATCGCCTTGCGTGCGCGGCGCGGCACTGGTGTCGGCGGCCAACATGCCGAATGAAAAGTCCAATGAGAGTGGTCGCAACTGCTGACGCATCAGTTCGCGGCAGAAGTCGCCGGTGCCACTTGCCAAATCGAGCACGAGTGAGTCGTTCGGCAAATTCAGGGCCGAAACTGTCGTGCGGCGCCAACGCACGTCGAGTCGAAACGTCATGATGCGATTCACCAGGTCGTAACGGGGGGCGATTGCATCGAACATCTGGCGCACGGCCGTGGCCTTGTGGTCACCAGTGGGGAGGGTGTCGAAGTCCCATGCGCTGCGTGCGGGTTCGGTCACCTCCGCAAGGCTACGGTGACCCTGCTTCGTGGGAACCGCTCTTCATGAGGCACACTGGTCACATGATTGATTTCTCTTTCCCACCCGAAGTCGAGGAAGTTCGCATGCGGGTGCGTACGTTCATGGACGACATCGTTCGTCCTCGATGGGATGCAACGAATCAGTCCGAGCGCAAGTCGGTGGTGAAAACGATCGTTGAGTTGCGGGCGATTGCTCGCAACGATGAGAAACTCTGGTTGCCACACATGCCTGCCGAATGGGGCGGCATGGGGTTGGGACCCACGGCGATGGCCGCAGTATCGGCGGAAGCCGCAAAGGTGAGTATTGGCCCATTCGTGCTCAATGCCCAGGCACCCGATGAGGGAAATCAACACACGCTGCTGCACTGGGCAACGCCGGAGCAGAAGGAAAAGTATCTGCGACCCCTGTGCGAAGGTACGGCACGTTCATGTTTTGCAATGACCGAGCCGGAGGTGGCGGGCAGTGACCCCACGCTCATTCGGACACACGCATATCAAGACGGTGACGAATGGGTAATCAACGGACACAAGTGGTTCATTTCGGGTGCCCGCGGCGCGCAGTTTGCATTGTTGGTCGCCCGCACCGAAGACGATCCAGAGATCCCGCAGGCTGCGAACTCCTGTTTCATCGTCGACATTCCCAGCGAAGGTTTCAACATCGTTCGCGACGTGGAAACGATGTCCGGTGGACACAACCATTGCGAGATCGAAATCAAGGATCTTCGGGTCCACAAGTCCCAGATGCTCGGTGGTCGCGGACAGGGCCATCTGCTCGGTCAGTATCGCTTGGGTCCGGCACGCCTTGCTCACTGCATGCGCTGGATCGGTCAGGCGGAAATCGCCCTCGACATGATGGTGGACCGATCACTCAACAGGTTCTCGCACGGCTCGCTATTGGCGGAGAAGCAGGGTATCCAGTGGTTGATTGCCGACTCGGCGATGGAGTTGTACCAGTGCAAGTTGATGGTACTTCATGCGGCGTACAAGATTGAGAGTGGCTTGCCATTCACCTCGGAGGTGTCGATGGCCAAGCACTTCGTTGCCAACAGTCTGTGGCAGATCGTGGATCGCGCCATCCAGGTACATGGTGCACTGGGTTACTCCACCGATACGCCTCTGGCGCACATGCTGCAACAGGCGCGTTGGAGTCGCTTTGCAGACGGCGCCGATGAAATTCACCAGATGCGCATTGCTCAACGCACCATCGCTGCCTACAAGGATCACGGAACAACCAAATCAGCCACGGGCGACCTACCACTATGACCAAGATCCAATTCGGCGTGTTCATGCCACAAGGCTGGAAGATGGAGCTGCAGGGCATCCCGGACGACCAGGCGAAATGGGCCAAAGCAGTGGAGATTGCGGTGCGAGCCGAACAACTCGGCTACGACTCCATCTGGGTATACGACCATTTTCACAACGTGCCGAAACCGGCACACGAAGCCGTGTTCGAATGTTGGACCACCATTGCAGCAATCAGTCAGCGAACCACACGCATTCGGTTGGGTCAGATGGTGGGATGCAATTTGTACCGCGAGCCGGCGCTACTGGCCAAGATCACGTCCACCGTCGATGTGATCAGTGGCGGACGTCTGGACTGGGGGATTGGAGCGGGCTGGTACGAGAACGAATGTCTCGGATACGGCTACGGCTTCCCGGCACCAAAGGAACGCATCGCGATGTTGCGCGAGTGCGTGGAGATCGTCAAGTCGATGTGGTCAGAGCCGGAAACCACGTACAACGGCACGTACTACACGCTGGTGCGCGGGAACTGTGATCCCAAGCCGGTGCAGAAACCTCGGCCTCCGATTTGGATCGGTGGCGGCGGCGAGCAGCTGACATTGCGGGTGGTGGCACGACATGCGGACTATGCAAACTTCGGAGGAACCGTCGAGGATTTCCTGCGCAAGAAGAACATTCTGGCCGAACATTGCAAGGCCGTCGGGCGCAACATGGACGAGATTGGCCTCACCTGGTCGCCCGAAGTGTTCATGCGGTCGACGGAAAAGGAAGTCGAGCAGGCCGGATCGCGGAGTTTGTGGGGTCACCCTCTAGAGCAATGGAAAGCCACGTCGCTCGTGGGCACACCGGAACAAGTCAGCGAGAAGGTTGCCCAGTACGTGAAAATGGGTTGTGTGGGATTCGTGCCGTGGTGCGCGGATTATCCCGACACCACGACGCTGGACTTGTTCGCCGACGTGGCCAAGCAGTTTCGTTAGGCGAAGTACGTCCGGAAGACGAGTTCTGCCACGCAACTCGGCTTGCTCGCGCCTTCGATCTCGAAGGTTGCTTCTAACGTCATCTGCACGCCACCGGCAACGTCATCGGCCGCGAGCAATTTGGCACCGACGCGGAGACGTGAGCCAACGGGCACCGGTGATGGGAAGCGAACCTTGTTGGTGCCGTAATTGACTCCCATCACTGCTCCTTCGACTCCGTAAATCTGGGGCAGCAATGATGGCCCGAGTGACAACGTGAGATACCCGTGGGCAATCGGTGCGCCGAACGGACCTTTCTTTGCCTTCTCTACGTCGATGTGAATCCATTGGTGGTCGCCCGTTGCATCGGCGAACGTGTTCACCATCTCCTGGGTCACGGTGATGTACTCGCTGTATCCGAGATGCTGACCGACGTGTGCTTTGACGCCCTCGGCGCCCTTCATGATGGTTTTTGTCATGCTCTAGTGATACCAGATTCGCTGGTGCTGTCTGCTCTGCGGGTGCAGCAGGAGGGCCAAAAGGGCCGCATCAAAGGCAAAAGACAGGACGCTTGCGCCAAACAGCCGGTATCGCCACGGCGCCTCGAGCTGGGTGTAGGCCACGAAGGTGAGCACGAATGGGGAGGCGGCAGCGACGACGGAAATCTGCCATCCGAGGCGTCGTTCGTTGGCCATGAGATATGCGCCAGCCGCATACGCCGCAACCACGATGAGTCCGAAGAAGAAGCCCCATGAGTAGCGCTGGCGGAAGTAGTGCAGCACGTCACCGCCGTCGATCAATTCGACCAGTGCAAAGAATCCATTGATGTACAACAACCAGCTGGCGATCTGCAACGTTTGCGGTTGCATGCGATCGAACCACTTGCGGCGTTCAGGCATGGCAGAGAGTCTGGCAGATGGATAGCGTCAACGAGAGATGCGCAGCGGGTTCGTAAGCCTCGTCGGCCGACCCAACGTCGGAAAATCCAGCATTCTCAACGCCGCATGCGGTCGTAAGGTCTCGATCGTCTCAGACAAGCCACAAACCACCCGCACGCGAGTGCGCGCCATCGTGCATCGAGCCGATGCTCAAATCGTGTTCGTTGATACCCCGGGAATTCACAAACCGGTGAGCGAACTCGGCAAACGCGTGAATGCGACGGCGCTCGACGCAAGTCGCGAAGTGGACATCACGTGTTTGGTGGTGGACGCAACGATGCCGTTCGGGCGCGGTGATCAATTCGTCGCCGACCGGATGACCCTCACGACTGGAGCGGTGATCGTCAACAAAATCGATCGTGCACCACGCGCAAAGGTGATGAAGCAACTGTCGGCCGTGGCGGCGCTCGACGCGGCGGCATATTTTCCGATGTCTGCAAAGACGGGCGAAGGAGTCGGAGTGTTCCTGGATTGGTTGGCTGCCCGTCTACCAGAAGGCGATCCGCTGTATCCCGCGGACATGGTTCGCGAGACACCCGACATCCTGTGGGTTGCCGAGTTGGTGCGCGAGGAGCTGCTCGCACGCATGCGTGAAGAGTTGCCCTACTCCATCGCCACTCGGGTGACCGAGTACGAGTGGCCCCGTATCCGTTGTGAGATCGTCGTCGAGCGGGACAGTCAGAAGGGAATGGTCATCGGCAAGGGTGGGCAAGTCCTGAAGGAAGTGGGAACTGCAGTTCGCATGCAGTTGGCGCCGGGCGCCCACATCGAACTCGTGGTGGTGGTCGACGAGGGTTGGCAACAGCGACCCGATCGCATCGAGCGCTTGGGCTACTAAACCCCGCTAATCCCGGTTGGACAACACGCTGAGGTAGTCGTCGTAGGTGACGGTTGCCCCTTTGGCAGTGAGATCACCTGCGCCGCGCGGAACTTGGATCTCCACGTCATCGACCACGAACAGCACCTGCCCGATGCCGGGACGACGTGTCAGCGTGAGGACGATTTGTGCGATAGCCAATCGCTGGTCGAGTGGCTCCAGTTCGGAGAGAAATGGGGCGGTCGATACCACTCGAGCAACGCCGCGGCGAACCTCGATCGTGGCGGTGAGTCCGCGGGGCAGGGCCGAACGCAAACCGGCCGTCTGTGCGTTGGAATCCAATCCTGCAAACAGGGTGTCCAACACCTGGGTTGGGGTGGCGGGGCTGACGATCCGACGTTCGGAACGCACGACACGGTTGGCACTCACGAAGTAGAACTCGACCGAGTCATAGAGCACTTCGGTCACGGTGGTGGTGGTCGATTCCGTTTCGGAGGGCACCGAGGTGGTGGTGCTGGTACTGGTCGTTGCCGTCAGCGCGTCAGGGAGCTCGCTTGCGGGAAGGGCAACGAAGCGGCCCTCCTCGGGAAGTCCACAACCAACGAGCACGAAATTGAAGATGACGACGGAGACGAGGGTCGCATGGCGTACCGAGCGCAACCAGATTCGATTCATGATGATGCACCCATACGCGGAATCGTGACGATGAATCGCGCCCCACCACTCGGGGAGGTCTCGACGAACGCTCTACCACCGACCGCACGGGCATGTTCTGCGACGATCGCCAAACCCAGTCCGCTGCCGATGCTGTTTCGCGAGGCAGTGCCGCGTGCGAATCGTTCGAAGATTCGCACGCGTTCACTGACGCCAACACCGGGTCCGTCGTCGTCGACGATGAGCAGCAGGTAGTCGTCGTTGCTACTCAGCAGGATGTCGGACGCTCCTCCCGCATGGTCGCGGGCATTATCCAAGAGATTCACCAGGATGCGCTCGACGCGTCGCTTGTCGACCAGCACGACGTCATCCGTGCCGAGGTCGGACACCACCAAGACATCGTCGTAACCATGCCGTGCAGCGATTCGTTCGACCAACGACGCAAGATGAAGTTCCTCGAGTTGGTCTTGGCCTGCTCGTGCATCAAGCCTGCTGAGTTCGAGCAAGTCCAAGACGGTGCGATCGAAACGGCGAATCTGCGCGGCGATGATGTCGATGGCTTGCCGATTGCGCTCGGAGAAGTCGTCGGCTCGTGCCTGGAGCACGCCAACGGCGGCCCCCAGTGAGGTGATTGGTGACCGCAGCTCGTGGCTGACGTCGCTGGCGAAACGCTCCTCACGTTCGATGCGCTCCTGCACCGCATCGGCCATACCGTTGAAACTCTCCACCAGACGTTGAAGGTCGGGGTCGCGCTCGGACTCGAGTCGTGTTTCGAGGGCACCTTCGGCGATGGTCTTGGCGGCAGCGGTGACGCGTCGCAGTGGGAGCAGGACGTTTCCACTCAACAAGAACCCGATGAGGCCCGCGACGATCGTGATCCCGATTACGGCGGCAATGAGCGTGCTGCGGATGGTCCCGAGGGTGTCTGCAACATCGTCGATCGGGAAGACTTCGAAGTACGTCGCTTCGATCACCGGAATCGACACAGCAACTGCTTCGAATGGTCGACCATTGAATTCGACTCGCTGAACGCCGCTCACTCCGTTGATCGCGTTTCGCACGAACGACGGTGGCAGGTTCGATTGTGTGAAGCGGAGTGGTGCTTGTGCATAGAAGAGGTCCTCGGTGCCAAGATGCAACACCGCGTATCCTCCCGCTTCGGTTCGCAAATTGGTGACCACTTCGCCGGCGTCGGCTCGGGAGTTGCCGACCAGCGAACGCACCAACTGCGCGTTGGCGATGGCTTGCGTTCGTGCGGACGATGTCGCCTTGTCGAGCAGGTAGCTACGGGTTGCGGCAAAGGTGACGACGCTCAGAATCACCACGCCGATGAACGTGGCCAGCGAGAAGTACATCACGATGCGTGCCCGCAGACCGAGACGCAGCGACGGCATGCGGTTCGCACGCGGCACTCGGGGTCCTTGGTTCACGTCGGGCACCCGTCCAGCATGGCGCACCGTTGAGCCGGCGGGATCAAGGGGGAGCATGACCCACGCCGGCTCAGTCATCAGACTGCGGGAAGTAGATGACGGCAGGTTGTTGGAAGTGTGCGTTTTCTGTAACAAAATGTCGATCTTTGGCAGACTGCCTACCCATGGCGAGGATTCTCTTGGTGGAGGACGATGCAGGAATTCGGGCGGCCCTCAGCCTGGCCATGGAAGACGAGGGTTACGAGATGCTGCAGGCGCCGAATGGAAGAACGGGTTTGGCGATGGTTGCGTCCGAGCATCCCGACTTGGTGTTGTTGGATCTTCGATTGCCTGACATCTCGGGCTTCGAGGTATGTCGAGAGATCCGTACGAAGAGCAATCTCCCCATCATCATGGTGACCGCCCAAACGGACACGCACGACCTGGTTGCCGGTTTGGAGGCGGGCGCAGATGACTATGTCACCAAGCCGGTGAATTCCAAGGAACTTGCGGCACGAATTCGTGCAGCATTGCGACGGATCGTTCGCGAGTCATCGGGGCGCATTCCGGATGTGACCCGCTTTGGTGACATCGAGCTGCATCGTGATGCCGGTGTCGTCACGAAGGGTGGCAGGGAGGTTGCGCTCACCAAGACGGAATTGCGCTTGCTCATCGAGTTTGCCGATCATCCCAACAGCGTGTTGAGTCGCGATCAATTGTTGGAACGAGTGTGGGGCTATGAGTATCTCGGCGACAGCCGCTTGGTTGACGCGCACATCCGGCGCTTGAGAGTGAAGATCGAAGACTCACCGAACGAACCGCGGTTCATCACCACTGCTCGCGGTATGGGCTACCGGTTCAAGCCCGGCGACTAGCGAAGAACTCCTGCACTTGCCGCAAGTCGTTGGTCTCTGGCATGTGTGCCACGCCATACAACACGGCACTCTTGTATCGCTTGGTGGACAGCCTTGGGTCGAGGATGGCCACCACGCCGTGGTCCGTCGCCGTACGAATGAGTCGGCCAGCAGCCTGGGCGAGGGATGCGGCGGCAATGGGCACGTCCACGGTCATGAACGCGGAGTTACCCGCCTCGTCGCGTCGCGCATCGAGCAACGGGTCGTTCATCGCCGGAAACGGCACCTTGTCGAGGATGACCAAACGCAGTGCGTCACCGGGCACGTCGACACCCTGGAAGAACCCGCGCGTCGCAAAGAGACACGACGCATGGTTGTCACGAAAGGCGGCAAGAAGCGCCTTCTTGGGCATGTCGTCTTGCCGATAGAGGGTGATGCCTTTGCCGAGTTTCCCATCGAGGGCATCGGCGGTGTCACGCAACACGTTCCAACTGGTGAAGAGCACCAACGCCGAACCACCGGACAAACTGATGAGCTCCCGGATGCGTGCTTGCAACTTCGCCGGTCGTTGAGTGTCGTTGGGTGCCGGCAGGTCGTCGGCGAGATAGAGGAGTGACTGTTTCGCATAGTCGAATGGACTAGCCACACGAACGATGTCGTCGTCCTCGATCGTCAATCCGAGACGTCGTGGCAAACCAGGGGGAATCGTGGCACTCGTGAGGATCGCCGTGGTGTCATCCCACAGTTCACTCAGCACGTGGTCCACTCGTTTGGGTGCAGCCGTCAGTCGCGCGGCACCGCGAACGTCGGTGACGAACACCACCATGTTGCTACCGCCGGTCACCACCTTGGAGAGCGATTCGTTCATGCGTGAGATTGCGGCAGTTGCGCGAAGCAACTCTGGTGTTTCGTTGATGGTTGCGCGCAGTTCGTCGTGAATCAGTCCGCACTGATGTGCCGCATTACTGATGGTGCCCTCCAGGTCGGCTGGAAGAGGTTGCGGTAGGCGTTGTCCGACGTACTGCCCGAGCACCTCGTCGAGTTCCTTGCCGGTCTTTGCCAACGCGTTCGCGAGCTTTTGTTTGGAGAGTGCTTGACGCGCCGATTCGGCCGCACTTGCGATCATGCGACCCGTCAGCGAGACCGAGGCTGTGTCGCTGATGACGTCCTCAAGCTCGTGGACTTCGTCGAACACCACGATGTCGTGGTGGGGGAGGAACTCGCGATCCTGCTCGAGGTCGAGTCCGTAGAGCGTGAAGTTCACCACGATGACGTTGGCGTTCCTGGCTCGTTCCCTGGCTCGTTCCGTAAAGCAGGTTTCACCGAACGCGCACTTGGCTGCTCCGGGGCACTCATCGGAGCCGAGACTGACCTTGCGCCACGCGGCGTCTCCCACGGAGAACGGAACGTCGGAGATCTCGCCGGATTCGGTTTCGTTGGCCCACGCGATGAGATCGCCCACCTCGCGTACCACATCACGAGGAACGTCGTTGAGCTGCAGTTGATCGTGGCCGGTCTCAATTTCCGACACTCGCTGTCGGCAGAGGTAATTGTTGCGCCCCTTCAACATCGCCCACGAGAACGGCAGGCCCGGTGTGTCGGCGCAGGCAGCCTCGAGCAGCGGAAGGTCGACGCTGGCCAATTGATCTTGTAGCGCCTTGGTGTAGGTGGCGATGACCGCCGTTTGGCCAGCCGCCAAGATCGGCACGAGATAGCCCAAGGTCTTCCCGGTACCGGTACCCGCTTGCACCACCAGGGTGGAGCCCGTGTGGATGGCGTCGGCCACGTGACGCACCATGTCGGCCTGCCCCTCGCGTTGTTCGGCATGTTCGAGGCGCGTGATGACCGACTCAAGGAGGGCGAGCGCCGTTTTCGCGGCGGGTGTCATTCGGACACCACCACGTCGGTGCTGAACATCATGCGGTTGGCGACGCCACGAGTGCGAGTGCCTCGTCGAGTTGGGTGGCGCCGAAGTCGGGCCATGAGCAATCGGTGAAGTACACCCGAGCGCGGGCCGACTGCCACAGCAAGAAGTTGGAGATCCGGGATTCACCCGACGTTCGAATCAACACGTCCACCGGTGGAAGCGCTGAATCGTAGAGTTCCGCAGTGATCGCAGGAATCGAGGCAGCACTCGCCCGGCGCGCTGCCCGTGCGATTTCGGCCCTGCTTCCGTAGTCGAACGCCACCGTCAACACCATGCCGGTGTTGTGTTTGGTGTCGTCGATGGCTTGAACGATCGCCTTTTGGACCGATGAGGGAGTTCGTGCTCCCGGTTCATCGAAGGGTCGTCCAATCCAATTGACACGAACGTTGTTGGCGTTGAGTTCGTCGATTCTCCCGAAGAGCTTTCGGTGGAGACCCAAAATGTGTCGAATCTCCGAAGGCGGGCGAACCCAATTCTCGGTGCTGAAGCCAAAGACGGTGAGCCATCCGACGTTCCGTTGGGCGGCGGCACGGACCACTGCAGCAAGTGCTTCTTCACCGGCGGTGTGTCCGGCGGTTCGTGGCAGACCGCGACGCTTGGCCCAACGACCGTTGCCGTCCATGATGCAGGCCACATGCAGGCGGGGGGAATGTGCAGCCGCGTGAGAGGTCATGGTGTGCCGTATGAAACTAGTTCCTAGTGCGAGGATGTAGCAGTGGTTACTGAAGCGTCATTGTCCCACCTGCTGCTGTGTGCCGGTTCGGTGGGCGAATGGAAGGCCACGCCGACTGCACTCTGGCAAGAGCGCATCGCGCTGATTGCCCGCGCAGCGCAAGCAGGTGGAGCGGAATGGGCAACCATCGTCCCCACGCAACCTGGAACGACGCTCGAGGTCGAGGCCGTACGCGATCTGTTGCGGGACTCCTGCGGAGGTGTGCAATATGCGCATCGAATGGTGATCCTGGCCGAAGGTGGTGTGACGGTGATCGTGGATCCCATTGCAGATGGTCAGCTGCGAATCGTCGAGGCGGCTGCACGTATCGCCCCATCGGGTGACGTCACCGAAGATCGTCTGTCAGCCGCAGTGACCGCACCGGCTCCGAGTGAGCCGGATCTGGTCATCGTCTTGGGGGATGCCACGACAATGCCGACATCCTTGGTGTGGGAATTGGCGTACGCCGAACTCGTGTTCCTGGACGTGCCGTGGGTCGAGCTCGATTCGGAGCATTTGGAGATGGCAATCAACGACTTCACGAGACGTGATCGCCGATTTGGTGGCATCGATTCCTGATGCCGCTCTATCGTGACGTCGGCGTGGTGTTGCGCACGCACAAATTGGGTGAATCCGATCGAATCGTCACCCTGATTACCCAGGACTCGGGCAAGGTACGAGCCGTTGCCAAGGGAGTCCGAAAGACCACATCCAAGTTCGGCTCGCGTCTGGAGCCGATGAGTCACGTACAAGTGCAGCTCTATCGTGGGCGCCAACTCGACATCGTCAACCAAGTGGAGCTGGTGGAGATATCCACGGCGACTCGCGCCAATCTCGAGGCGACCACGGATGGCTTGGCGATGTGCGAAGTGGTCGAACAACTGTCCGAGGACCGTTCCCCGAGTCCACACCTCTATCGCATGCTGGTGGGCGCGTTGCGTCAACTCAACGTGGCGTATTCCGCACTCCTGCTACCTGCGCTGCAACTACGACTGCTGGAGGAAGAAGGAGTGGGGCCGCGTGTGGATCGGTGCGTGGTGTGTGAAACTTCCGACGATCTCGTGGCAATCGATGTTCAGGGTGGCGGGGTGCAGTGCCTGCAACATCGGCGGGGGGTGCCGATCTCCGTCCCTGCGCTGGAGGTGTTGCGCGATGTGCTGAACGGTCGAGTCGCATCCGTACTGCGTCGTCAGGATCTGCCCGTTCAAGCGGTGAGGGAAGTGGTCTCGTTCGCAAGAGGTGCGATGGAACATCATCTCGAGCGTCGAATCCGCTCGTCGTCGCTCTTCGAAGCACCGCAGCCGTAAGCGACTCCACTACTAGCCTGAATCCAGTGCCTGCCAAGGATCTCGACCACATCGTCAACTTGGCCAAGCGCCGGGGTTTTGCGTTTCCGAGCGCCGAAATCTACGGTGGCTTTCGATCGTCGTACGACTACGGTCCGCTCGGTGCGCTCATGTTGCGCAACGTGAAGGACGCATGGATTCGATCCATGGTGCAAACACGAAACGACGTGGTGTTGATCGACGCGGCAATCCTGAACCCTCCGCAAACGTTCGAGGCCAGCGGACACCTGGCGAACTTCAGTGACCCACTCGTGGATTGCACGGTCTGCAAGCGTCGTTTCCGACAGGACCAACTCGACACGCGTGACTGCCCCCAGAAGATGAAAGGCTGCGCATTCACCGAGGCGCGCGCATTCAACCTGATGTTCAAGACCCACGCCGGACCGATCGAGGGGGCGGGCGCCGAGGTGTATCTGAGGCCCGAGACCGCCCAGGGCATGTTCGTAAACTTCGCCAACGTGCTCTCCACCAGCCGCAAGAAACCCCCATTCGGCATTGCGCAGGTGGGAAAGAGTTTCCGTAACGAGATCACCCCCGGCAACTTCATCTTTCGCACGCGAGAGTTCGAGCAGATGGAGTTGGAGTTCTTCGTTCCGCCTGCGGAAAGCTCCAAGTGGTACGACTACTGGAAGAACGAGCGCATGGAGTGGTACGTGGCACACGGAATCCCGCGCGAGATGTTGCGTTTACGAGAGCACGACAAGGACGAGCTCTCCCA
>SXPV01000040.1 GCA_005793215.1 Actinomycetota bacterium
GCCAGCACGATGGCGTCGGCAGCATCACGAACGAAGAGATAGTCGCGACTCGCCGAACCCGTTCCCCACACATGGACTTTGTCGGCGCCGTGTTCTTTGGCTTCGGCACACTTCTTGATGAGTGCCGGAATCACGTGCGACACCGACTCGTGGAACTTGTCTCCTGGCCCGTACAAGTTGGTGGGGATGACGAAGGCAAATCGCTGACCGTACTGCTGCTGATTCACCTGCGCATGAACGAGCAAAGCTTTCTTTGCGATGCCGTAGGGGGCATTGGTTTCTTCGGGGTAGCCGTCCCAGATGGACTCCTCACGGAATGGCACGGGCGTGAACTTGGGATAACTGCAGACGGTGCCAAGAATGGTGGTTTTTTCCACACCCACGGATCGAGCAGCCTCGATCACGTTCACCCCCATTTGTAAATTGTCGAGGAACAGTGGCGCCGGCTCGGCTTGGTTGTAGCCGATGCCCCCGACGCGGGCAGCAAGATGAATCACGTGGCTCGGGCGGTGATGTGCAAACAGCGCTTCGGCGACTCCGGGTTGCGTGAGATCGTGCTCGGCGTGGCGAGGCACCACCACTTCTGCTCCTGACCCATGCAGTTTCCGCACCACATGGCTGCCCAGAAATCCCGCGCCACCGGTGACCACGACCCGACGGTCGCGCCAGAACGCTGGGTTGGTCGACGGCACGGTCACGGTGCTTTCAGGCTATTCGCACGGGCTGGCACAGATGACGCCCGTACACCGACAGAATAGAAGTAATGAGTCGAGTGCGCGTGGCGCTCACCTTGGAGCAGTGCTGGCGCGAGTCACCTGGTGGAACCGGCGTCGCCGCCGTGGAACTGGGTCGCGCGCTCGCCGACCGCGATGATGTGACCGTGGTTGGTGTTGCCGGTCGTCATCGTCGCCCGGCCACTGCCGGTTACGAACCGACCATCGACATGCGGTACTTGCCGCTGGGTGGTCCGGCGTTGATCGAGTCGTCGCTGCGTTTCGGTTGGCCGCATGTGGAGCGTGCAACGGGTGCGATCGATGTCGTGCATGCAACGAGCATCATTCCTTTCGCCACCTCGCCAGAGGTGCCATTGGTGGTCACCGTGCATGACCTGGCGTTTCTCCATCATCCGCAATTTTTCACCGCTCGAGGTCGCAATGTGTTTGCGCGTTCACTCGACATCGTGCGTCGCCGTGCCACGTTGGTGCTGTGTTCGTCTCGGGCCACGATGGATGACTGTGTCGCCAACGGTTTCGATCCGCAGCGACTCCGGCTGGTGACACTCGGCGTCCGGCTCCGTTCGACGACACCTGCCGACATCGCGCAGGTGCGTGCCACGTATGCATTGCCAGACGAGTACCTCCTCTTCGTGGGCACATTGGAGCCACGAAAGAACTTGCCTCGGCTGCTCGATGCACACGAGCAGCTCGGGTCCTTGGCCCCTCCTCTCGTGATTGCGGGTGCGGCTGGTTGGGGCGACGACGAAATCGCCACGCGTTTGGTGAGCGCTCCGAACGTGGTGTTCGTTGGCCATGTTGCGGATGCGGACTTGCCGGCGATGTACGCAGGGGCCAGTGTCATGTGTTATCCGTCGTTGATGGAAGGTTTTGGTTTGCCGATTCTTGAAGCAATGTCGCATGGCACCGCGGTGGTGACGAGTGTCGGGACGTCGACCGAAGAAGTCGCTGGCGGTGCAGCGGTGTTGGTGGACCCTCGCGAGGTGGGTTCCATCGCCGCTGGTATTCGAGATGCGCTTGCTCGGCGCCACGAGTTGTCGCAACTCGGTATCGAGCGGGCAAAGGGTGCAACATGGGACGCCACCGCAAGCCTGGTGGTGCGCGCCTATCGCGACGCAGTGAGCATGGGTGCGCGATGACCGTTCGTCGAGCAAGGTCGGGTCCAAGATGACGCGTATTGCCGTCAATATGTTGTGGTGTGTCCCGGGCGCAGTCGGTGGTTCGGAGCAGTACCTGGTTCGTCAGTTGTTGGGATTGCGAGAGGCGAGCAATGACGAGTTCTCGCTCGACGTCTACGCGCCGCGCGACTTTTCGCGCGCTCATCCGCAATTGGCGCACGTTGCCACGATTCACGAGTCGACATCACAGGAACGGGTGCGTCCTTTGCGTGTGTTGCGCGAAGCAACGTGGTTTGCGTCTCGCGCACGCGACGCAGCGGTCGTGCACCACGGTGGTGGCACGGTGCCGCCGCGAAGTCCGCAACCGGTGGTGCTCACGATTCATGATCTGCAATACCTGGTGTATCCGCAGTACTTCTCCCGCACCAAGTTGCGCTACCTTGCCACTCGAATGCCCGCGTCGGTGCGTCGTGCACGGCACATCGTGGTGCCCAGTGCGTACGTACAACGAACGGTCGTGGAGCGGCTGGATGTTCCACTCGACAAGGTGAGCGTGGTTCGCCACGGTGTCGAATCATCGCTCGGCGAGAACCGCACTCCGGAGCGCGAGTTGCGTGATCGCTTCGGTCTCTCAGCTGATCATGTGTTGGTGTACCCCGCAGTCACTCACCCGCACAAGAATCATCGGTTTCTGCTCGACCTGCTCGCTGGCCCATTGCGCTCCGCCGACGTGCAACTGGTGTTTGCCGGCGGTGCTGGGCGCGCACACGACACCGTGCAGTACGCCATCGCTGCGCTCGGGTTGGCGGATCGCGTCAAGTTGGTGGGTCGGCTCGGTGATCGCGACCGCGATGGATTGTTGGCTATGGCGGCTGCGCTGGTGTTTCCAAGTTCGTACGAAGGTTTCGGGGCGCCGGTAATCGAAGCCATGGCGCTGGGTGCGCCAGTCATTGCCAGCAATCTCACTGCGCTTCCCGACGTAGTGGGGGATGCCGGCTATGCGATCGAACTTGACGCGCAAACCTGGGCCGACGCAGTATCCGATGTCATCGCGCGGCGCGAAATGTGGCAGCGACGTGGCCGTGAACGCGCGGTGGCCTTCCAGGCCGCTGACTCCGGGCGTGATCTCGCGGCGGTGTACCGCAGGGTGGAGCAGTGATCGTGGCATTCATGGTGTGTGTGGAATGAGCGAACGTCGACGTCGCTTCATCGTGCTCTGTCCGCACTTTGCGCCCGACATTGCACCGACCGGCAGGGTGATGACGCACATCGTGGAGCAGTGGGCTGCACTCGGCCACGAGATTCACGTGGTGACGTCGCTGCCGTGGTATCGCGAGCACCGCGTCGAAAACGGCTGGGGCGGAAAACTCCTGCGCAGAGAGGTGACACCGTGGGGTTCGATTACCCGAATCAATCCGTTCCCGGCAAAGTCGAAGTCCAATCTGGTTGGCCGCGCGGTGTCGTTCATTGCGTTCAGCGTGATCGTGGGAGCATGTGCCGTCGTGGTTGGTCGCCGCTCGGCATCCAAACGC
>SXPV01000041.1 GCA_005793215.1 Actinomycetota bacterium
CAGCAAGCCGCAAGCACGATTCGAGGGCTCCGATCGTCAAGCCAGGGGTGTGCTCATGAAGACCCTCGCCGAACGTGGCGTGAAGCAGGAAGATGTTGTGCGAGTGATGAATCTGAACGGCGATACTTCACGCGCTACGCGCTTGTTGGAATCGTTGGTACGCGACGGACTCGTGGTGGTGCACGACGGCTGGTGTCGTCTGCCGTAACTCGTGCGACACCGCACGTTGACGTCGCCTAGCTGGCGAGAAAATCGAGTATGAGTTGGTTCACTCGCGCAGGTTGCTCGACTTGTACGAAGTGGCCGGCATCTGCCACGTATTCGAAGCGAACGTGTGACGGTGCAGTTGCCTGCGCAGCCTGTGCAACCTCGATTCCGATGCATCCGCAGTTTTCGCCGTGTAGGTACAACATCGGCTGTGAGGGGAATTCACTGCCGATGCGCTGCTGTAGTGCGGAAAGTTCGGGGTCGCGCTTTCCGTCACCCAACGTGGCGCGGTAATAGCCGAGCGCAGCCTGCAGGTGTTCGGGATTGCGCAACGCATCTTTCACGTGGGGTAGATCTTCGCTGGCGTCGTAACCCGGCGACCACTGCGACCACAACATGTCGATGAACGCCAGGTCGTTGGCGGCCACCACATGATTGGAGAGCGCGTGCTGGAAGAAGAACATGTACCAACTGCGCTGAATTTGAGCGAGATTGCCGAGGAACGAAACTCCAAGTGCGGGCCCGGGTGGCACGGACATGCTCACGACCTTGCTCCATCGCTGCGGCTCGTCGAGTGCTGCACCGCACACGGTTGGCGCACCCCAATCGTGGCCGATGATGATTGCGTGCTCGTCACCGCCGAGCGCTTCGTGCAGTGCATTGGCATCGCGGGCCAGCGCGGCGGTTTGGTACACGCCCGATGGCGCAACGGTGGTCGGCGCATACCCGCGCTGAAATGGCGCTACTGCGCGGTAACCATGCTCGGCTAGCACCGGCATGAGGTGTCGCCAGGTGAATGGCGAGTCGGGGAAGCCGTGCATGCACAATGCCAACGGACCGCTTCCGCAGGTGAGATAGGTGACATCCAGTTCCCCTGCTCGAACGGAGGATCGTTCCACGTGCGCGTTTTCTCGAAGCGACTCAGCCAT
Source organism: Actinomycetota bacterium (assembly GCA_005793215.1). Taxonomy (GTDB): domain Bacteria; phylum Actinomycetota; class Acidimicrobiia; order Acidimicrobiales; family Ilumatobacteraceae; genus F1-60-MAGs027. The sequence continues at coordinate 1,137 of SXPV01000041.1, forward strand.
GGAGGCGACGCTAGACGAGGTGACGAGTTTGCGACGAACGTCACCGTCGCCCGAAGGGGTGAGGTACGCCTGTCTGCCTTAGCGTCAGCACAGCCCATGATGAGCGTGACATTCCACGGCGTGCGTGGCTCCACCCCGTGTCACTGTGAGGACACCCGTCAGTTTGGCGGCAACACGTCGTGTGTTTCATTGCGAACCACCGGTGAGACTCCAATCATTTTCGATCTCGGCACGGGATTGCGATACTTCGGACGACAGGTAAATGGAACGCCAAAGTTCCATGCCGTGTGTTTGCTTACCCACTTGCACTACGACCACACCATGGGCCTGCCGTTCTTTGAGCCGTTGCTGCGTGCCGATACCACATTCGAGATTTATGCACCCAAACAACCCGATGGCCGCTCAGTGAGGGACTTGTTCCTGGAGAAGATCAAGCCGCCGATGTTTCCAATACCGCTCGAGCAGTTCGCCGCCCGCTTGGTGTTTCACGAAGTCGGTGACGACGACTTCTCGGTTGGCAACATGAAAGTGCGCAGTAGGTACGTACCGCATGTTGGGCCGACGCTCGGTTTCCGAGTGTCGCATGCTGGCGCCACCGTCACATACCTGTCCGATCACCAGCAGCCTGCGGGCGACGAGTTTTCACTCACCGACGGTGCCCGAGAATTGTGCGAAGACGCCGACTTGCTCATCCACGATTCGCAATTCACCGACGCCGAATTCACCGAAAAGTCGGCGTGGGGGCACTCCACGTTCGCGTATGCCCAGTGGGTGGCAGAAACGTGTCGTGTGAAGCGACTGGCATTGTTCCATCACGATCCGGCACGTACCGATAGGTCGCTCATGCAGATTGCGAGTGACGTGGCTGCCACTTCGAGTGTTGGTGTTTTCGCGGCGCGCGAGGGTGAAACGGTGGACGTCGTAACGTGTAGTGCGTGAGCAACGCAGCCACACCGACATTCGACTCCAAAGTATTCCGATCCGTATTCGGGCATCTACCGACGGGTGTGGTGGTCATCACCAGCACGAGCGAGTCGAATGAGCCTCTCGGTATCACGATTGGGTCGTTTGTCTCCATTTCGCTCGAGCCGCCGCTTGCCGGTTTCTTCATTGGTCGTTCTTCGCGAACGTGGCCGCTCATCGCCGCACGAGGAACATTCACTGCCAACGTGCTGAGCGCTGCACAAACCGAACTCTGTTGGCGCTTCGCCAAGGACGCGACCGATGGATCGCGATTCACCGGATTGCAGTTGGAAACCTCTGCAAACGGCTCGCCGGTGCTTGTCGACGCAGTGGTCACCGTCGACTGCACCGTACTTACAACGAATGCAGTGGGTGATCACGACCTCGTGGTAGGAGCCGTCACCGATTTGCAAGTCCGAAACACCTCGCAGCCGTCGATGGTGTTCTACAAAGGCAAAACCGGCGACGCACGAATCGACTCGTGAACCCATCCACCGTCGAGTTGGCCAGTTGATGAACCTTTCAAGCGTTGCCGCATTCGTGGTTGGAGCGGTGATGGTGTACGCCGGAGTATCGAAGGTGCTGGCCGGACGGGCCTGGCCGATATCTGCCCGTCGATTGGGTGTACCACCTGTGGTTGCAGTTGCGGTGATGACTGCGGAGATCGTGATTGGGCTTGGCGTTGTGTTGGGTGACTCGTGGCGGGATGGGTTTCTTCTCGCCGCCGGAGCGCTTCTCGTCGGCTTCACTGCCGTACTGGCATGGCATCTGCGGTCCGATGAGCGCCCTCCATGCGCCTGTTTTGGTGGTGCATCCCAACGGCCCATCGGGGCTCGAGACATTGTGCGCAACATCGCGTTGCTCGTCTTGGTGATGCTGGCATTCGCTTCGTAGCCTGAACCTGTGCGAGTGTGGATCGATCAGGACCTTTGTACTGGCGACGGTTTGTGCGTCGACCATTGTCCCGAGGTGTTCACTCAACTCGAGGACGGAATTGCTTACGTAGTGGAATCTGGCGTAGTGCTCAACGATCCAGGAAGTGCCGGAAGTTTGGCGAATGTGCACCACAAGCACATGGGAGCGGTGGTACTCGCTGCTGATGTCTGCCCGGGTGAGTGCATCTTCATCGACACCACCGACGAGGACGAGCGACTGACGTTCGTTGGTGGCGCGACGGCGATTTCGTGAAGCTACGAATCGCAGCTGCCGGAGCGGTATTGGCGATCTCGGTCAGTGCGGCAGGTGCATTCGCCACGAACAGGGCGGCCGACCTTCGCATCGAAAGCCCCAACGACATCGTGCTGGCCATCGACGTGCTGAAGACCATTCCAATACAAAACGAGTACACGCGCGGCTACAAGCGAAGTCTCTTCCCGCACTGGCGCGACGTGGATGGCGATGGCTGCGATGCTCGCGAGCAGGTGTTGAAACGTGACGCTCTGGGCTTACCCCAGGTGGATCCGTTCAAGTGCTTCGTGGTGGAAGCCGATTGGTTGTCACCGTATGACGGAAGAAAGACGTCCGATCGGAGCGAAGTGGATATCGACCACACGGTGGCGTTGAAAGAAGCCTGGGATTCGGGCGCTTGGCAGTGGAATGCCGAACAACGTCTTGCATATGCCAATGACACTTCCGATACCCGCACGTTGATTGCAGTGTCGTCGTCGAGCAATCGATCAAAAGGAGACAAGGACCCATCCAACTGGATGCCGCAGTTGCGAGGCTTCTGGTGCACCTACACCGCAAATTGGATTTCGGTGAAGGCTCGTTGGGGAATGTCGATGGATCAAAGCGAGTGGGGGCGACTCAACAACGTGCTTTCCGATACGTGCGCAGGAACCACGATGCGCGGCTGGAATCCACCACCCTCGTCCACGCTCGCGCCGTCAACGACCCGAGCAACGACAGCAACCACCACTCCTTCGTCAACGACGCGCGCCACCACCGCAACAAGCGTGTCGGCCACCACGGTTCCAGCAGCTGTGCCGGCAACAACAGGGAATAGCGCATCAACAACGTCAACCACGCAGGCGTCGGATGGCTCCCTTCCAACGATTCGCCCTGGCGCGTTCTGCAGTCCAGAAGGTGCGTTGGGCACCTACGGCGGGCGCACCTATGTGTGTTCGAAGACCGATGCAAAGGGCACGCCCTACGCCAACGGTGCAAAACGCTGGCGTCAACAGACGTAGGTGTCTCCACTACCCTTAACGCCTATGTCCAAGAAGACCAAGAAGCGCAAGGCGCGCATGCGCCGCTCCAAAGCAAATCACGGCAAGCGACCCAACATGGGTCGTCGCTAATCGCTCTGAAGTAACTCCAGTCGCTGTTCTGTAACGTCTCTGACGCACGTCGTAGCGATCACCGTTGGTGGTCAAGCAAAACCTTGGCATGACATCGGCATTGTTCGCGCCTCACTTGGTGACGTATCGCTCCTCATTGACGAATCGTTAACGCCAGGACTGCAGTACCTCACGCTCGTAGGTTGCCCCAATCCGGTTGCGCGCATCGCGGGTTTGCCGGTGGTCCACCAAGATGTAAGGACCACGCCAGCCGAACCGCTTACGCGCGAGGCCACTGCGCCGCTCACCCGTGGCAGCGACAGACCATTCCATTTGAATGTTGTCGGCGTCGACCATGTCGTGGTGCTTGCCGATGACGTGCACGCCACGTGCGCGGAAATCACTCGAGTTTCTGGGGCCGAGCTCAAGCGTGTGAAGGAAGGCGAACGTGGGATCCAGGGTTTTCATCGGTGGGGAAGTGTGATTCTCGAGGTGGTGGAGCGTCGCTTGGTACAGCCGCGCGACACAACGAGCGACGTGGCATCGTCGTCACCGAGCGATGCCACGTACTGGGGCCTTGTCCTCATCGTCGACGACATCGAGGCAGCGTGCGCGCATCTTGGCCCAGATGTGATCGGCGCCCCGAAACTTGCGGTGCAGCCGGGTCGATTCATTGCAACGGTGCGATCTGGTGCGGGTCTCGGCGTGCCACTTGCACTGATGTCGCGCTGACACGGGCTGGCACCAGCGCTGCGACTCGCGCTAGTCCTGTTTGAGATCGCGCTAGTCGTCGTCGGGATCGCGCGCAAGATACGCAATGCCCTGTTCGCATGACTCATTGAGCGGACACCATCGGCAGTGGGCAGCGGGTCGGCGTGTTGGTTCAGCCTTGTCCAACTCGACTGCAACGATCCGTTGCACGCCGGCCACCACGCGACGCACGGCGGCTTGCAACACGCCTTCGGAGACGTCCTCGACATCGGCTCGTGCGGCAGCAAGTGAGTAGGTGGCCAATCGGCGCGGGGCCATTCCACTGCGTAGTGCTTCGACCAGTGCGTAAAAGCGCAGGTCCTCGCGATGCGATAGGTGCAGGCCGCCGCTCTTCACGTCGATGATGACCTTTTGTTCGGCGGTGCCAAGGGTGAGGTCGGCTCGTGTGCCGAGCACGATCGCGCCCCCGAACAGTTCGTAACGCGCGGAAGATTCGGTGACTGGTCGCCACGATGGCTTGAGTTTGGGAAAGCACTCCTCGAAGCGCGTATAGAGGTCGACGGCGTAACCACGAAGTTGGGCGGCATCGCCCGGACTCATCCCAATGAGGAAGTCGGCGACGTTGTTGTTGGAGTCGGCAAGACGGGCGATGGCTTCGTCGACGATCTCTGCAGGCGAGGAGTCGCCCCGCCAGTGCACACCCAATTCGACCGCTTTGTGTAGCACGGTGCCGCGGGCGGTGATGGGAGTCCACGCAAATGAATCCTTGGTGGCAACGTGGTGCGCTTCGCAGCCATGAATGGTGGTGAGTTTGTTCTTGCTCAACCACAACGGGGCTTCCTTGCTGAATCGTGTTGCTATGTCTGCCAGATTGTCGTGCAGCATCGTGCGAACGGCATCCACCACGCTGGTGGGGAGCGGAGTCCAATCGGGTGACTTGCCAAGCGTGTCCACCACCGCCTGTTGCATGGGGTTGAGTGGCGCCTCCGGTGATGTTGGAGGAAGCGGGGGCGTCACCATCGTGTGGCAACAGTACCGAGCCGGTGCGCGGTTCTGCGTGTCACCCCCCTGACATGATGAGCGGTTCTATGCGCAGCGACTCGTCGACACTCTCCACCGTGGAGTTTGCGGCGTTGGCGCGCGCCATTGCATCCACGGCCCGTCAATTGGGCTTGACTGCGCCGGGATTCCGCTGTCCAACCCGCATCATTGGGGTGGATCGCACCATGCGTCGTTTTGTGGGCGACGAAGTTGCCGGCATCGTGGCAGTAAACGTCAAAGATCGTCCGCTTGCCGCCGTAGTGGCTGACATGATCGAAGGTGTGGTGATGCTCAATCAGCTGTCGCCCGTGCACGCTGCCCAAGTTCGTGGTGCCTTGTGGAACTCACTCGAGAACGCCAACGGCCACGCTCGTACCGCGAACAACCAGCCCTCTACTGCGCACGTAGCCTGAAGTGCGGTCGAGCGTTTCGACCACGCAACGACGTCGCATTGCCCGGGTGGCGAAATGGTAGACGCGGGGGGCTTAAACCCCCCTGGCCAGAAATGGCTGTGTGGGTTCGAGTCCCGCCCCGGGCACTCCGACAGAATGAAGGCACATGACTCTCGGCGTCTCTGACCATCGCACGGCTGCACAGGTGCGCGCACATCTCGACGCTCAAGGCGACGCGATGATCGCCGATCTCGAGAAGTTCGTCAACGTGGAGTCGCCATCACTGGAGCGCGAATGCCTCGATCGCAGTGCACATTTTCTCGCCGACCTGATGACTCGTGTTTTGGGTTCTCCACCCACACTCATCGAGAGCGACCGTGGACCGCACGTGCACTGGAAGGGCAGCGCCGACACCAAGGTGCTGATCGTCGGTCATCACGACACCGTGTTTCCGCTCGGCACGGTGGCACGCCGACCATTCACACGCGAAGGCAACACTGGTCGCGGTCCTGGCATCTTCGATATGAAGGCGGGCATCGTGCAAGCGATCTACGGTGTGGCAGCCGTGAAGGAGTGGTATCACACCGAGATCCTCATCACTGCCGACGAAGAAGTTGGTTCACATGCGTCACGCGCGTTGCTCGAAGAACGTGCTCTCGCCACTGGTGCTGTGTTGGTGCTCGAGCCCAGCGCCGACGGTGGTGCGCTGAAGATCGCCCGTAAAGGCACGGGAACGTTCAACGTCACCATCACTGGTCGCGCGTCGCACGCAGGGTTGGAGCCCGAAAAAGGTATCAACGCGCTGGTGGAGCTTGCAGCACAGGTGCCCCGCATCGCGGCAATCGCTCGACCCGAAGTGGGCACCACGGTGACACCAACTGTGGCCAAAGCCGGCACAGCCGACAACGTGGTTCCCGACCTTGCGACGATCGCCGTCGATGTTCGTTGCGTGATCCCGGAAGAAAAGGATCGTTTGGAGGCCGAGATGTCGCGTCTCACCGCGACGCTTGCTGGTGCACGCGTTGAAGTCAGCGGGGGAATGAACCGCCCACCAATGCATGAGTCAATGACCAAGGAACTTTTCGCCATCGCCGAAAAGGTTGCTGGCGAGTACGGCATCGGCGATCTACGAGGAGTTGCCGTGGGCGGCGGTAGCGACGGCAACCTCACTGCGGCGGTTGGTGTGCGCACGCTTGATGGGCTTGGCGCTGTCGGTGCTGGTGCACACGCCGAAACCGAACACGTGCGACTCGATCTCATGCCCGAGCGCGCAGCATTGGTCGCCGGCCTCGTCCAAGCAATCGTGAACGGCTAACGCTCGAATGCCAAGCGACCTCACGTTGAAGGCGATGAACACCGTCCACCGCGTCATTTTGCGTATCAGTGGAGGTCGATTGGGTTGGGAGGCTGGCAACATGCCCGTGCTCGAACTCACCACGACGGGTCGCAAAAGCGGAAAGCTTCGCAGCGTGATGTTGACGTCACCGATCCAGGAGGGCGAATCCATCGTGATCGTTGCATCGCGAGGTGGTGACGACGTTCATCCGGCCTGGTATCTGAATTTGGTGGAGAATCCGCAAGTGCAAGTGAAGTTGAAGGGTGAACCCACCAAGACGATGACTGCCCGCACTGCAACCGCCACGGAGCGAGCGCGTTTGTGGCCGATCGTCGAACAGAAGTACAAGGGATATGCCGGTTACCAACAACGAACCGATCGTGAAATCCCGCTCATCTTCCTCGACTAGATCAGCCGTCGCAGTTCAGGCCAAGAGCAGCGGTTTCCTAAACCGCAGGTCGCAGGTTCGATTCATGCCGGGGGCGCCAGAAACTCACGTCCAAATTCGAGGGACACTGGGTCGCATGTTGCTCACTGTTCGCCGTGGTTCTCACTCGGTCCTCGAGTTTCGGGAGAATGTCAGAGGGGTATTTCATTCGGTCCCAAACGGTTGTAGACGCTTCCCGACTTTGGCCAGATTTGGTACCATTTAGTCAGGTTGTCGAGTAATGCGTAACCGTCTAGCCGCTCGCCGAATCGTTTTCACGACGACACTCCTTCTCGTCTCTTCATGTGGTGGCGCAACGTCTCAGTCGGATAGCGCGCAAGAGCCCTTCAGTGATTCCACGGCGAGCGAACAACAAAGCAGTTCAGGCGGGAGCGATTCCTCGGCGAACTCGGGTTTTGGTGAGCTCCCAGATTGTCCGAATGGCGACGTGCTCCTCAGTCACTTCCCGCTCGCCGATGGTGACCACGGGTTCATCACTCCTCTCGGAAATCTCGGTCCTCCTGCACACGTGTTCCCCACAATGCACGTGTACGTCACGGTGAATGGCACCGCGTACCAGAGCAACGGCGACGTCGTACTCGGCAACTCGAAGCCGCTGATCGCGCCGGCGGACATGACCGTCGTAGAGATCAACACCCTTGAGACGATCACCCCGGGTGGGGCATGGATGGAATACGACTTCACATTCGGTATCTGCCGAGATGTCATTGGAAGATTTGGTCACGTGGGAAGCCTCACCGGCACCCTCTTGGATGCGGTTTCCGCAGCAGCTTCAAACGACTGCTATGAGTCCACCACTGGCGGGTTTGCTGACCGCCGATACAAAACCTGTTCGTATAAGAACCTCGACATTCAAGTTCGCGCGGGAGAAGTGATCGGTTCGGTCGGTGATCGAAACGGCAACCTTGACGTCCGTCTCAACGACTACCGCAAGCCTGCACTCCAATTTGCGAACCAACAACGGTGGTCACCATTGGAGCAACACACGGCCTGCTTCCTCGACTACTACCCGGCAGACATGAAGGCCCGTTACTACGAGATTCTCGGCTCCCAATACCAGAATCAGACGTTTCAACGAACACAGGAACCTCGTTGTGGCGAAGTTGCCGTGGATGTCGTGGGAACTGCGAAGGGTGCATGGTTCTTCCAACTCTCTGGGCCCAAGCAGCACGACGATCCGCATCTGGCTCTGGTCAATGATGCCGTTGACCCATCGATTCAGATGATCTCGATGGGGGTCTCCGCAATGGCAATCGGCGTACCACCGGGTCGGCACTTTTTCACCCCGGCTGAAGAGGGCCTCGTCAATCGTGAATTCAGTCAAGTCAAGCCGGATCAAAACGTGTACTGCTACGACACCAACGCGGCCCAAGGCCAGAACTTCACGACACCGGAGAAGGTCCTCATTTTGTTGCAGATGCCGGACGCCAACACGATCCGGGTGGGCAAGGGCAATGGCACGTGCAGCAATCCTCAGGTCATGGGTGAGTACGTCGAGTTCGACCGTTGAGTTCCGTACCGATCCCTCACCAACAGGTTTCCTAAACCGCAGGTCGCAGGTTCGATTCATGCCGGGATTTCAATAGCAGCAAAGTTTCGGTGAAGTCGCGTGCTGCGGAACTTTCAATTTGGGAACATCTAAGTCAGTAGTTTGGCGACGAGAGGTGCGCGGGAACTAATTACGATGGGGTCTGTGAGGAGGGGTTGGATGTCCGGTGTTCGAACGACGGCAATATTCTCGGCGGTGTTGTGCATTGCGGCGTGCGGCGGCGATTCGGGTGGAGTTCCGGCCGCAGATAGCAGTCGCACCGACACCGTGGCCGAGCAGCCTTCAATGACTTCCGAACTCTCCGCTGAGTTTGCGATCGAGTCGTTGCCGCTCGACCTCGCGGCAGACGTCTGGCAGTGGCCGGTCGACGAAGGTACGTGGCCGGCGAGAGACCGTCCTCCGGTGCACATCTTCGGCAAGGATTACCAAGGCAAGGTCGAGGCCACGTTGATGTTCGACATGCTGAGAGTAGGTACCACGGTGTTGTCTCCCATCTCGGGTCGAGTGGTCGACGTCCGTCAGCAACCAGATTCCTGTGATGTCGAGTTGTACATCGGCGACGAATCCGCCCCGCCTATTTCGCTCGACCACATCGTCACCACACTCCAGCGCGGCGATGTCGTGACGGCCGGTCAGCCGGTGGGCACCGTGCCGAAGTGGCAGTGCAAGGAATCGTTCGGGGGACTCGAGTTGATGGTGATCGGCGAGTCTGGTGGACAGATGCTTGCGCTCTGCCCCGCCAACTTCTTTTCGACCGCACTCATGGAGGCTTGGAAGCCTGCGCTCGCC
>SXPV01000042.1 GCA_005793215.1 Actinomycetota bacterium
ACCAGATGGCCGTGCACCTGCCGCTTTCGGTGGAAGCACAAGCCGAAGCACGCGTGCTCATGTTGTCGGCCAACAACCTGTTGTCACCGGCATCGGGTCGCCCCATCGTGGCGCCGAACCAGGACCTCATCATCGGTGGTTACTACCTCACCCAGCAGATCGACGGTCGCGAGGGCGAAGGCCGCGCGTACCGCACGATGTCGGAAATCGTCAATGCGCTGGACGGCAACATGGTGACGTTGCACTCGTCCATCGTGTGGTACGGCTCGACGGTGAAGAAGCCGTTGACCACCACGCCGGGTCGATTGATTCTCGAAGAGGCGCTGCCCGAGGGCTACGTGGAGCGCTTCGGACACATCGACAAGGCCTTGGGTAAGGCAGCACTGGCCGAGATCGTGGAACGCTTGAGCGACCACTATCCAAAGTCGATCGTTGCCGTGGCGCTCGATCGCATCAAGTCGTTGTGCTACCGCTATGCAAGCAAGAGCGGTCTCACCTTCTCGATCGACGACATCAAGGCACCCAAGGAAAAGGCCAAGATTCTCGAGGGTTACGAAGACAAAGCCGAGAAAGTGGAAACACAGTTCCGTCGCGGCATCATCACCGACCAGGAGCGCCGTCAGCAAGAAGTGCGCATCTGGTCGGATGCCACCAACGAAGTCATGGGCGCGATGCAACAGGCGTTCAAGAACGACAAGTTCAACCCCATCGACATGATGGTGAGCTCGGGTGCTCGCGGCAACATGACCCAGCTGCGCCAGATTGCCGGTATGCGTGGTCTCGTGGCCAACCCTCGTGGTGACATGATTCCACGTCCGATCAAGAGCAACTTCCGTGAAGGCTTGGCGTCGCTGGAGTACTTCATTGCTACTCCGGGTGCACGCAAGGGCTTGGTGGACACCGCGTTGCGTACTGCCGACTCGGGTTATCTCACGCGTCGTTTGCACGACGTGGCGCAGGAACTCATCGTTCGCGAAGACGATTGCGGCACCAGCCAGGGCATCTGGGTGGAGGACGTGCAGCCAGACACGTCGAGCAAGCGCAACTGGTTGGAGACCCGACTCTTCGGCCGCACGCTGCACACCGACGCAACGTTGAGTGACGGCACCGTGCTGCCGCGCAACAGCATCGTGGGTGACCGCGAGTTGGCCATGCTGCGCGACGACGAGAAAATCACGCGCATTCGCGTACGTTCAGTGCTCACCTGTGAGTCCAAGAACGGCATTTGTGCCAAGTGCTACGGCCGTTCACTTGCCACGGGCAATGAGATCGAACTTGGCGAGGCAGTCGGTGTGATTGCAGCGCAGTCGATTGGTGAACCTGGTACCCAGCTCACCATGCGTACCTTCCACCCCGGTGGTGTGGCCGGTAAGGACATCGCCGGTGGTTTGCCGCGCGTCGTGGAACTGTTCGAAGCACGTCACCCGCGCGGCTCGGCCTTCTTGGCTCGCGCCACGGGCGTGGTGCGCATCGGCGAAGACGACAGCAAGGGCTTGCAAGTCAACGTGATCGACGACAGTGGTGCCGAAGTCACCACCGTGTTGCCGATGGGCAGCAAGTTGAAGGTCAAGGATGGCGAGTCGGTCGTGGCCGGTCAGTTGCTGACCGATGGTCCGATCGATCCGAAGGAACTGTTGGAGATCAGCGGTATCCGCGATGCGCAGACCTACCTCGTCGACGAAGTGCAGCGCGTGTACCGCGATCAAGGCGTGGCGATTCACGACAAGCACATCGAATTGATTCTTCGTCAGATGACACGTCGTTACATCGTGCAAGATCCGGGTGACACATCATTCCTCCCGGGTGAGCGCATCGATGCTCGTCTGCTCCGCGAAGCCAACGAGCGTTTGGCCAAGGAAGGCAAGCGCACCGCTGAAGGTCGCCCGGAACTCATGGGTATCACCAAGGCGGCGATTTCCACGGATTCGTGGTTGTCGGCAGCGTCGTTCCAAGAAACCACTCGCGTATTGACCGAGGCGGCAATCGACGCCCGCAGCGACTCGCTGATCGGTTTGAAGGAGAACATCATCATCGGCAAGGTCATCCCAGCCGGTACGGGTATGGACTCCTACAACCTGTTCGGAATCGATTACCCGGGTTACGTGCGCCCACAATCGCACAGCACCGAGGGTGACGAAGGTGTCGAAGTCGACCCAGCCAAGTTTGCCGCCACCGCTCGCTCGTCATCGACGGCAGCGGATGCGAGCGACTTCCAGGCCGTGATGGGGGTGGGCGTGATGGATCGCAGTGCCGATGCCGAGACGCTCCCCGAAGCGCCCGACGCCGACGATGTCGTTGATGCGGACCCGTCCGCTGACGACGCCAACTAGCGCCACGCACCAACACCGCTGGCCCACGCCGTTCACGAACGGCACCAACAATCTCCCGCGCCATTGGGGGAAAGTCCGGGCGAGGGGGTTGGCGACGTTGTGGGCCTCCCCATAGGCTGTAGCGCTCGCTGATCATCGCCCGATTGGGCGGTGGCGGCTGGGTGAAAGTCGCTCTAGCCATTCCTACAAAGAAAGCAATCGGTTCGCGTGCCCACAATCCAACAGCTGATCCGCCAAGGTCGCAGCTCGAAGTCGTCGAAGACCAAGACGCCTGCACTGAAGGGGTCCCCGCAACGTCGCGGTGTCTGCACGCGCGTGTTCACCACCACCC
>SXPV01000005.1 GCA_005793215.1 Actinomycetota bacterium
ACTCGCCGCGATACTTCGCACCAGCCAACATCGAACCAAGGTCGAGGGAGATCAACCGCTTGGACTTGAGTCCCTCGGGGACGTCCCCGGATGCGATGCGTTGAGCAAGCCCTTCGACGATGGCAGTTTTTCCAACTCCTGGCTCACCGATGAGGATGGGATTGTTCTTCGTTCGACGTGAGAGCACCTGCACGACCCGACGAATCTCTTCGTCGCGACCGATGACTGGATCGATCTTTCCGGCGCGCGCTCGCGCAGTGAGATCAACGCCGTATTTCTCCAGGGCCTGGAATTGATCCTCTGGATTCTGTGAAGTAACTCGATGTGAACCGCGGACACTCCGCAGTGCGTTCAACATTTCCTCGCGCGGAAGGCCAACCACGTCGTGCATGGCAACGAGCAACACCTCGACGGAGAGAAAATCGTCGCGAAACTCCGTCTGCATCTCCTTTGCTGCGGCGAACACTGCCGCCAATTCGCGATTGAGACGCGGCTCCGCACCGCCCTTCACGCTCGGCAGTTTGGCAAGTACCGAGGTGCACGTCTGCGACACCTTGTTTACCGACACTCCCACCTTGGCGAGCAGAGGCGACACGATGGTGCCGTCCTGTTTCACCAACTCTGCCAACACGTGGTGCGGGGTGAGTTCTGGATTGCCGGCCAGCGCTGCAGCCTGCATCGCAGCCGACACCGCTTCGGATGTCTTGGTGGTCCAAGTGCGTGGGTCAAGCGTCATAAGGAATCCTCTCCTATCGTTCGCCGAGAAATCCGGATCGTCGGGTGAACACCGACAACACCTGACGGGTGGGAACCAGCTCGCCGCGAGAAGCCCGCTGTTGGGCAACATGTTCACGCAATGCCGCAACTTCGGCCCGCAATTGGACCACTTCGCTCTCGAGGGCCAATACATGTCGAATGCCTTCAAGATTCATCCCCGCGTCCACCAACTGCGCAATGCGATGGAGTCGTGCGATGTCGGCTTGGCTATAACGGCGATTGCCGCCCTGGGTTCGTGCCGGTTGCAGGAGTCCCACCCGCTCGTAGTTGCGCAGAGTTTGCGGGTGCATACCTGACAATTCGGCTGCGACCGAGATGACATAGACGGCCATCTGATAACGGTCGTGGTCGGAAGGTTGGCTCATACGGTTTCCTCCTTGGCGTGTTTGACGTGTGCATGTGATCCGTTGGTGCCTTCGGCTTGCGCGAATGCAAGAAGTGCTTCCCTCTGTTGGTCGGTAAGCGACGTCGGCACCACCACATCCACGGTGACGATGAGATCGCCCTGCGACTTGTTGGTGGTGATTCCACGACCTTTCACGCGATGACGACTTCCGGGTTGGGTACCTGCTCGAAGCCGCAACATCACCGTGTCCCCCTCGAGCGTTGGAACGGCAACGTCTGCACCGAGCGCAGCCGACGTGAATGACACCGGGACACGCACCAATAGGTTGCGGCCATCACGCGAGAACATCGGATGCGGTGTAACGCGGCACACGACGAACAGGTCTCCTGGTGGACCACCATTGCGACCAGGTCCACCGCGACCCTTGATGCGAATTCGCGAACCATCATCGATGCCTGCGGGTACGCGAACGTTCACTTCGCGATTTCGCATCTCCACACCGGTGCCACGACACGTTCCACAAGGATGTTCAACCTTCACTCCGCGACCCCCGCACTGCGAACATGGCACCGAGAACGCAAATCCCCCTTGGTTCACATCCGATACTCCGCGGCCACCACAGTGCGAGCACCGAACGGGCGACGTGCCGGGCCGCGCACCCGAACCATTGCAGGTGGAACACACGGCCTCCGACGTGATGTGCAGGCTGGTGGTAATCCCTTGTGCTGCGTCGACAAAGTCGATGGTGAGCGAAGCCTCCAGATCCGAGCCGCGCTGTGGGCCTACTCCGCCACCAGCTCGTCGACCTCCGCCGAACATCTGACCCAAGAGATCTCCGAGTCCTCCAGCACCAGCCATGTCGCCCATATCGAAGCGAACCGAGCCGTTACCCGATCCACCAAAGGCACCCGGGCCGAGGCGGCGGACTTCGTCATACTCTCGGCGACGCGTTTCGTCTCCAAGCACGTCGTATGCAGCCGAAATTTCCTTGAAGCGTTCTTCTGCGGCTGCGTTGTTTGGATTCGCGTCGGGGTGATATTGGCGCGCAAGTTTTCGGTATGCCTTGGTGACGTCCTTTGCCGAGGCATTCTGCGCGACGCCGAGCACGGCGTAGTAGTCCTTCTCGAACCACTCTCGTTGTGCAGTCATACCGGCCTCGTTTGTTTGCTCAACCCTTCACCTTCACCATGGCCGCGCGAACGACGCGACCTTTCCAGCGATAGCCAGTGCGCAGCACTTCCACCACAACTGGACCAGTGCTTCCCTCGTCACCTGGATCGTGTACCACCGCATCGGCAGTCGCGGGATCGAATGGCTTGTCAGCCAAATCCAATGCTTCAAGGCCTTGCTTTTGCAACGAGCCGAGCAATGCTGACCATACCGATTCGATGCCTTGCACGCCGTGTGCGGCCGCTGCCTCACACGCGTCCAAGACGGGAAGAATCGACTCCACCAGCTTTCCCGTGGCACGATCCACATCATCCACCATTTGGTTGGCAACTCGCTTGCGGAAATTGTCGAAATCCGCTTGGAGACGAAGTGCCAAATCCTTGAATTCGTCGCGCTCCTTCGTGACGGCATCGAGCACGTCTGAAACGCCGAATGCATCGTTGATATCCGCCGGCGAATCACCGGAGGACGCCGTGTCGACGTGAGGGGTGGCGCCGTCGGCGTCCTCCGGATTCGCGGGGATGGTTTCGTCAGCCATGTCGTGTCCGAACGTGATGGTGGTCGTGACGACTATTTCTCGTCGACGATTTCGGCGTCCACGATGTCTCCATCGTCACCGCCAGTGGCACCCGTCGACTGGCCGCTGGCCGAAGTGCCCGCCGCGTTTGCGTCACGCGAGGCTGCTTCGTACAGCTTCTGGCTGAATGCCTGACTGGCAGACATCAGCTTTTCGGTGGCGTTCTTGATGGTGTCAACATCGTCGCCAGTGAGCGCCGCCTTGAGGTCGGCGAGCGGCTGTTCTACCGCCTTGCGCTCGTCCTCGGTGACTTTCTCACCCTGCTCTCGCAGGACCTTCTCGGTTTGGTACACGAGTGAATCGGCGTTGTTGCGCACTTCGGCGTCCGCGCGACGCTTGCGATCGTCGTCGGCGTGCGCCTCGGCATCCTTCACCATCTGGTCGATGTCATCCTTGGAGAGCGACGATTGACCAGTAATGGTCATCGACTGCTCCTTGCTCGTAGCGCGGTCCTTTGCGGACACGTGCACGAT
>SXPV01000043.1 GCA_005793215.1 Actinomycetota bacterium
CCGTCGCTTGCACACAACACGAACCACACTCCGAGCGCCACCCACGAGCCACCCGGCTCGACGGGAATCATGGTGAACAACAGCGGCGACACCACGATGCGCCCAACGGTCACAGCATTGGCCCACGTGATGAGGGCGTTTGGATCAACCGGCATGGTCGGCTCCCTGTGCAGAACCATCGTTGGCATCGGCCCCCTCTGCCACCAAGTCGGGGCCCTGTGCGTCGGCAATGCGCACCGTGGCAAAACTGCCTACGGCGAGCGCCGTTGGCACACGAATGATGCCGTCGATCTGTGGTGCCTCTCGGTGGCTACGACCCACGCCGGGCTCGTCCACCAACACTTCCACCACTGCGTCGATCAGCTCGTCGCGCTTGGAGGCGGTGATGGCATCTTGAAGCTCGCGCAACTCGGCAATGCGTTCGTGCATCAACCCTGCTGGCACCTGGTCGGGCAGGTTCACTGCGTAGGTGCCCTCCTCGGGGCTGTACTCGAAGAAGCCGCACCAATCGAGCGACGCTTCGCGCACGAACGAGAGCAATTGGTCGTGGTCGTCCTCGGTTTCGCCCGGGTAACCGACGATGAAGTTGCTACGGAACGTTGCATCAGCCTCACGACTGCGAATGTCAGCGATGCGTTTCAGGAACCGCTCGCCATCACCCCAGCGGCGCATACGACGTAGATGTGCCTTCGACACGTGTTGTAGTGAGAGGTCGAAGTACGGCACTCCACTGGCGAGGATGGCGTCGATGAGTTCGTCGCTCAGGTCGCTCGGGTACAAATACAACAGACGCGTGCGAGGCACCTTCGCCGATACCTGCCGAACTAATTCGACGATGGAGCCGGCGCCGAGTTCCTCCGGGCGGTCCTTGCCGTAACTCGCCAAGTCCTGTGCTACGAGCACGATTTCCTTTGCCTGCAGTTCGTCGACCTCGCGCAGGATGCTGGCAACATCGCGACTGCGCTGCGGTCCACGGAAGGAGGGGATCGCACAAAACCCACAGGTGCGGTCGCAGCCCTCGGCAATCTTCACGTATGCCCACGGCGTGCGCGATGCAGGGCGTGGAAGATTCAGCAAGTCGAATGATGGCACCGGCTGTGCGGTGAGGGCGATTCCGGGCTTCCTACCTAATGTGACGGCAGTGGCAGGTGCTGTGACGCCAGATTCGATCGCAACACCGAAGCCCGCGATCTGGTCGGCTTCCGGCAAGTTGGCGCGAAGTTCGTCGCCGTACCGCTCAGCCATGCAACCAGTCACCACCAGGCGGGCGCCCTTCTTGCGACGTTCGCTCAACGCCAAAATGGTGTCGATACTCTCCTTGCGCGCTTCCTCGATGAACGCGCACGTGTTTACGACCACGACATCGGCCTGCGTTTCGTCATCGGTGGCAGTGAGTCCCTGCGCCAACAGAGTGCCGACCAACTTTTCGGAGTCGACTTCGTTCTTGGGGCATCCCAACGTTTCGACATAAAAGCGCGATGCCACGCGTTCAGGCTACGAGAGCAGTTAGCGGTGGAGCGCCAATCCGGCACTCGCCCACGGAACGACCGCAACATCACCAAGACCCGAACGGGTGATGTAGGCGGTTCGCAGTCCTGGCCCGCCAAAACAGATGTTGGTGGTCATCACATCGCCCGATTCCACGAATCGCACCACCTCACCAGAGGGACTCAACACGGTGATACCACCCACTGGCGCAATCGTGGCCACGCACACGTTGCCGTCGCCATCAACCGCGAGAGAATCGAGATACACCAACTTTGGTGACGCCCACAGCAAGTGGTGCGTGTCGAACGGCGTTACCGGGGCAACGATGCCGGGCTCCACGATGTCGCGCACCCACACACGCGCGGCATGAGTTTCGGCGAAATACAACTTGGTGCCGTCGGGCGACAGTCCGATACCGTTGGCGGCCTCCACCGGGAACACCACTTCGTTGATGTGCGAGCCGTCGAGTTTCGCATAGTAGATGGAAGTGCGGTCACCGCTTCGATCGTGACGAATGCCGTGGTCGGTGAAGTAGAAACCACCCTTGCCGTCGAGCACCAGATCGTTGGGGCCGCGCAATTGATGTCCGTCGCAACAGTCGTACAGGCGCGTGATCGCACCGGTCTTCGGATCCACTCTCTCGATGCGTCCACCGGTGTAGCGGGTCGGGTCGAATGGCCCAGGCAACATCAAGCCGCCCAGATCAATCGGAGTAAACGATCCTCCGTTGTTGCACACGATGAGCGAACTGTCGGCACATTCGGCCAAACCGTTGGGACCTCCGGGCACGTTGGCAACCACCGAAGTGCTGCCATCGGGCATGATGCGTGTGATTCGCTCGCCAAACATCTCGACGACCAGCACCGAGCCGTCGTCACACCACACCGGACCTTCGGGAAACTTCACGCCTGCGCCAATGGTTTGCATGGTCGAACAGTAGCGGTACGAGTCGAGCCCGCGCTCAGTCGCACGAGTCGAGCCCGTGCTCAGCGGCGGGTTGCGGCCGCGCGCACGGGGTCAGGAGCCTTGGATGCTCTCCCACTCCTCGAGCGTCATGAGCACTTCGCGCGGCTTCGACCCTTCGCTCGGGCCAACGATGCCCCGTTGCTCCAACAAGTCCATCAGACGGCCAGCTCGCGAAAAGCCCACCTTCAACTTGCGCTGCAGCATCGAAGTGGAGCCCAACTGTGTGCGCACGATGAGATCGATGGCGTGCTTCAGCAATTCGTCGTCGTCTTCGTCGCCCGTGGTGCCG
>SXPV01000044.1 GCA_005793215.1 Actinomycetota bacterium
AACCTCGACAAGTTCTCCATGGGCTTTGCAATCGTCGAGCCGTAACGACTGGCCGACGATCCGTGGGTCGAGCGGACGATTGGTGCTTTGAGCCGAAACTTCAGGGGCGGATGGCGTAGAACGCGTTCACCGAGTGCTCCACGTCCAGACGTTCGAACCTGGTGAAGCCTGCGGTGCGAGCCATGGATTCGGCGGTCATCTCCGAGAGCCCGAGAGTTCCGAGACCCGCACCGTCGGGCGTGGAGAGCGCCGACGACATGCACGACAACACGCTGATGCCGTACATCAGCGATGCCATGGGATTCTTCTCGGTGTTCATCGCAAATGTGTCATGAGCCTTGATATCCACCAACAGCCACACACCGTCGTCTCGCAGTGACGCACGAATTGCCTTCATCACGGCCAGTGGGTGGGTCATGTCGTGAATGCAGTCGAAGGTGCACACGAAATGGAGGCTGTGGTCGGCGGGTAGAGGTTCAACTTGTGGATCGGCAAAACGAGCGTTGGCAAGACCAGCCGCACTGAGGCGTTCGTTGGCGCGCGCGAGGGCGTACTTCGAGATGTCGTATCCCACGATGTTGGACTTCGGAAACTCCTTTGCCATTCGCAACACCGCACCACCAGCGCCGCAACCAACGTCGGCAACGTTGGCACCCGTGCGTAACGTGTCGACCACACCGACCGCGGGGAGTACCACGGGGATGAGATTCGCATTGTTCCATGGTTCGAAACTGCGTTCGATTCCGACTGCGCCATCTGGTCCGTGGCTGTCGTAGTTGAAACCAACTCCCGTGCGAAAAGACTCGGGCATTCGCTTGAGGGATTCCATGGTTTGTGGCAGTCGATGGAACATTCCCATTCCGAAGGCGGGATGCGACTCGTCGGCAAGCACCGCAACTTGTTCCGGTGAGAGAAAGAACGTGTCGTCGTCAAGATGCGGCGGCTGCGACGACTGCGACGTAACGCAGATGAGTTTGGCTGCTGCTTGGTTGTACGCCCACTCGCGCACCCAGCGCTCCTGTAGGCCGGTTGCAGCGGCCAATTGTGAAGTGGTGAGTGGATGAGGCGCAACCGCAAGTGCACGGTACAAACCGAGCTGGTCGCCGAGGTGCACCATGCCCGAGGTGACCGCACCCTCAAGTTTCGTGAAGAGGAGAAACGAAAAAAACTTGAGCTTGTCTGCGTTGATGCTCACCTCGCAAAACTAGGCGATGGTTTGGCTGCGCGTTTCATCGCGATGCTTGCGAAGATACGGGATGAACGGAGTTCCGCCGGTGCCGACGGCCGATGGGTTACCCGGGGTCTTTTGTGCTTGGGCAAAGATGTACGTGCTCGCATACTGCAGGTGCAAGGCACGAAAGTCGGCAACGAGATCCACCGACTGATTGAACAACTCGGTGGTACTCGGTCGACCCGCTGACATGACGAAGGCACGAATGCTCGGCCCATTCTCGACAGCCTCGATGAATTTCACGTGGGCCGGCGGCATATAGGTGCGCATCTCCATGAGGTACTCACGAAGTTCGTCGCGCTCGTGTTCGATCCCGAGCGCCCCGTCGAGCGCCGGCACGATGGCGCTCTGCGCTCCGGTTTCCCCTCGGTACGTCATGCCCTTGCCACCCAACTCACCGACACCTTCGTAGACCACGCCATTGGGGAGAGCAGGGTTGTTCTTCCAGCCGAAAATGTAGGGACGAACCCGGTGAAAGTACACGTACGGGTCGCATTTCTCGGGCATACGTGCGAGCACGTCATACATGGCTTGAATTCCGTCACGAAGTTCGTGGAGCGCGGCATCGAGTTTGTCGGCATCGTTTGTAACCACCGCATGCTGGGCATCTTCGATTGCTTGCAGTGCGCGGCCTGCCTTCTTTTCGATGTCGATGTGTATGAGAATGAACCACTCCTCGTCTTGACCACCAAGGAAGCACTGGAGGAGGGCGATGTTTCCGCATTCGATCGGACCGTTGGGGTCCAGACGTCTCCAGTTGTCAATGGAATAACTGGAGTAACTCAGGATTGGGGGACGCCCAACAAGTTGTCCCACGGCGTACCAAGGCTTGGCAAGCACGGCAGGAAGCGTGTGAGCTGCAGTGTCATCGCACCACTGATATGCCTGACCGATGTAACTGAGTGCGAGCATTGCACGACGAACTTCACCGTCGCCCGAGAGAGCCTGAACATCGAATGGCGGCATGGCCTGGACTCGCTCGCGGAACCCCGAACCCATGAGATACTTCGGGAGGTCGCCAGCCAAGGTATCCCACTCCGCATTTGCGGCACCGAGATGTGCCACGGGATCCACTGTTTGCATGTAGCCGAATTCCTTGGTGATGCCGTAGTCAGCGATGCGTACGGGCGCGTTGCTCATTGAAATGCCCCTCCCAGAACCAATTGCCTACGGTAGTTCATCGGCGCTGCACCGCGCATTGGTGATGCAACTACGAATCGTTGGAGGTCACACTCGACGAGGCTGGTTGCTTCACTGGGCGTGGAAGATGCCTGCGGACAGTCCAAAGTCGATGGAGATGTTGGCTCCCGTGATGGCAGTAGCAGTCGGTTGTGCCAGAAACCAGATCAGTTCAGCAACTTCCAGCGGTGTGACGAACCGCGCGTGCTCGCGCTGGGGATAACCGGCAAGCAGTCGGTCGTAATACTCCTGCTCGTTACCGCCGTAGTTTCGAGCCTGACCACGCAACATGGGAGAGTCGACATCACCTGGGCATACGGCATTGACGCGCACTCCGCGCGGTGCGAGCTCGAGTGCGAGTGCCTTGGTGAAGAGCGAGACTCCACCCTTTGAAGCACAGTACGCAGCAGCACCAGAGTTGCCCTGAATTCCGGCGTCGCTGGACAAGTTGATGATGCATCCGCGCGACCTCTGGAGGTGGGGAATCGCTGCCGCACTGATGAAATATGTGCCCTTCAAATTCACGTCAATGACGCGATCGAATTCTTCCTCCGTCGTTGCTGCGGTGTCACCCTCGCACCACACACCGGCAGCGTTGACTACCGCATCGATTCGTCCGAACGATTCAACGATCTGTTGAACTGCTGCACGACACTGTGCAACTCGTCGGACATCGCTGATCACATTGACTACCCCGCTTCGCGGGGAATGGTGAAGGTCGACATTCGCAGTTCGCCAACCTCCGGCAATGAAGCGCTGCAACGTTGCATCGCCAATTCCACCAGCGCCGCCGGTGACAAGCAGCACGGGTTTGGCGTCATCGGTGGAGTTTTGGCCTGAGGGGGTGCTCACGAGCGGCTCAGTCCACGATGGTTCGGCGTGGAGTCCACACGAGATAGTTCCACACCCAATCGGCAAAGATGCTCGTTCGATTACGTCCACCCGAGAGGTACGCAAGGTGGAGCGCCAGCCAAGTGAGCCAAGCGAGCGTGCCGTTGAAGCGCAGCCACGGCCGAACTTCTACTACTGCCTTACGGCGACCAATGGTGGCCATCTGACCCTTGTCTCGATACGTGAAAGCCTCGAACTGTTCGCCGCGTTCCCGACGAATCAATTGCCTTGCCACATGCCGACCTTGTTGGATGGCCACCGGGGCGATCATCGGGAGAGCCTTGCCGTCGGCACCTGCGAAACTCGCCGTGTCACCGATCACCCAGGTGGAGTCGTTGAGTTGCAGATGAGAATTGACCTTAAGCCGATTTCCGCGTTCGGTATCGCCCAGTGACTTCCAACGCGGTGGTGCGACGACACCTGCCGCCCAAATGCGTGTTCCAGCAACGAGTTCCGTACCGTCCTTGAGGCGTAGCGAACTGGGCGTTGCCTCCACGACGGCGGCATTGAGACGTACATCGACACCCATTTTGGTGAGGGCCTTGCGCGCATGCTCACTGGAACTTGGTTGAAAACTTGGAAGGAGGCGTGGCCCAGCTTCCAGGAGAGTCACCGTTGCTTTTGGCGCAAGGTGTTCGAACTCGCGTTTGATTTCACCTTGTAGTTCGCGCACGGCTCCAGCAAGCTCCACGCCGGTTGGTCCGCCCCCGACGATTACCACGTTCAAACTTTCGATGGGAAGAATCCCGTCCTCCACGCTCTCATAGTTTCGCAACAGCGAAGTTCGGATGTTGCGTGCGTCGTACACGGACTTCATCTGGAACGTGTGCTCAGCCACACCAGGGATGCCAAAGGTGGTGCCTTCGGAGCCAACCGCAAGCACGAGGTCGTCGTAGGTAATCGTCTTGCCGCCGCTCAGCGTGATCTGCTTGCCGGAAACATCGATGTTCGTGACTTCGGCACGAATGAATTGAACCTCTCTGTAGGCGGTGCGTACGGGAAACGCGATGTCATCCTCGGGAAGCGAGGCAGTAGCCACCTGATAAAGAAGTGGTGAAAACAACTGATAGGGATTTCGGTCAACCAGGGTGACGCGAAACGAGCCGGACCTTCTTAGTTTTCGGGCACAGGCCAGGCCTCCAAAGCCAGCGCCGACGATGACCACTTCCTTCTTTGGCGTGGGATTGCCGAACTCCATGAGCATGTGGCAAATCTACGCCGTGGTGTGTCTTGTCAGCGGGCGCTGCTAGCGAGACATGTTCACTGCACTACCGTTCGCTTATGAGCTTGCTGTCGGGTGGTGTTGCCGTCGTTACGGGCGCAGGTAGTGGGCTTGGTCGAGAGTATGCCATTGCACTTGCGGCTCGCGGAGTACGAGTCGTGGTCAACGACGTGTCGGTCAGCGTTGTGGGTGAGCAGACCACCGACCAGTCAGCCGACGACGTCGTCGCCGACATCACTGCGCGAGGTGGGGTGGCCGTTGCGAATCACGCAAGCGTGGCTGACTGGGAGGGAGCAGAGTCGATCATTCGTGACGCAATCCGACACTTCGGTGGGCTCGACATCGTGATCAACAATGCCGGTATCAACCGGCCCAGTTCATTGGTGGAACTGTCCGAGCAGGATGTTGATGCGCAATTGAGTGTGCACTTGAAAGGAACGCTTGCCGTTAGCCACTTTGCAGCTGCATATTGGAACGACGTTGGATTTCAACCGAACCGAGCAATCGTCAACACCACATCCGCAGTTGGGCTCCATCCAACGGCAGGCGGAGGCGTGTATGGCGCGGCTAAGTCGGCAATTGCCGCGCTGACGGTGAGCCATGCGCAGGAACTTGCAAAATTGGGTGTCCGTGTCAATGCCATCGCACCGTGTGCACGAACACGAATGGTCATTGCTTCGCCGAACGTCCTTGCACTCATGCCCGAGGCTGAGGGGTTTGATCGCCACGATCCGTCGCATGTGACACCTTTGGTGCTCTACCTGGCGAGTGAGGTGTGTCGATTCACGGGTCGAGTGTTTGCCATCGAAGGCCCGGATGTGGCGATCTATCGACCCTTTGGTGTTGAACAACATTGGTCCACTCAAGAATTCTGGACGCCCGAGTCTCTCGCCCAAGCCCTCAGCGCTGTTGCTGAGCAATCCACTACCGAGGCGTTCTTTCCAGGCGGAGTCGTGCAACACAGGACTCCACCGAGTCGCACATTACGAGCGCTGGACCATTAACACCAAGGTCCGACAGTACGCATGCACTGGGAGTACCCTCACTAGAGATGGCCGCTCGAATTCTCGTGGTCGATGACAACCCCGACATTTTGAATCTGCTGGAAATACTCCTCGAAGGTGAGGGGTATGTTGTGAACAGTTCACCGACGGCCGAAAAGGCAGAGGAAATCGCTCGGGCACTGCCGCCAGATTTGGCCATCGTTGATGTCGGTTTGCCGGGTATGCGTGGGTATGAACTTGTTCGTCGACTGCGTCGTTACGATTACGTCATCAAGCCTTTCAATCTCAACGATTTGATGACGAAGGCTGCCGCAATCCTCAAGCTTTCGTAGCCGGTAGCCGAAGGTAACTAGTGGCGCGCTCGGAGGGACTCGAACCCCCAACCCTCTGATCCGAAGAAGTCCGTGGCGGGATTCGATACGTCCCAGAGCGGCTCGGACAGTCCATTTCTCTCAAGGTTCTGAGGCCTTACAAACTACGACAGCGTCAGGGAGTATCCGTCGGTCTACTGACTCCCTTACTGACCTGAGTGGTACCTTGTTTTGTACGTATGTGCATCGTGTGTCAGACAGTTTCTGCTGGGGCGGCTGCGTTGACTGGAATACTCCCAGTTGCAGTACCCGAGCCTGGAGCCCTGCAACCAATACCTGCAGCGGTGTCGCCAAGTGCTGCACAGGCGCCATCGATTGAAGGGAAGACATGCAAGAAGCTTGGTCAGATACGGAAGACGTCTGCTGGCTCCTTTAGATGCACAGCTGTTGGAAAACAGAAGTCGTGGAAATCGATCCAAATTGCCACTACAACATCGACGACAACAACTACGACAACAACTACGACAACAACTACGACAACAACTACGACAATTGCAAGGACTGTCGCCGGTGGAAAGTGTTCCAACATTGGAGACAAGGAAGTTCTAGCTTCGGGATATCTGGAGTGTCGAAAAGTCTCGGGCGGAGCACTCCAATGGTTCGCATTGTCAAACTCGCCATCGGCACCCGCTCAGGCGAGTGGAAGTAGTGATAAGTCGCTTTGTAAATTAAGCGATCAACGACCGGTGAAGAGTCCGCCGCAATTCTCGGTGGGTTTTCCGATGAATACCGAGAATATTCCTGCTTCGGGACCAATCAAGATCGCGTTCATTCCGATTGACTTCGTAGACGTTCCAGGGTCGTACGCACCATTGTCCAAGGCCCAGGCCGACATGGATATTTTGTCTAGTTGGGTGTCCGTCATGTCGGGCGGGCGGTCAAGTGTTGTTTGGGTGATTCACAATTCTTGGTTGCGTGCATCAAAGACATCAGATTCGTATCCAAAGACTGTCGAGGGATCGATTGCGCAGGAAGCATTCAATTTGGCCGACCCATTCATTAACTTTTCAGGAGTCCACACAGCAATTGTCTATGTGCCGAGCAATATAGGCGGCGGGTACTCGGCTGGTTCAGGGATAAATCTTGAGAATCGCAATTTCTCCACGAATGAAGGTTCGGTAAAGAATGTAATGAACGCAGGTGCGTATTTTTATCGGGCTGACAAGAATGTGTGGGGTGGTTGGGCGCACATGTTGGGGCATGGGCTCGGTTTGGTTGATTATTACGTGCGCTCGTGGAGTGGTAACAGTCCTCAACCAATGAGCGGTTGGGAAATAATGGCTAGCCAAGACGGACCCACTCAATCTATGGCCGCATGGAACCGTTGGCTACTTGGGTGGTTGACTAGCGACCAGGTTTATTGCATTCCTCAGTCATCTCTAACAAGTGCCGAAGTTACTCTTGTGCCGATCAATAGAGATATCGCTGGACACAAAGCAGTAATGATTCCACTAACTGCAACCACAGTACTTGTCGTAGAGTCACGCCGTGGCGAGGCTTACGACTCACAACTCGGTTCTGGTGCGTACGGTGTGATCGCTTACACGGTCGACACGACAATAGATAACGGTAATGGTCTTGCCGCAGTCCAGGTTCCAGCAGCGCATGCAGCGGACCTCCGAACTGCCCACGGTAATGTCAAGGACGCACTAATCCTGATGGGTGAGTCGATAACCGTGAGTGGAGTAACGGTGCGCCTGGTTAAATCCGGAGACTTTGACACGGTGCAAATTTCCAAATAGGTATTTCTGGTGGCGCGCTCGGAGGGACTCGAACCCCCA
>SXPV01000045.1 GCA_005793215.1 Actinomycetota bacterium
GGCGTCGATGTCGAACGTGACTTCGATTTGCGGTACCCCGCGTGGAGCCGGTGGCAAGTCGACGAGTTGGAACTTGCCGAGTGTCTTGTTGTACGAGGCCATCTCGCGTTCACCCTGCAACACGTGGATCTCCACCGAGGGCTGCATGTCCTCTGCCGTAGTGAAGGTCTCAGTACGACGAGTAGGAATCGTGGTGTTGCGTTCGATGAGGCGTGTCATGACACCACCCTTGGTTTCGATGCCAAGTGAGAGCGGCGTGACGTCGAGCAAGAGGATGTCCTTCACGTCACCACGCAACACACCTGCCTGTACCGCTGCTCCAACAGCCACCACTTCGTCGGGGTTCACGGTGCGATTCGGCTCTTTGCCGGTGAATGACTGCACCAGTTCCTGCACGGCAGGCATTCGGGTGGAGCCACCCACGAGGATGACGTGTTGAATCTCGCCCTTGGTGAGACCGGCATCCTTGATGGCTTGTTCGAATGGCTTGCGGCAACGCTCGAGTAGATCGGCGGTCATCTCCTGGAACTTGGCTCGACTCAGTGACTCGTCCAAGTGCAATGGTCCACTTGCCGTCGCGGTGATGAAGGGCAGATTGATCTGCGTCTGGGGAACCTGCGACAACTCGATCTTGGCTTGCTCGGCTGCTTCCTTCAGGCGCTGTGTGGCCATGCGATCTTTGCTCAGGTCAACGCCGTGGGCTGATTTGAACTGGGCAACCAACCAATCGATGATTCGCTGGTCCCAATCGTCGCCACCCAAATGCGTGTCGCCATGCGTGCTCTTGACCTCGAACACGCCGTCGCCGATTTCCAACACGCTCACATCGAACGTGCCACCGCCGAGGTCGAACACCAGGACGGTTTCTTCCTTGGAACCTTTGTCCAAGCCGTAGGCAAGTGCTGCGGCGGGTGGTTCGTTGATTATGCGCAACACTTCAAGACCGGCGATCTGTCCGGCTTCCTTGGTTGCAGTGCGTTGGGCATCGTCGAAGTAGGCGGGAACCGTGATCACTGCTTGTGTGACGGTGTCGCCAAGGTAGGCCTCAGCGTCACGCTTCAACTTCATGAGCGTTCGGGCACTGATTTCTTGTGGCGTGTACTTCTTTCCGTCGATGTCGTCGGAGTGCCAGTTCTGTCCCATGAAGCGCTTGATGCTGCGGAACGTGCGATCGGGGTTGGTGATGGCCTGGCGTTTGGCGACTTCACCGACGAGCACTTCACCCGACTTGGAGAACGCCACCACCGATGGCGTGGTGCGCGCACCTTCTGAATTGGGGATGACAACGGGTTCGCCGGCTTCCAAGACGGCGACGACTGAGTTGGTGGTTCCGAGGTCGATTCCGACGGCCTTGGGCATGGTGTTACCTCCGTGGTAGCTGAGGGCGACATCCTATGGCCACCAGCAATAAAGTTGAGCCGACTTGACTCAGGATTTATGTCACGTTGCCTTGTGGTCGTGGAACGGGCTCAACGCCTTATGCCACAAGGGCTGCGGCGATGGCGTCCCAGCGAGGGAGCGACGGAACCGCCCCGTTCACCTGGGTGGAAAGCGCCCCCGCAACGGCACCTGCCCGTAGCGCAGTGGACAAGTTGGCAAGGCCGCCGTCGCAGGCAAGCCGAGCCGAGAAGACTCCACAAAAAGCGTCTCCGGCGCCCGTGGTGTCAACGGGAGTGACAGGGTACGGCGCGATACGGGTTTCACCCAGGGTGTTCACCAGTCGTGCGCCACGCGCACCTTCGGTTACCACCACATGGTCAACTCCTCGCGACAAGAGTGATGCGGCTCCGCCAAGGATCTCTACTTCGTGCTCGTTCGGTGTGATCACATCAACATGTCGTAGTACCGCATCGGGAAGTGCGACAGCGGGAGCCGGATTGAGCACCACGATGGTGTGTTCACCCGCAAGCTCGACGGCACGTTGCACGACGTCGAGACGAATCTCCAACTGCAACAACAGCACTTTTGCGTTGGCAATGATCGGCAGTGCGGCATTCACGAGATCGATCGACAAGGCGTAGTTGGCACCGGGCACCACGATGATGAGATTCTCTGCATCGTCCGATACGCCGATGAGTGCGCGGCCGGTTGGCTCGCTCACCGTGGCCAGATGCGTGACATCGACCTGATCGCCAACGAACGACGAGCGCAACGTGTCGCCAGCAGAATCACTCCCTACCGCACCAACGAATGCCGTACGAGCGCCAGCGCGAGCTGCAGCAATGGCTTGGTTGGCACCTTTCCCACCGCAGGCCTCGAAGTATCCATGAGCCGATACGGTTTCGCCTGGATGCGGCAGTCGCTTGGCAAGAGCGACGAGATCGAGATTGGCAGAACCAACGACCACCACATCGAATGCATTGGGTGTGGTCATGAAGTGGTTCCTTTTGGGGCGGTGCCTAGCTCTAGCCTTGCGGCGTGAACGCCACATCACAACCAACCAGTGCAGTGGGCACCCTCGTGGTTCTGCGACACGGTCAAAGTACGTGGAATGCGCTCAATTTGTTCACCGGCTGGCACGACGTACCGCTCAGTGCTCAGGGCGAGGCTGAGGCTGATGCAGCGGGTCGCACATTGCGCGAGGCGGGAATGCATTTCGACGTCGTCTTCACCTCGCTCCTTACCCGTGCAATCGACACCAATCAGCGAGCGTTGACACAACTTGGTCAAGCCGATGTGCCCGTCATCGCGGATTGGCGCCTCAATGAACGTCATTACGGCGCTCTTCAGGGACTCGACAAGAAAGAAACCACGCAGCGCCATGGAGCAGAACAAACCAAGCTGTGGCGACGAAGTTTCGACGTACCACCACCACCAGTCGATCGCTCCAGTTCGGAGCATCCGGCCAACGACCCACGGTATGCGCACCTCGATCCCGCACTGCTCCCCGCAACCGAGTGTTTGAAGGACGTGGTGGCACGCGTGGTGCCGATGTGGCGCAACGTGTTGGTGCCACATCTTCGTTCAGGAGAGAACGTGTTGGTCGTTGCACACGGCAACTCATTGCGAGCACTCGCGATGCACCTGGAGATGTTGAGTGAGTCACAGATCGCCGATCTCAACATTCCTACGGGTGTGCCACGTATGTACCGCTTTCATCCGCCCACCGACGATGACCGTGCTCGGAGCGAGTTACGAGTGTCACAGGTGTCGTACTTGGGTGATGCATCCGCAATTGCTGCTGCGACGAATGCCGTTGCACGACAAGCCGGTACCTGAGACAACCTTCACCGCCTCTTTGTGCACGCTTGCACGAAACTGTGCGTACGGTGAATGACATGCCCCGCACCGTTACTCCACTCACCACATTGCACCATGTTCCCCTGTTTTCCTCCTGCTCGAAGAAGGACCTCGCTCGAATCGTGAAAGCCGCCGACCAGGTGTCGTTCAAGGCTGGTCGAGTGCTGATCGAGCAAGGTCAGCCCGGACGGGAAGCCTTCATCATCCTCAAGGGAAAAGCCACCGTTCGCCGAAGTGGCAAGAAGTTGGCATCGATTGGCGCAGGTTCGATGGTGGGCGAATTGTCGCTCCTCGACCATGGCCCGCGCACCGCAACGGTTACGTGCGATACCGACTGTGACGTGCTGGTCATCAGTCAGCGCCACTTCCACAGCGTGTTGCACGATGTTCCGGTGTTGGCCAGCAAACTCCTGGCAACACTCGCGTCACGAGTGCGCGATCTCGACCGTGCCGTTGTTGGCTGAGTAGTTAGCGAACCACATCCTCGCGCCCGGCTGGGGTAACTCTGGCCGCGCAACTAGCGTTGCCCTCGACATGTCGGGGGAAGCCACCACAGCCACATCGCGTTCGCGTCGGCTAAAGCCATATCAACTTTCCATCGTCTTGGGTTGCGGCATTGGACTGTTCACCTTGGTGTCGGGCATCCTCCCCACCATCACCGGATGGGAAAGTGACTCGCCCGTCCATCGCGAAGTATTCGGTGGCATCCCTGGTGCACTGAAGATTGCGTTCTACACGGTCATCCCAATGATGTTGGTGTGGGGTTCGCTGCGGTTCGCCGATCGGATTCGCAATTGGGAACGTGGCGCTCCGGACAACCGTCGAACCACCGCCAAGAACGTGAAGCGACGCCTCCGCGACTTCCGAGCCGGGGTGTACATGCGCACCCTGCTGCGTGACTCTGCCGCAGGGCTCATGCACTCGATGATGTATTTCGGTTTCCTCGTCTTGCTCGGCGTCACCACGGTGCTGGAAATCGACCACCAGATGCCCGAGTCACTCAAGTTCTTGCACGGCGATGTGTACCGCGGCTACGCGCTCGTGGGCGACGTGGCCGGCGTGGTGTTCACCGCTGGTGTGGTGTGGGCAATCTTGCGGCGCTACGTGCAAAAGCCGTATCGCATTCGCATCAAGTCCAAACCCGAACACGCCTGGATTCTCGGAGTGATGCTGGCGATCGGCATCAGTGGCTTTGGCACCGAGATGTTCCGCATTGCCGCCGAACAAGCTGCCGGAAAGAACGTCGACTACGAAAAGTGGAGCGTGGTCGGCTGGCCGCTTGCCCAAACCGTGAACGGCCTGTCGCTCGACTCGCTGCAGTTCTGGCATCAGGGCTGGTGGGTGTTCCATGTACTCACCTTCATCGCCTTTCTCGCACTGCTTCCCATCACGATGTTGCGCCACATCTTTACGTCCCCGCTCAACATGTACCTGCGTGACCGTGATCGTCCCAAGGGTGCCATGCGTGCGATGCCGAACTTGGCAGAAACGTCGCTCGAGTCCTTCGGTGTCAACGCCATCGAAAACTTCACCTGGAAACAGTTGCTCGACCTGGATGCCTGCACCATGTGCGGAAGGTGCACGAGCGTGTGCCCGGCGCACGCCACCGGCAAGCCACTCGACCCGCGTGAAATCGTCTTGAAGAGCGGTGAAGTCATGGCTGCCACCGCCACCCATGCGCCAGGTGGACGGGTGTCACCACCTCTCGGGACGGATACGGAAATCACCATCAATGCCAACTCCGTATTCGAACGCATCACCGCCGAAGAAGTGTGGTCGTGCACGACATGCAAGGCCTGCGACGAGATTTGCCCGGTCAACATCGAGATTCTCGACAAGATCCTCGACATGCGTCGCTACCTGTCGTTGATGGAGAGCAACTTCCCGGCCGAACTCGGCAATGCGTACCGGGCGATGGAAAACCAGGGCAACCCGTGGGGCATGAACCAGGGTGATCGCGCCGCATGGGCCAACGACCTGGAGGTGACCGTGCTCGATCCGGGTCAACCGCTCACGCAGGAATATCTGTATTGGGTGGGTTGTGCAGGATCCTTCGACGACAAGAACAAGAAGGTCACCCAAGCGATGGCAAAACTGCTGAAGCGCGCGGGAATCGACGTGGCAATCCTCGGCCCCAGCGAAGTGTGCACCGGCGACAGTGCGCGACGTAGCGGCAACGAATACCTCTTCCAGATGCTCGCTACACCGAACGTGGAGATGCTCAACGGCATGGGCGTGAAGAAGATCATCACCCAGTGCCCGCACTGCTTCAACACACTCAAGAACGAGTACCCGCAACTCGGTGGCAACTACGAGGTCATCCACCACACGCAACTCCTGGAAGAACTCATCGCTTCCGGACAGCTCGACATGACGAATGCATCACTGGATGACCGCATCACGTACCACGACTCCTGCTACCTCGGTCGCCACAACGACGTGTACCTGGCGCCACGCAAAGTCGTGGGATCGATCAAAGGAATCCAAGTAGTGGAAATGCCACGCAACGGAACCAAGGGCATGTGCTGCGGAGCCGGTGGTGCGCGCATGTGGATGGAAGAGAACATCGGCACCAAGGTGAACGACGAACGAGCCCGCGAAGCCATCGCCACCGGTGCCACCCGCGTGGCCACCGCCTGCCCGTTCTGCTACATCATGCTCGATGACGGTGTGAAGGGTGCCGGCAAGGACGAGAGTTCGGTGAAGGTGGGTGACATCGCCATCCACCTCGTGGACGCATTGGAAAATGGTGAACGAAACGCCACCGCCATCGGTGCACCACTGCGCGAACCCGTCGCCGGCGAGTAGCTCTCTACACCAACAAGCTTCAGCTGGCAGTGAGCGACTGAGCGAGATCTGCCGCGAACGCAGCGTCGGCGAGCGTTGCCGAGCGAACATCCCATCTCCCGTTTTGAACCCGTTGCATCAGTGACCGAGCTTGATCGAGAAATCCTGGCTTTACGCCATCGGGACCCGGAAATGAACTCACCTGACTAACGAGCTTGGGAACATAGCGACGAACAGGAACCTCCGACGATGGTTCGACTACATCCATACCCTCAAACAGCGAACCCATCTCGAATGGTCGTAGTTCAAATCGCTGCGGTGCTCGGTCGAGAACCAGTGAAAAGTTAGCAGGACAGTTCCAGTTGAGATGAATCGTGCCGACGTGCCCGACTTCGGTTCCAGCAATCGCCACACGACCTCTGGGTTCTTCGACCACTAGTTGATTTTGAATCTCGTAAGGGCCGATGACAAATCGCAACAAATCGAACCCGTGGACCGAATTCTCACGAATCGCACGCAAGCCATCGAACTCATTCTTTGGCGCAATGGCGGTATCAGGAAGTTCCAACCGAAACAGACATGTGCCTGCGTCAGCAAAGTTCTTCGCTTCAGCAGTTGACGCGTAGAACCTCCGGTTGTAGGCAATTCGAATGATGTCGTGATGGTCCTGAAATCGAAGTATTGATGCTCCATCAAAAGCCACGGGCTTTTCCACCAAGCACGGCTTTCCATGCCGAAGAGCAACTTCCAAAAGACTTGGAATCGACTCAGTAGAAGATGCAATAACAACTGCATCCCAATCGCCGGACGAGACGAGCGCCACGGGGTCTTTCCACACATTTGCAATCTGATGTTGCTTGGCAAGTTCGTTGACTCTCGTCGAACCTGGGCTGGCGGCGATGCCTGCCAAGTTGAATCCAGCTGCACGCAACGCATGGATATGAAATGGCGCAATAGCGCCAGCTCCAACCAGAGCAACGGATGGATTCTGGCTCATGAGATGTTCCATTCAACGGACTGTTCGATGATGTCGCGTGTCGGTGGGAAGTTCAGCCGTAGTCCTAGGCGATGCGACTCAAACGCCATAACAAGAGCGGTTGCAGATGTCAACACCTGCTCAGATCCATAGCGAACCGGTGAAACACCTTCGATCTCGTCCAACTGCTGAGAAAGTACTTCGTCCATATTCGGAACGAATTCGGCTATTGGTCTATTGCGTTCAACTTGTCCAACCCGAATGACACGGGGATCCGCACGAACTTCGTCGAGATTTCGCTGAAATGCGCGAACTGTCAAGCTGGGATCGATTTCAAGAACTCCAGTTGGCGAGTAAAAACACGCTCTTTCATGGACGCTCGATGCATTGTCATAGGTGATTGTTAGCTGCTGGCCCCCTCCAAACTGCCATGCTGAGACTCCACCCCAATACTTCAGATTTTCAGATCGTGGATTAACTGATGCACTATTGAGGGTCGACATGACAGTTGAAGGAATGCTTCCAAATACTTGGATCGCGAGATCAAGCCAGTGACTCCCTGTAGTCGAAAGACATCTCGCCCCACCATCTACCACCATGCTCGTGGGCAAGCCACCAAGCTGCCGTTCCGATACGTTGCGTATGAACTCAGCGATGCCTCGGTATCGAAGATGCAAACCGACAGTAAGCGCCACACTGTTTACTTCACACGACCGACGTATGCTTTCGATCTGAGTGAGTGACACCGCTAAGGGCTTCTCACAGAACACGCGGCGAACTCCAAGCGCAACAAGTTCTTCAAACGTTGCAAAGTGCTGGGGTCCCCAATTCGCAACAACCGCGGTGGCTTGAGAAGATTGTTTCCTTACAACATCGGCAATATCCGACAAACTCTTCGCGGTTGTGACTTCACAGGCCAACTCTTTGGTCGCCCACTCGCGAGCATTGGAGTCAACATCAACGACGACGAGATGCTGATACCGGTTTGCTAGCACCCTCGCATGTCGCTTGCCTATTGAGCCTGCACCAACGAGGATGCCGAGATGACTAATCATTAGGGTACATCTTCACTCAACAACTACCGGAAGTTTTCGAAATATCGACTTGGTGTCGGGCCGCGCTGACCTTGGTACTTGGATCCGCGCGCACCCGAACCGTACGGCTTGTCGGCGGGGGTGGTCATGGTCATGAAACTCACCTGACCGATCTTCATCCCCGGGTAAATCGTGATCGGCAAGCTTGCAACGTTCGATAACTCCAACGTGATATGCCCATCGAATCCGGCATCGATGAAGCCCGCAGTCGAGTGGATGAGCAATCCGAGACGACCAAGTGAGCTCTTGCCTTCGACTCGGGCAACGAGATCGTTGGCGATGGCAACGCGTTCGAGCGTGGAACCCAGGACGAATTCGCCCGGGTGCAACACGAAGGCTTCGTCGGGCTTCATCTCCACCAACTCGGTGAGGTCAGCCAACTCCTTTTTCACATCAATGACGGCATGCGAATGGTTGCGAAAGACCCGAAAGAGATTGGAGACCTTCACGTCGATCGACGAAGGCTGAAGACAACCCTCATCCAACGGATCGATGACGATACGGCCAGCAGACACGGCCTCGCGGATGGATCGGTCGGAGAGAATCACCGTCCACGAACCCTAGTGAATTGGTACGATTTCGGTGTCGCGGGTGTAGTTCAATGGCAGAACATCAGCTTCCCAAGTTGAGAACGCGGGTTCGATTCCCGTCACCCGCTCCACTCAGCCGCCAACGATGAGCGTAAAGAGCGCCCAGAGCGAGGCCACCAAACCAAGTGACGCCATGGCCAAGCTTCGCGCCTTGGGTGCGTGAGTGAGCTCACCATCTTCGCGTGGCGCTGCACGAGGCTTGAACACCGCAGCCACGTTCCCGACAAACATGGCACCACCAAATGCCAACAACAGCCACGCCAAGAGATCTTCGCCGAGAAACATGAACTAAATGTTGGTGGTCGTACTCTCGAAATAATTCTCGAACCGAGTGAATGGTTCGATCCACGCGAGCTTCACCGTGTCGGTTCGACCAGCGCGATGCTTGGCGACGATGAGATCGGCAGTACCTCGGGCAGCAGCAGTATCCCCCGCAGCCTCGCCGCGGTAAATAAACATGACGACGTCAGCGTCCTGTTCGATGGCGCCCGACTCGCGCAGGTCGGAAAGATTGGGTCGCTTGTCGCCACGATTCTCGAGATTGCGGCTCAGCTGACTGAGGGCCACGATCGGCACATTGAATTCACGAGCCATCAACTTCAAGTTGCGGCTGATGTCGCTCACTTCCTGTTGACGATTCTCCACCTTTGCATCTCCACCCATGAGTTGCAGGTAGTCGATCACGATGAGCCCAAGATCGCCCTTGGACAGTCGGACTCGGCGGGCACGTGCGCGCATCGAACTAATCGACGTTGACGGAGAGTCGTCGATAATGAGTGGAATGTCGAGTCGCCCCATGGCGCGACCGATTTCTTGCCATTGTTTCTCGTTGGGTGTCGCTCCTCGCAACACCTCCGACGGCACGCTTGCCTCGCTGGCCAACACACGTTGCGACAATTCGTGAGCGCTCATTTCGAGGCTGAAGAAGATGACTGGTCGCATGGTGAGTCGGGCAACATTCACCGCCATATTGAGAGCCAAGGCGCTCTTGCCCATTCCTGGTCGTGCGCCTATGACGTGCAATGCCCCAGGCTGCAGCCCCAACAGGATTTCGTCCAGTTTGCGAAACCCGGTGGGAATTCCGATCATTGCTCCCGGGTTGTTCCAGCGTTCCTCGATCTTCTCGAGTGACTCCTCGAGTAGCGGTGACAACTCGTGGGCACCTTCGTTGACATTGCCCGCCGAGACGTCGTAGATACGACTCTCCACTTGATCGAGTGCGCGATCGACGTCAGACGGTTCGCTGTAGGCAATCTCGGCAATCTCCGCTGCAGCCGCGATGACTCGGCGCAACTTTGCCGCATCACGAACGATCTTTGCGTAACGCTCGGCGCTGGAAATGGCCGGGGTTGCATTCTGCAGACGCACCAAGGCATCGAGACCACCGACACCTTCAAGCAGAGCCGCACGACGTAACTCCTCGCCCACGGTGACGGGATCGACGGGTTCACCAGACACACTGAGGGATCGAACGGCATCAAAAATGTGTCGATGTGCCGGCTTGTAGAAATCTTCTGCAATGACTCCGCGCTCCAGCACGATGGCAATGGCGTCTTCGGACAACATCATCGCGCCGAGCAGTGACGCCTCTGCATCCACGTTGTGTGGTGGGATTCGTTGCGACGCTGATCGATCGTCGGACCCTCCGCGACTCTCGGAGCCGCCTCGTCGCATGTCAGTAATTGTCACGCCTCTACCTTCGTCGCTTCTGCCTGTTGATCACAAGGGGAACAACCCTGTGATTCTGTTGTGTACAACCTGGGGAATTGCTGGGAACTGACTGTGGTCAGCCTGTGTATAACTTGTGGGCTCGGTGTGGAGAGTAGTGGACGGGTCTCTCTCGCTTACGTCGCACGAACCTCCACGGTGAGAGTCCCCCGAACGTCGGCATACAACGCCACCGTGACCTTGTGAGTACCCACATCACGAATGGGTGTGGGAATGTCCACATGTTTGCGGTCGATCACCACATGAAACTGTTGTTCCACGGCGGTAACCAGATCGCTGGCGGTAACGGAACCAAACAACTTGCCAGTCGCTCCGGCCTTTGCAGAAACCACCAATGGTGTGTCGGCAAACACCGCGGCAATGGCACGCGCCGAATCCTTATCGGCAGCCTCCCGCAGGTCGCGGGAACGTTTCAAGGTTTCGGCTTGCGCGACGGCACCCTCCGTGGCCTCCACCGCCAGACCCTTCGGAATCAGAAAGTTACGGGCGTGACCCGATGACACCGTCACGATGTCGCCACGGCGCCCAATGCCCTTCACATCGCGGCGCAACAGCACCTTCACGAATCAGCCCTCGCTGGGTGCTGAAGTTGCAGCATCGCTCGGCGCTGCTAAGTCGGGTGCGCCGACCACGTCGGGCACGTTCTCGTAACGCTCCACCACTTCGCGACTGATCCCGCCTCGTGAGTCGTCACGATCGTCGTCGCGGTTGCGTGGTCCGCGAAGACCAGCAACTCGCTTGGTGTACGGCAACAAGGCCATTTCGCGTGCATTCTTCACTGCGGTGGCGATGTCACGCTGCTGTTGCACGTCGGCACCGGTCATACGACGGGCCTTCAATTTGGATCGGTCGCTCATGAAGCGCTGCAACAAGTTGATGTCCTTGTAGTCGATGTACACGATGCGCTCGGGGTTGAGCGGGTTCGGCTTCTTCTTGTAGCGACGCTGCAACAACTTTGCTGCGCGAAGTTTGTTTTTCTTGCTTGTCATGGAATGTGTCCTTCGTGATCAGTGATGGGTAGATGGATTCAGAACGGCTCTTCGCCCTCGAAAGGGCTTGCTTCTCCAGATGGGCTGGTGCCGCCACCGGTCTTCTTGGCAGCACCGTCTTGTCGTGGCGTTCGCTCCACCTGGGCAGTGGCCCAGCGAAGGCTTGGTCCGAGTTCGTCAGCGATGACATCAATGGCGGTTCGCTTGTCACCTTCGCGGGTGGTGTATTCGCGCTGCTCCAGTCGACCGGTCACGACGATGCGTGCTCCTTTGGACAGGGATGCTGCGGCGTTCTCCCCGAGCTGGCCCCATGCGGTGATGTTGAAGTACGAGGTTTGCTCCTGCCACTCGCCGTTGACTTGGTAGCGGCGACCCACGGCGATACCGAACGACGCGACTGCGCGACCGTTGGCAGTGAATCGCAACTCGGGGTCGCGAGTGAGGTTTCCGACGAGAGTGATGGTGTTGTCTGGCATACGTGCTCCTTGGTGAAACGAGTTACTTGCTGGCACCAGCGGGCAACATGCCACGCTTCTGTGCTTCGTGATCGGGAAGACGCAGCAACTTGTGTCGCAACACATCATCGGACAAACGCAGCGTTCGCTCGACCTCGTCGAGCATGCCGCCTTCGGCCATGAGGTTGAAGATGGCGTAGTAACCATCGTTCTGCTTCTTGATCGGGTAGGCCAAGCGACGTCGGCCCCACCAATCCGGCGTTCCGTGGACGGAACCTCCGACGTTCGACACGGACTTGGTGATGGAGTTCACCCAACCGTGTGCGGTGTTTTCGTCCAGCGCTCCGCTGACGATCACCATTAACTCATATGGACGCATGTATGACTCCCTTCGGACACGACCCGATGGACCGTGGCCCCGTGAGGGGCAGGGTGGATAGGAACATTGAGCGTACCGTCACCTCTTCACCGTGCCACAGGGCTGTCACACGGTGTCTCCGCCTAGTGGTGTGCCGCCGATGCAGTCAAAGGTTGCCGATTCTTTGCCACCTGGGAACGAGCCCGTCGTCTGTTGTGTCGTCGCCGACCACCGTACGGCGTGGCCGACAACAGATGGTTCCAACGGCACGACAAACACACTTCAACGGCGTAGGCCGTGAAGTGCTCGGGTCGCAAATCCACTTCGTGCAACTGACGCCCTGAAGTTATGCACTTTCCTGCCTTTGGCAGCCGAGGCCCGAACAAGTACGTCACCGTGCGAAGTTCGTGGTGACTGCACACCGGACACGCCGAGCGTCGCTGCACCCCATGGTGTTGGGCGGCGAACACCAAATCAACGCTCGCATCGCATGCATCGTGTCGCGGTACGTCACCAACATGCACGCGAGCCAGATACGCACGACGCATCATGCGAAAGTCGATCGTGGCATCACGTGAAGGACGGCCCCGTTTGGTCACGAGGCTTACCGTAGTTGGATTATGACGTGGGCTGCGTAGCCCACCAGGCATCAAGGCGACGGCGAACTTCCTCGTCGCCAAGCAGTCCTTCATCGAGGCGAAGCTCCATCAAAAAATCCATTGCCTTGCCGACAATTGGCCCGGGCTCCACTCTCAGGTGCTGCATCACTGCCACACCATCCATCTCCGGTCGCAGTGCGGCAAGTTCTTCCTTTTGAGCTAGTTCGTTGATTCGCCCTTCGAGTTCGTTCATACGCACATTCAGCGCATCCACCTTGCGTTCGCTGCGCGTGGTGCAGTCGCAACGCACCAGCACGTTCAACTCGGTGAGCACATCGCCGGCGTCACGCACATACCGGCGCACTGCGGAATCGGTCCAGCCCATCTGATACGTGTGGAATCGACCACTCAAAAAGACGAGTTCTGACACCTTGCGAATATCGTCGTTGGAGTAGTGCATCTCGCGCATGCGCTTGCGCGTCATCTTGGCACCGACCACCTCGTGGTGATAAAACGTCATGCCCTTGCCTGGCAACACCTTTCGTGTGCGTGGCTTTCCGATGTCGTGGTACAAGGCGGCCAACCTCGTGATACGAAAGTCGCCTGGCATGTCGGGCTGAACGTTGTGCACAACGGCGAACGTGTGCGTGAGAACGTCCTTGTGACGGTGAATCGGATCCTGCTCGAGAGACAATGCCGATAACTCCGGGAGGAATCGATCAGCCAGACCGGTTTCCACCGTGAATCGCAGCCCGTTGGTGACGTCGGTGGTCACGATCATGCGATCGAACTCGTTGCGAATACGTTCCGGCGACACGATGCTCAGCCGGTCGTTCATCGACCGTATGGCTGACACCAACTCGGTGTCGGGGACAACCGACAACGTGGCGATGAACCGCGCTGCGCGCAACATCCGTAGCGGGTCGTCATTGAAACTTTCGTGAGGCGACAACGGCGTGCGCAAGCGTCGTGCCTGCAGGTCGTCGAGACCACCATAGGGATCGACGAGCTGTGGTGATGCTGCCGTGAGTTCGAGTGCCATGGCGTTGATGGTGAAGTCACGACGTGACAAATCGGTTTCGACCGAATCGGAGAACTGCACCTCGGGCTTGCGGGAGTCTGGGGAATACGCCTCCGCTCGATGTGTGGTGATCTCCAATGAGCGTTTCCCTCTCAATGCAGCGATGGTTCCGAAACGCTCACCTTGCGTCCACAGCGAGTCCACTCTGTTTTCCAAGAGCGACTTCACGACGTCAGGTCGAGCATCGGTGGTGAAGTCGAAGTCCAAATCGCCGATGTCGCGTCCCAACATGAGATCGCGCACGGTCCCCCCCACGATGTAGAGGCGATGACCAGCTTTCGCAAACACCTCGGTGATGGGTGCGAGCTCGGCAATCACTGCATTGAAACGCGCAGGTTGCACGAACTACAGGTTACGGAACGCCAGCGCCACTAGCGTTCGAGTGTGTCGGCTGTGGTGACCGCACTGCGTGGAAACCGGCGCAGTGCCGAGGGAAAAATCCGTTCCATGTGCAGCGTGGTACGTCGTGGCGAAGCTGATACGTACCGCACACCTGCCTTGGGCGCAAAAGATGCGCAGTGGCTAAAACTCGAAGGATTTGGCGTTGTCCAAACTCTGATCGTCCTCCAACGAGCCGGAAGGGTTTCCAGCCCCTCCGTCGCCTCAACGTTGTGCCGAGATGCGACGTCTCGTCACGTGCTCTCGCCGAAACGCGACGAGTTGCTACGCACGCTGCTGGCGATTGACGCCTTGTCGTTCGTTGCGCCGTGGAACCTCGACTCTCGAACGTTCGAACATGCGTGTCGGGCCACCAGTGAGCATCGAATCGTCATCGCAAGTGCTGACCCCTCCGGTGAAACCGTCGGATACGCAATCGTTGGTCGCGTGGGCATCCGCTCGTACCTGCAACGCCTTGCCGTCGCTCCAGAAGCACGACGCCGCGGAGTAGGACGGGCACTCGTCCACCACGCATCACACTGGGCAGATGGCCGAGGTGCCACTTCGATGTTGGTGAATACTGAACCAACCAACACCGCAGCACTGGCGCTGTATCGCTCGCTCGGCTTTGAGACTCTTCCCGACTCGCTCGTGGTGATGGAGCGTGCCGTGAACGGCACTGCGGCGGCACGGTCGTGATACGGCGAAACTTCGGTAAGCAATCTGCGCGGATCCTTGTGTCGCTCGCCGCACTCTTTTCCTCCCTCGTCATGACCGAGAACGCCGCCGATGCTGCCGACTACCGCCTCGAAATGATCACGGGTACGTTCACTACTCGCATCAATGAACGATTGATCTTTACCGTGGCACCTCCGCGTGATGGTTCCGTGGCCACGCTCCTTACCGACCCAACGACAACCGCGTTGGTTCAGATGAGCAATCCGCTGGTTGCTCGCCAAGACGTTCTCGACGTCGTGGCCGGAGGCATCTTTGTCAGCGAAGCCGAAACAGCGATTGCCGGGCCGTTGTTTCAAGCGGTTGCCCTTGACGGGGAGAATGCATACCAGTTGTTGCTCTCAACGTCGGCGGTTCCACGCCGCGACGGATCGCTTCGGATTACCCGCGATGGACTTCGCGCATTGCGTGTCACCCTGAACGGATCTGACGGCACCGTTGCTCAACTCACCACATTCATCAACGTCGTATCATCACGGTCGATTGCCCGGCTTCCCGTCTCAATAGTTGCGTCAATCGATGGAGCCCCAACACTGC
Source organism: Actinomycetota bacterium (assembly GCA_005793215.1). Classification (GTDB taxonomy): domain Bacteria; phylum Actinomycetota; class Acidimicrobiia; order Acidimicrobiales; family Ilumatobacteraceae; genus F1-60-MAGs027. The sequence goes on from SXPV01000045.1 coordinate 15,548, forward strand.
AACCAGACGGCGGGATTCAGGTGGGGGACGAAGAACGAGAACAACTGCGCGACCTGCGCGATTTGCTGTATCGAAAGCCCCCGAGTGTGCCAATCGGAGTGAGCGTTCGACCCGAGTTGCTCAATGGACTCTCTCGATCCACGTCGGAGGCGGACCAGACACTGTTTGCAGAACTCACACGACGTCTACCCGACAACGACATCTTGGTGGGAACGTTCCGGCCGACCGATGTGACCTCGTACGCGGCTGCAGGACTCAAGACGGCATTTGAGTCACAGCTCGTTCGCGGCGAATCAGTGCTTGATTCCGTCAACGGTCCTCGCCTTACTTCGCGTGCCGTGTGGTTGAGCGACGTACCAGTGGATTCTCGTGGTGTCGACTTCTTGCGCTCCTTTGGAGTAACCAACTTGGTGATGGTCGGTCCTGCTGCCGTCGCCTACGGTGCGGACACCAATCGAAGCAGACCGTACGCGTTGCGCACGGAGACCAATGGCGTCGTTCTCCACCTTTCCGACTCGCGATACGCAACATTGCTCGACGTCCCTGTCGGAACTGCATACGAGTCCGCGACGGCTCTCGCAGCAGAAGTCATTGCCCAACGAAACGAAATCACCAACTCGGCAGTCGGTTCTGCTGCCTTAGCAACACGACACGTGATCATTTCGAGTGCCAGCGGAGTGCCGGCCGAACCACTGATTGCATCCATTCTCATTCGCCACCTGCGTAACGCGCCACAGATTGTGTTACGAACCATCAGCGACTTTGCGCCAACTCTGGAAGGACTGGCTCGAATTGAGCCGCCGTCGGTGCCCGTTCTCGACATCGCAGCCATCCAAGTTCGAGCGAATGACGCGCTTGCCTCGGTGGAGTCGGTTCGTGATGTGTTGATCACCAACGAAGGCGTGGTTGATCGATGGGTGGAACTCATCGACGTAGCCAATGACACCACGCTCACCAACGCACAACGTGATGCCTACCTCAATGGCGTGCTCACACAAGTGGCATCGGTTCGCAGCGCCGTATCCCTTCCGGCTCGCTCTTTCACGTTCGGCAGTCGGGAAAGCGAGCTTCGTATCCCGCTCGTGAACCAGAGTAATTTCGCGGTATCACTGCGCCTGCGCGTTGCGAGTCCAACCGGAAAAATGTCGTTTTCACCCGACACGTTGGATGTCATCATCCCTGCGGGCGAACAACAAGAAGTGGTGATCACTGCCACTGCCCGCACCAATGGACTCATCCCCGTGGAGGTCACCCTGTTGAGCCCAACGGGCACCGTGCTGGATGTGGCACAGGTGCGCGTTCGTATGAACGCCATCGCCGGTTTGGGTCGTGGTGTGAGCGTGGTGTTCTTGGTGCTCCTGGCTGCGTGGTGGATCATCCATAACCGGCGTGCACACAAGAAGAAAACGACCCAGCAACACCCCGCACTACGCTCGCAGTCATGACCGTACGCATCGTTACCGACTCCGCCTGCGACCTGCCACAACCGCTGGTCGACGAATTGGGCATCACCCTCGTTCCGCTGACCTTCAGTTTTGGTAGCGAAGAGTTCACCGATCGCATCTCTCTCACCACCAGTGAGTTCTGGGCTCGATGCTCAGCAAGCCCGGTACTGCCACAAACTGCTGCCCCGTCCCCGGGCAAGTTTGCCGAAGCATTCACCACATTGGCCAAAGAAGGTGCCAGCGCAATCCTGGTTGTCACGCTGTCGGCCGAACTCTCTGCCACCAAACAGGCCGCTGAGCAAGGTGCTCAGGTCGCCGCGCTCAATATTCCGATTCGCATCATCGACAGCCGATCTGCGTCCATGGGCGAAGGAATCAACGTGGTGGCGGCGGCCCGCCTTGCACGGGGCGGAATGGGACTGGATGACCTCGTTCGTGCGGTGACCAACTTGGTGGGGCGTACCCGCGTGTGGGGGGCACTCGACACCCTCGAGAACTTGAAGAAGAACGGCAGAATCGGTGGGGCCAAGGCCCTCCTCGCTTCAGCATTGGCAATCAAGCCCATCATCACCGTGGACGATGGCAAAGTTGCCGAGGGAGGCAAGGAGCGCACGCGTCGAAAGGCCCTCGCCTTCGTGGTCGAGAAGTTCCGTGAAGCGGGCAAGGTGTCGAATGTGGCAGTGCTGCACGCACAGTGCCCCGATGTCGGTGATTTCGTTGCACAACTTCGTGAAACCTATTCCGGTGAAATCATCGTTGGCGACATCGGATCGGTGATTGGTTCACACACCGGCCCGGGAACCATCGGCGTTACGTTCCACGTGGAGTAATTCCACCATCTGCAGGGCGCGCAGAACTAGCGTCTGCCCTCAGTCATGTCTGCTGCTGAACTCGAACCGGGGTTCATTGGCGACCGATACCGACTTGAACGTCTCATTGCTCGTGGCGGAATGGCCGAGGTGTGGCTCGGACACGACACGTTTCTCGACCGGCAAGTGGCCATCAAGGTACTGAAGCGTCACATCGCGCGCGATGAAACCGCCATCGAGCGGTTCCGTCGCGAAGCCTTGGCGTGTGCCGGGTTGAATCACCCGAACATCGTTGCGGTGTACGACTCGTTCGCCCATGACGGGTTCCAGGTAGTCGTCATGCAGTACGTGCAGGGCCGCAGTCTTCGCGACTTGCTCGACAAGAAGAAAAAACTCACGCCCGGACTGTCCATCATGATGGGCGCGGCCATCGCCGCGGCGTTGGATGCCACGCATCAGCACGGGTACATCCATCGCGACGTGAAACCAGGCAACATCTTGGTTCGTCCCGATGGGCATTTCTTGTTGGCTGACTTCGGGATTGCAAAGGCGATCAACCCCGCCGAGGGCAGCGACCTCACGAGTGACAACATCATGATGGGTACTGCCAAATATCTCTCACCAGAGATCGTTCGCGGCAAGCCGCTTGACGGCCGAGCCGACCTGTACAGCCTTGGATTGGTGCTGTACGAGTGTTTGTCCGGAAAAGTGCCGTTTCTCAGTGATAATGATGCCGATACGGCGCTCGCCCGACTACAACGCGAACCGACGGATCTGGGTCATTTGCGTCCGACATTGTCACCACGTCTCGTACGAGTGGTACACAAGCTCCTGGCACGCAATCCGGATCACCGGTATCAAACAGGTGAAGACACTCGGGTGGCGTTGTTGGAGGCACTCACCGACGAACGTGACGATCACACCACATTGACTCCTCCGTCGGGACAGCGTGTGGTGTTGGAACGCAGCACCACGACCACTCGCCCCAGTGAGCGACGGCGTCAACGCCCCGCACCCCGACTTGCATTGGGTGGTTTCTGGCGTAGCACCACCGTGCGGTTGTTGGTCGCCACGCTGATCCTTACGGGCTTGGTCATCACCGCGGTGTTGCGTACCCGCGACCCGGACAATGTTGCCGTGCCGGACCCCGCCGTGGCCGAAGTGATGACACCAGTTGCATCTGGGCCTGCCGCGATCACCGCGATCAATTCATTCGACCCCAACGGTGACGATGGCGTAGAGAACGAGGAAATCATCGGCGCATTAGTCGACAAGAATCCACAGTCGTCCTGGGCCACCTCGTGTTACGCCGACAAGTTCTTCGGCGCCAAAGAACGAGTCGGTGTCCTCGTCACCCTGAGCGGTGCCGGGACGGGCATGTTGCGCGTGAACTTTGCCAATGGTCCGATTGGTGCTGAAATTTATGGCACCGCCACCACCCCTCCGTCGGGCTTCGATGGTTGGGGTCCTCCGCTGGCCAAGGAATATCGAACGCGTGGCGAGATCGTGAAGTTCTCGGTGACCGCACCCGTGACACATCTCCTCATCGTGTTGACCGAAGTCGGTAAGAGCGTCGCATGCAGTACCACGAATCCGTTCCAGGGTCGCATCAACGAGGTTGCGTTCATCCCCGCATAATTTCTTCCAGCGTTAGCCTGACGTCGTGGTCGGCAACCCGCTTCGTGATCCTGAGTTTCCGCGTAAAACCGTCGACCTCATTGATCGTGTCGTTGGCGCCGTTCGTGACCGCACCACACGACCGTTGGTGGCCATCACGCGTGGCATCGTGTTCGGTTCGCTCGTTGCCGTGGTGTCGATTGCACTCATCACCATTGCGTTGATTGCCATCATGCGTGGAACACAGGAGTTGTTCGAATTGGCGCTCAGCGAACGTCGCGCAGTTTGGGCCTCGTACTTCGTGGTTGGTGGAGCGTTTATCCTCGTGGGAGCATTCCTCCTGCGCGCCAGGCACTCCACCAAGAAAGAGAACCCATGACCACCCACCCGCATCGACAAGTCATCATCATTGGTTCGGGTCCTGCGGGGCTCACCGCTGCGGTGTATGTGGCGCGTGCTTCGCTTGCCCCCCTCGTCATTGAGGGTGAACCATCGTCCACCTCTGATCAGCCAGGTGGACAGTTGATGTTGACCACCGAGGTGGAGAATTTCCCGGGCTTTCCTGACGGCGTGCAGGGCCCCGAATTGATGCAGCGCATGCGTGACCAGGCGGCCCGCTTTGGTGCCGAGTACCTCACCGAAAAGGCAACAAAAATCGACTTTTCTTCACATCCTCGCCGGGTCTGGGTGCGTGACGATGAGTACACCGCCGATGTAGTCATCGTCAGTACCGGGGCCCGTTCGCTGATGCTCGGGTTGCCGGACGAAACTCGATTGATCGGTCATGGTGTTTCTACGTGTGCCACGTGCGACGGATTTTTCTTCCGTGGTCAAGAGATCGTGGTCGTCGGAGGCGGTGACTCCGCCATCGAAGAAGCCTCGTTTCTCACCAAGTTCGCCTCGAAAGTCACCATCCTGCATCGTCGTGACAAATTCCGTGCCTCAAAGATCATGCAGGAGCGTGCATTATCCAATCCGAAAATTTCCATTCGCTGGAACTCGCAAGTCACTCGTCTGATCGGCGAGGCAAAGTTGGCAGCAATCGAGGTGACCGACACCGTCACCGGCGCGACCGACACCATGAACGTGGGTGGACTCTTCGTGGCCATCGGCCACCGACCCAACACCGATTTGTTTGCGGGTGTCCTGGACATGGACGACAACGGGTATCTCGTCACGCAACCCGGTTCGTCAAGAACGAATATTCCTGGTGTGTTTGCCTGCGGTGATGTGCAGGATCACACGTATCGACAGGCAATCACTGCAGCAGGATCCGGTTGTATGGCCGCAATCGATGCAGAACGTTGGTTGGAGCACCACCACACCACAGCCAACAAGTAGCGTGTCGCTCATGTCCGGCAACGTCATCACCCTCACTACTGCAAATTTCGACGAAACGATCCGCTCGTCCACCACTCCCGTCCTCGTCGACTTCTGGGCCGAATGGTGTGGTCCTTGCAAACAAATCGATCCGGTGATCCGCGAGATCGCCACCGAACAAGCTGGGGCACTTACCGTTGCCAAACTCAACGTCGATGATCATGGCGACATTGCAATGCGCTTCCAGGTCATGAGCATTCCGACGATGATCGTGTTCAAGAATGGCGAAGCCGTCGAGCGACTGGTCGGTGCTCGTGGCAAAGCCGCGTTGCTACGCGATTTGGCGCAACACCTCGGCTAACGAACCACCAACCCGCTGCGCCTCAGGCGTGGCACCGTCCTGAATCCACAAGGCTTTCCCCAGTAGTTTCCCCAGCGTTATCCACAAGGTGGGGACACCGTGAAGTGGACAGTGACACTCCACCTCTCCTTGAGGGTTCCTCGTGGAGCCTGATCGAGCGCTACAGGGGCTCCTTACGCGTTCAGGATGGTACGTGCAATTCGTTCGAGATCGGCAAGATCGGCGAACTCAATCGACAATCGGCCCCGTGTGGAACGAGTGGGCTCCGTCACCTCCACTCGGGTGGACAGATGTTCTGCAATGAGATGTGCCACGTCTGCCAGGGCTGGGTCGCCTGCCGCCTTGTGACGCTTGCTTCCCTGCTTCTTTCTCACAGATGTATCAGAAGTGGTAATGAGTGCCTCTGTGGCGCGAACGGAGAGTCCGTCTCGTACCACCTGTTGAGCAAGGCGCTCTTGCTGCGCACGATCCGTCACACTGAGGAGCACTTTGGCATGGCCGGCCGACAATCGTCGGTCGGCAATCAGCTGCTGTACTGACGCGGGAAGTGCCAGCAATCGAATCGAGTTGCTGATCGTCACTCGATTCTTCCCCACTCGTGCTGCAAGTTGATCGTGTGTCAAACGAAAATCTTCCAAGAGTTGTTGGTACGCAGCAGCTTCTTCGAGTGGACCGAGGTCTTCGCGGTGCACGTTCTCAATCAGTGCTTGCTCGGCGGAACCCGCGTCGTTGGTGTCGCGCACGATCACCGGTACGTGCGTGAGTCCGGCGCGCTGCGCTGCTTTCAATCGTCGTTCGCCAGCAATGAGTTGGTAGGAGCCTGGGGCGAGAGTGCGAACCAACAGTGGTTGCAGCACGCCGACTGCACGAATCGATGCCGCAAGTTCGGTGAGTGCGTCGTCGTCGAAATGCATGCGTGGCTGGTGAGGATTTAGTTCAATTGCCGACACTGCCACGTCTGCCAACCCACCTGTGACGGGTGGCACACCTCCCCCGCTGGGAATCAATGATCCCAAGCCTTTGCCTGTTTTAAGCCCGGCCATTGACGACCTCCTGTGCTGCTGCGAGATAGGCCTTGGCCCCAACACCCGACGGATCGAGCACCACCACGGGCTGGCCGTGGCTTGGGGATTCAGCAATCTTGACTGTTCGTGGAATCACCGTCTGGAGCACTTTGTCGCCAAAGTGTTGCCGAACCTCCCGCACCACATCTGCCGACAGTTTGGTGCGATTATCGAACATCTGACACAAAATCGTGCTGACTTGCAGGGTGGGGTTGAGGTTCTTGTTCACCAATTCGATGTTTCGGAGCAACTGAGCCAACCCTTCGAGGGCGTAGTACTCGCACTGGACGGGCACCATGACTTCGCCCGCCGCAGTCAACGCATTTACAGTGAGCAGTCCGAGTGAAGGTGGGCAGTCGATGAACACGTACTCGTACTCGTTCGCAACACGTTCAATGGCCTTACGCAAGCGGGTTTCTCGGCCCATCATCGGCACCAATTCGATCTCTGCGCCAGCCAAATCCAGGTTTGCCGGTACAACAAAGAGCCCTTTTACTGCGCTGGCAAGGACAACATCCTCAATTGGTGTGTCGTGCAAGAGCACGTCGTACACACTGCCGTTCAACGAGCGAATATCGATGCCGAGTCCCGTTGACGCATTGCCTTGAGGATCAAGGTCGATGACCAAGACTCGATGACCAAGGAGAGCAATGCTGGCCGACAGGTTGACCACGGACGTGGTCTTCCCCACGCCTCCCTTTTGGTTGGCAACCGCCAGGACCCGAGGTGTTGTCGAACTCACCGCTCCACCGTACCTCAGGGGTACATGTCGCCGTGAGGATTGCTGGGTGACTCCCCTGGATGATGTTCCACGTGGAACCGAACCACGGCACCACACCGTTCGGGTGGACCCATTCCCAACGACCTCACCCACTCGACATCCCACCGGGAACCGTGCTCGGCGGGGGGTTCGCTGATCACCACCCACCCACTGGGTCGAACTAGTCGACCAGCAATCGGCAGCGTCACGGCTGGCTCACCAAATCCGCGTGCAACGACAGCATCCTGTGTTTTGGCCCACGTCGGATCTCGGCTCAACTGATCGGCATCGGCCTCCAGCACCGTCACACGGGCTCCCCACCCGAGTGCCGTCACCGCTCGCCGCAGTGCATCCACCCGTTTGGCCCGACGATCCACCAAGGTGACCTGGAGCAACGGACGATCCAATGCCACCACCAATCCAGGTATCCCCGCGCCCGACCCCAGATCCATGATCGACAACACCCCGTCGGGGAGGGCGGCAACAAACGAACGGGCATGCGCAATCACCTCGAGAATCGGACGCGCGCCGAGGGCCCCCTCCGCCTGCGCACGCTGAAGAATGCTGGTCAGCAGCTCCTCGGCGTGAGGTCCAGACACGGCCCCAGCGTAGATGGGGAAGTGTCTACAACGGTGTTTAGGCCCCTGGGGCGCGCGACACCACGACTCGGCGGAAGGGGTCGTCACCCTCGGAGTGCGTTACCACGCCCTCGACGCCGGCCAACGTGTCATGCACGATTTTGCGATCTGCGGAGTTCATCGGCTCCAGGATGCGTGGAGTGCCCGTTTCCATGACGTCATTGGCAACTTTCATCGCAAATCGACCGAGCGCGTCCTTGCGGCGTTGACGGTAACCACCCACATCCACACGTAACCGGGTGTCGTGATCACCCAAGCGACGCTGGCTCACCACACGGGTGATGTCCTGGAGTTGGGTAAGGGTCATGCCACGAGCACCGACGAAGGTGTTGAGGTGTTCGCCATGTACGGAAATTTCGATGTCGTCTCCGTCAACGGTGGACTCAACGCGAGCGGGAAGCTCGGCTGCGGCAAACAATCCATCGAGGAATGTGGTTGCGGCATCACGCACCGTGGTTGCCGGAACTTTGGGTGCGTCAGCACGACGTGCTGCGTCGTCCTCGCCATCGCGTTCCGATGCAGTTCGCTCGGTTCGACGTGGACGCTCAGAACCTGATGCGTCGGAGCGTTCGCGGCGGCGATCGCCACCACGATTGCGTTGACGTGATTTTCCTCCGCGACGTTCGCCGCGCTCTCCGCGCTCGCCACCACGTTCGCGGCGGGACGTATCGCGCGTGGAGGTTGGTCGCACGCGAGCGCGCACCACTGCTTCGCCACGCATGCGCCCGAAGAGCCCTGGCTTTGGTTCTTCGATGACCTCGATCTCTGCATCCTCAGCAGCAACTCCGAGTTGATCGAGAGCCATTGCCTTGGCGTCTTCCATTGTTGCTGCGGTGATTGTTACCCATTCCATTGTGTTTGCTCCTTGTTGAGATGTATATGAGACAGTTGTGGTATAGCCGCTATCGCTGTGGTGGCTTGGGGCGTTTTGGTGGTGTCTTTGCACCCGGTGCTGATGGTGTGGATTGTGTGTTTGGTTTGTTCTTGGGTGGTGTCACACGTTTGCTGGTGAAATCCTCTGTTTTGCCCGACTTTTCTTGCTTTTTTGCCTTCTTGGTGTCGTCATCTTTGATCTCACGCGCCTTGGCGCTTGCTTGTTGTGCTTGTCGGCCGATCGAATCGTCTGCGCCGTAAAAACGCTTCGTAATGTATGCCTGCTGCCCGATGCGTACGAGTGCTTGCACGAAGTAGTACACGATCAATCCCGTGGGGAGAATGACTTGAAACACGGCAAACACCACGGGGAGGTATTGCATGATTTTTTGCTGACTTGCCGACATGGTGGGACTCACGGTGCGCGACGCCACCATCCGTTGTTGAACGAAATACAACAACGCGAGTGCAGCGACGAGTCCTGCATAAATCAGACCCTGCGCAAAATTCTCACGCATGACGTTGATGGGAGTGACCGCAAGATCCAAGCCAATCGAGCGCATCTCATCGTTCCCAACGAGCGACTGAAACATCTCCGACGATTCCGCCAAGTGTTTTGGTGCAAATCCCGCATCAGGCGACGGGCGATAGGTGAGTCCCGTCAACAAACGGAACATCAAGATAAACACCGGCATCTGCGCCAAGAGGGGCAAGCAGGAGGCCAGAGGGTTCACCTTGTGCTCCTGATAGAGCTTCATCATCGCTTCGTTGAGGCCTTGGCGATCACCCTTGTGTTCGATCTGCAAACGGCGCAATTCGGGCTGTAAACGTTGCATTTCCAGCATGCCGCGAGTGCTCTTTAGGGTCAGTGGGGTGATGACCAGCATCACAATCACCGCCATCATGCCGATGGCAATCGAGTAATCGTTGCTCCAGGAGTAAATCCAGGCGATCAACCAGCCAACGGCATCAAAAATGGGGTCGAACATCGGTCATCCGCCTTTCTCGTGGGGTCGATGGATGTGTTGGTCGCAACGGCTGACAGTGTCGGGAACGGGGTCGTAGCCCGAGGGACCAAATGGCCGACACCGACTTAGCCGGCGGACGGTCAACCAGCCCCCGCGCCAGGGGCCGTGTTGAGTGATGGCGTCGTGGGCGTAGGAAGAACAGCTCGGGAAAAACCTGCAGGGCGACAGCGCACCCTCGCGTTGCACTTGGTACCACTCAATGGCTCGCAGCAGAGCTCGCTGAGTTTTCCCCAGCGTGTGGACAGATCCGTCATGATATGTGACGACTGTCACAGTGAACCTCGTGTGTGATTGGGTGCGGTGGCGGCGAGGTGACCCGCTCGAGCCAGTCCGACTGACAACACTCGATCAAGACTTGTCCCTAGGTGTCCCCAGGTGTTGTCCACAGGCACCTGGTCCACGCCAAGGAGGTACCACCCACTCGGCAGACGTTCGGCGCGTGCTCGCATGCATTCGCGCAGTTGGCGACGAACCCGATTTCGTACCACTGCCGTGCCAATTCGCTTTGGAGTAGAAAAGGCCACGCGCACTCCACCGGCGGCGTTATCAAGCACCACTCGCACACTGAGTCCCTGGTCTCGAATCGCACGGGAGCCCGCAAAACGGGCGAAACCAACGCGTCGAGGAATACGGCCGATCACGCCGACAAACGAGCGCGACCCTTGGAGCGGCGCGATTTCAGCACGGCGCGACCAGCTCTGGTCTTCATCCGCTTACGAAATCCGTGTTTCTTTGCACGGCGACGCTTACTGGGTTGAAATGTACGTTTCACGCCTCTCTCCTGACGTCACTTTCAAGGCGATTGGAAGCAACGTCCTTCAGGCTAGGGCAGTTGATGAACGCTCACAACGCGATCCAGCGAGGTTGAAACACCCTCGCTGTGATTTGCCATTTTGCCCCCTGTGGAAAACGTGCTACGTTGCCTCTCCCCGCACCACGAGTTCCGTGTGGCACACAGCAATCGAAAGTTACACCAATGGGATTCTCCACACCGTGTGGGTGTTCCTGTGGACAAAGAAAGAGCAGACCATGAGCAGCGACATCGTCGATACCGCCGACCAACCCAATGCGTTGTGGGAGCGCGCAGCAGCTGTCTTGCGCCAACAAGTGTCCGAGGCCGTGTGGTTCTCCACCTTCAGCGACATCGTGGTGGAACGAGAGCCCATCGCCAAAGTGGGCGGAAACATGAGTCTCAAACTGCACGTTCCGAATGCGTTCGTTCGTGATCGGGTGTTGACCCGGTACATGTCACTCGTGCGTGATGCGCTCAACGAAGCTGGGGGAGCAGCCCACGATTTGAGCGTGGATGTTCGTGCCGTTGCCGCCGATCCCGCACCGGTGCCTTCGACGGCAACCGCTCCATTGACTGCACCACACGCGTACGTTCCACCAGTGAGTTCGCGCACGGGTCGGGGAGCGGCGATCGGTCTCAATCCTCGGTACACCTTCGACACCTTCGTCAAGGGCGCATCCAACCAATTCGCGCTCGCCGCGGCACAACGTGTGGCCGAAACTCCGGGCCGTTCGTACAACCCGCTCTTCATCTATGGATCAGCGGGCCTCGGCAAAACCCATTTGTTGCATGCCATTGGTTCCTACGTACACGAGCACTATCCGAACTATGAAGTGCGCTATGTGTCCACCGAAACGTTCCTCAACGAATACGTCGATGGCATCCGCAACAACACCATCAGCGCGTTCAAGCGTCGTTATCGCGAAGTTGACGTGTTGCTCATCGACGACATCCAGTTCATGGAAGGCAAGGAAGGTCTACAAGAAGAGTTCTTCCACACCTTCAATTCCCTGCACGGATCCAGCAAACAAATCGTCATCTCGAGCGATCGCGTCCCCGATGCCATCCCCACGCTCGAAGATCGACTGCGTGGACGGTTCCGTTGGGGTCTCATCACCGACATTCAGCCACCTGATGTGGAAACTCGCCTTGCCATCCTGCGCAACAAGGCAGAACGTGAACATCTGGATGCTGCACCAGAAGTACTCGAGTTCATTGCCTCCAGCGTCACCACCAACATTCGCGAACTTGAAGGAGCACTCGTTCGAGTGGCGGCGTATGCCTCACTCAACAAGACCCACATCGATGTTGGCTTGGCCCGTGAGTTGCTCGTCGACCTGGTGTCGCGCCGCCCAGGCAAACAACGCAGTGACGAACAGCTGTTGACTGAGATTTGCGACTACCTCGGTGTCACCGTCGAGGCCATCCGTGGTCGTAGTCGCCAACGACCGATCGTGACGGCTCGTCAAACCGCCATGTACGTCGTGCGTGAACTCACCGACTTGTCCTACCCGGCGATAGCTCGACTGTTTGGGGGTCGCGACCACACCACGGTGATCCACGCCGTCGAAAAGACCCAGCGCGTCATGAAGGATCGGCAGCTGGTGTTCGATCAGGTCAACGAATTGCTACGAATGTTGAAGATTTCGTGATTTCCATGACTGCTGTGAACACTCGGTGGATGACCTGTGTGTCACGTGTTGGTAAACCAGGAGTTATTCACTGCGATCAAAGCACACGGGTGCAAGGTGTGCGCAGAAAACCAGTACCTGTGAGTGCTACACACCTTGTCTACGCTGGGAAACATCACCTTTGTCCACAATCCACAGCACTTATTACTGTTATTAGCTTTCATACATCCGACCGTTGTAATCACCATCAGCGCAACACAGTGAGGATCCAACCGTGAAGTTTCGAGTGGAACGTGAAGAATTCAACGAAGCCCTCGGCGATGTCAGTCGCATTGCCACGGCGCGAACCACCGCCATGCCGGCTCTGGCAGGAGTGGAGTTGGCCGTATCGGGCGAAACCCTGACGTTGTCGGCCACCGACAAGGAAATTTCCATCCAGGCGAAACTCTCGGTCGGTGGGCAAAACGACGGTATTGCCGTACCAAGTGCCCGTGTGCTGACCGATTTGATTCGCGGCCTCCCCGACGGAAAGATTCAGGTCGCGCTCGAGGGCGAGTCATTGGTGGTGGAAGCAGCCCGCAACAGATCTTCGGTGCATTGCTACGCCGCGTCTGACTTTCCAAAGATCATTCATGCCAGTGCCGCCGAAGGCACCGTGTCTGCCGAATTGTTTGGTGAAGCGTTGCGCCAGGTGGTGCGAGCTGCCAGCGCCGATCTGAGTCGCCTTGCCCTCACAGGAGTGCTCATCTCCAATCAAGCCGAAGGCCTCACCTTTGTTGCCACCGACAGTTACCGGTTGGCAGTTCGACAGATAGCGGGTACCGCACTGGCGGGGGAAAGCACCGTCATCATTCCTGCCCGGGCCCTTGGAGAGCTGTCGCGTTTGATCAAGGATGCCAAAACCATCACCTATCGTTTGGCTTCGGATCGAGCAACGTTCACCGTTGGCAACACCACGTTGTCCACGTCATTGTTGGCCGTGCAATTTCCCAACTACAAGCAACTGATCCAACCGTCGTACCCCAACAAGCTCGCCGTCAATCGCGAAGCCTTGCTCGATGCCGTGCGCCGTTCCAAGGTGTTTGCCCGCGACACCATTCCCGTTCGGCTTGCACAAACCGCGGGTTCGCTCAAGTTGTCGGTGCACACCAATGACACCGGCGAAACCATCGAAGAACTCGACGCCGACTACAAGGGTCCGGATATCACGATCGGCTTCAACCCGGATTACCTCCTGCAGGGAATCGAAGCGTGCAATGGTGACACCATCACCATCGAGTCGAGTGATCCGATCAAGCCTGCGGTGTTGCGTGGATCCACCAATGACGGGTATCTCTACTTGGTGATGCCACAACGACTCACGTCGTGATCGTTCGCTCGCTGCAGCTCACCGACTTTCGCAACTACTCCTCACTGCAACTCGCCCTCGGGCCGGGGGTGCATGCACTTACTGGCGACAACGCGCAAGGCAAAACGAATCTTGTCGAGGCACTTGTGGTGCTTTCAACGATGAAATCGTTCCGTGGTGTTTCCAATGAGGCAGTGGTTCGTAAGGGTGCAACTAGTGCGTTCTTGCGAGCCGACATCAATCACGATGACGGCCGCGAGTTTCTCGTGGAGATCGAACTCAAGACCGCCGGGCGATCAGTTGCACAAGTGAATCGCAAGCGAATCAACAGAACTCGCGATCTGTTGACGGTATTGCGCACGACGGTGTTCACCCCTGACGACCGCGATTTGGTGCACGGCTCTGCCACCCAGCGTCGAACGTTGTTGGATGACGCCGTGGTGTCGCTCGATCCTCTCCGACACGATGTGATCAACGAACTGGATCGTGTACTACGTCAACGCAATGCACTCTTGAAGGAATCCGGCTATCGCCCGAGCCCTGCAACTCTCGACGCACTTGATGCCTGGGACGAGAAACTTGCGTCACTCGGTGACGAGGTTGGTCGGGCGCGAGCCGAACTCATCGAGCACATGTTGCCATTTGCCCAAGCGTCCTATGTCGCACTGTCGGGAGATGGATGTTCACTGTCGTTGACGTACGACGCGCCGTGGCGTGAATCCGGCCTCGCAGCTGCACTGCAGTCGTCACGCGAAGATGACCTGCGACGCGGCACCACGACCGTGGGTCCACATCGCGACGATGTGTTGGTAACGCTCAACGAGCTTGCTTCACGTACGCACGGCTCACACGGTGAACAACACTCACTCGGTCTTGCCCTGCGCATGGCCGTGCACCAGGTGGTGGCGCAGCGATGGGGGACCCCGCCACTCTTGGTCCTGGACGACGTGTTGTCGGCTCTCGACAACACGCGTGCGAATGCCGTATTCGAGCGTCTGCTCGCCGCCCTGCCGTACCAACAGGTGTTGGTGACCAGTGCCCATCCGCTGCCACCCTCGCCACGCATCACCCACTGGTTAGAAGTAACTGCAGGAACCATTTCACCGCGCACACAGGATGATCGATGAGCACCAATCACCCCGACACCCCACCCGTCACACTGCAGAGTCAACTCAACCGGCTGCTGGCATCTCTCGGCTCTGACGATGCCGCGAGCGTTCACGGAGTATTCGGCGCGTGGAACAGTTTGGTTGGGGACGCCGTTGCCGCGCACGTGCAACCGATCAAACTCGAAGGGTCAGCCCTCCTCGTGGAGGTCGACGACCCGCATTGGGCCACCGAAATGAAGTTCCTCGAAGCGTCGTTGTGCACCAAATTGTCGCAACTCACCACGACTCCGGTCACATCACTCGAGGTGCGCGTAAAACGCCGATAAATCGGGTGTTTTTCGCACTTCAGTTCCCCAATTCACACCTCGCAAAAAGGTAGAATCATGAGGCTGTTTATGAATCAATTGTGTCGCTCGTGTCGCCCCCATGGTGGAGCCAGAGCATGGCGGTAAACACCCCCAGTGATGCCACCGAAGGCACCACCCGAAAGGCCTCCGGCAGCTATGGCGCCAAGGACATCCAGGTACTCGAAGGTCTCGATCCTGTTCGCCGTCGACCCGGCATGTACATCGGCTCGACGGGTTTGGCCGGACTCCACCATCTGATCTGGGAAGTGGTCGACAACTCCGTCGACGAAGCCATGGCGGGCTTTTGCGACAAGATCACCGTCACGTTGCACCCCGATGGATCATGCGAAGTCATCGACAATGGTCGCGGTATTCCCGTCGACCCGTACCCATCTGGTCCACACAAGGGAAAGAGTGCACTCGAAGTGGTACTCACCGTGTTGCACGCAGGTGGAAAATTCGGTGGTGACGGTTACAAGGTGTCCGGCGGTTTGCACGGCGTGGGTGTCAGCGTGGTGAATGCGTTGTCGGTGCGCGTCGTAGCCGAGGTGCACCGTGGGGGAACACACTTCCGCCAGGAGTTCATTGACGGTGGCAAACCAAAGGGCAAATTGCAAAAAGTCGGAACCTCATCCAGCAAGACCGCCAATGGAACCTCCATTCGCTTCTGGCCGGACCCGGAAATCTTTCAGGCGGAAGGCACGGAGTTCGTCGCACGCACCGTCACCGAGCGTTTGCAGACCATTGCATTCCTCAACAAGAACTTGGAAGTGGTGTTCGTCGACGAACGCGGCGATAAGAAGCAGAAGGTCACCTTCCAATACAAGGGTGGCATCGTCGACTTCGTGAAACACCTCAACCAATCACGCGAGGCCCTCTTCACAAAAGTGGCGCACTACGAGGCAGCCGAGGATGACCAAACCCTTGACATTGCGTTGCAGTGGAATACGGGGTATTACGAGGGTATTTACGGCTATGCCAATGGCATTTCCACCGTGGAAGGCGGCATGCACGTGGAGGGTTTCAAGACCGCTCTCACGTCCGTGGTGAACAAGTACGCACGAGCCTCTGGCGGCCTGAAAGAAAAGGACGAGAATCTGCTTGGCGAGGACATTCGCGAAGGTGTCACCGCGGTGGTGTCGGTGAAGTTGCGCGAACCCCAGTTCGAAGGGCAAACCAAGGCGAAACTCGGCAACGTTTCAATGCGTTCGTTCGTACAGAAAGAAACCAACACCAAGTTGGAGGAGTGGTTCCAGGAGAATCCCACGGAGGCAAACAGAGTGGTGAAAAAGGCGGTGGCGGCAGCGCAAGCCCGCATCGCAGCAAAGAACGCTCGTAACGCCATTCGCCGCAAGACCGCACTCTCAGGTGCGGGTATGCCCGACAAGTTGAAGGACTGTGGCAGTGGTGATCCTGCGGAAAGCGAGCTGTTCATCGTGGAGGGCGACTCCGCCGGTGGAACCGCGGTGGATGCACGCGACCCACGGACTCAGGCAATTCTTCCCATTCGAGGGAAAATCTTGAACGTCGAGCGTGCCCGTCTCGACAAGATGCTGAAGAACAATGAAGTACAAGCGCTCATTACGGCAATTGGTGGTGGAGTGGGCAACGACGAATTCAACATCGAAAAAGCGCGGTACCACAAAGTCATCATCTTGGCTGACGCCGACGTGGATGGCAGCCACATCCGTACGTTGCTGCTCACCTTCTTCTATCGCCAGATGCGCCCGATGGTGGAGAGCGGGTACATCTACATCGCCCAGCCGCCACTCTTTTCCACCGAAGTTGGAAAGGAGAAGGTGTACTTGAAGGACGACGCAGCCAAGACCGCCTTCCTCAAGGAACATCCGAACCACAAGAAGGAGTTCCAACGCCTGAAGGGTCTCGGCGAGATGGACTGGCAAGAACTCAAAGGCACCACGATGGATGCAGCGACACGAACATTGCTGCAAATCAATGTGGACGAAGCTGCCGAGGCCGAAAACATGATGAGCACACTCATGGGCGACGACGTCGAAGTACGCAAGGAATTCATCACCTCCAACGCACGCGATGTGCGCAACCTGGACTTTTAGGAACGCGACATGGCCAAGAAGAAACCCGCAAACACACCCAAGGGTGGCGGCCGCAAAGGCGGAGCCGGTGATGGTGACGGTTCGTCCACATTGCCATTGTCGAGTGGCGACTCCGTGCAGCCAGTGCAGCTCAAAGAGGAAATGGAACGTTCGTTCCTCGACTACGCCATTTCCACCATCATGTCGCGAGCGTTGCCCGACGTTCGCGACGGACTCAAACCCGTGCATCGCCGCATCATCTGGGACATGGACCAACAGGGATTCCGTCCCGATCGTCCGTACGTCAAGTGTGCCCGCGTCACCGGTGACACGATGGCGCGATACCACCCACACGGTGATGGCGCCATCTACGACGCCTTGGTGCGCATGGCGCAACCGTTCTCGCTGCGCCACCCACTGATTGATTTCCACGGAAACTACGGTTCTCCCGACTTCGGTCCGGCAGCCAGCCGTTACACCGAAGCACGTTTGCATCCGTTGGCCATGCAACTGCTGGCCGATATCGAGGAAAACACCGTCGATTTGATGCCCAACTACGACGGCACCACCGAAGAACCACGTGTATTGCCGGCTCGGTTCCCGAACTTGTTGGTGAATGGCTCGCAGGGCATCGCCGTGGGTATGGCCACCAGCATTCCGCCGCACAACTTGGGCGAAATCGTGGATGCCACGTTGCATCTCATCGACAATCCGGCTGCCACGGTGAAAGATTTGATGAAGTTCGTGAAGGGCCCGGATTTTCCCACCGGCGGACTCATCCTTGGTCGCGAAGGTATCGCCGAGGCGTACAAGACCGGGCGAGGCAGCATCAAAATGCGGGCCAAGGTGGCGATCGAAGAAGGCAAACGGGGCCAGATGCAAATCGTGGTCACCGAGTTGCCGTATCAGGCCAGCTGCTCGGCAATCGCTGCTCGAATCCAAGAACTGGTCGATAACGACGGCCTCGACGGCATCGCTGATGTGAACGACAACTCCGCGGGTGGCACCACCAACCTCATCATCACGCTGAAGCGCGATGCCAATGCCAACGTGGTCATGAACAATCTGTTCAAGAACACCCAGCTCCAAAGCCAGTTCCCCGTGAACATGGTGGCCTTGGTGGATGGGGTGCCACGCACACTCAATTTGAAGGATGCCATCGAGGGCTACGTGCGTCACCAGATCGAGGTCATCACTCGTCGCAGTCAGTATCGCCTGGACAAAGCCAAGGAACGAAACCACATTCTCGAAGGCCGCCTGAAGGCCCTCAACGTCATCGACGACATCATCAAGGTGATTCGTGCCAGCGAAGACGCAAATGCCGCCAAGGCAGCGCTCATGGAGAAGAAGTTCGGCTTCACCGAACGTCAAGCCATCGACATCCTCGACATGCAACTACGTCAACTCACCAAATTGTCACGCATCGATTTGGAAACGGAACAGAAAGAACTCCGTACCAAGATCAAGGAACTCACTGCCATCCTGGAAGACGACAAAGTGTTACGCGGTGTCATTTCCACCGAACTAAAGAAGGTGCGTGACACCTTCGCCAACCCGCGCGTCTGTCAGATTGCTGCCGATGTGGGTGAAATGGGTGTTGAAGATCTCGTAGAGGACAAAGAGCTCGTCATCGTGATGACTCAAGAGCAGTACATCAAGGCGGTGTCAGCCGACTCGTTCCGCACACAAGGTCGAGGTGGTCGCGGCGTCAGCGGTGCACGAATGAAGAGCGACGACATCGTACGCAACGTCATCTTCACCACGGCACATGCGTACTTGTTGTTCTTCTCCAATCGCGGACGCGTGTATCGACTCCGCGCGTTGGAAGTGCCCGAGCGTGAACGCACCGCCAAGGGCATCCCCATCGTCAATTTGTTGCCACTCCAGCAAGGCGAAACCATCCAGGCCATCATCGACACCCGCGAGTTCCCCGGCGAACGAAATCTGTTCTTTGCCACCAAACAAGGCCA
>SXPV01000046.1 GCA_005793215.1 Actinomycetota bacterium
ATCGACGTCGCCTATCGCTACTTCGCCACGCCAAAACGCAGCTTCATCATCGCCGACTGCCCCGGCCATATCCAATACACGCGCAACATGATCACCGGTGCATCCAACGTGGATCTGGCAATCGTGTTGGTGGACGCACGAACGGGAATCGTCGAACAAACTCGCCGACATAGTCTGCTCGCGTCACTGCTTGGCGTGCCGCACTTGGTGATCTGCGTCAACAAGATGGACCTGGTGGAGTGGTCACCCGAGGTGTTCCACCGCATTCGCGACGAGTTCGAGGAATTTGCCTCGCGGCTTTCGCTTCGCGACGTTACGTTCTTACCGATCAGCGCTTTGCAGGGTGACAACGTGGTGAGCCGTTCACCGAACCTCACTTGGTTCGAGGGCCCAACCCTCCTGCATCACTTGGAGAACGTGTACACCGCGAGCGACGACAATCGTGTGGATGCACGTTTCCCCGTGCAGTACGTCATTCGCCCGCAGCGTGCCGAGCACCACGACTACCGCGGCTATGCCGGACGAGTGGCTGGCGGCGTCTTTCGGGTTGGCGACGATGTCATGGTGTTGCCGTCGGGGCTCACCACCACCATTACGGGAATCGACTCCCCCAATGGACCGCTCACCCAGGCCGAGCCAGGCAACTCCGCAACCTTGCTGTTGACCGATGATCTTTCCATTGCACGCGGCGACATGATTTGCCGTCCGAACAACCGCCCGCGCCAGGCTCAGTCGCTGGAAGCCATGTTGTGTTGGATGGACGATGCCACACCACTACAGCCCGACCGCATCTACGCCATCAAACACACCACCAAATTGGCACGAGCCAAGGTAACCAACGTGTTGTACCGACTCAACATCTCCACACTGCACCGAGAAACCGATGCTCGAAGCCTTGCACTCAACGAGATTGGCCGCGTGGAACTCCACACCACCGCACCGCTGTTCTACGACGACTACCACGCCAACCGAACGACGGGATCGTTCATCCTGGTGGACGAGCACAGCGGTCAAACCTGTGCTGCGGGCATGTTGTTGTCGCCACGCACATGAGTGCAACACC
Source organism: Actinomycetota bacterium (assembly GCA_005793215.1). Lineage (GTDB taxonomy): Bacteria > Actinomycetota > Acidimicrobiia > Acidimicrobiales > Ilumatobacteraceae > F1-60-MAGs027. The sequence goes on from SXPV01000046.1 coordinate 1,064, forward strand.
TTCGCACGGCGCCGATGCGCCGTCGACACGTCCCAGCGCGGCAGGCAACGCTCCCGTGTGGCACGAACCGGCAGTCTCCCGCAGCCAGCGCTGGGCACATCACCACGTGCGTGGCGCCACGGTGTGGCTGACCGGATTGTCGGGCTCGGGAAAGTCCACCATTGCCGATGCGTTGTCGCGCGAGTTGTTGCAGGCTTCGGTAATCGCCTACGTACTGGACGCCGACAACCTTCGACACGGACTCAACGCCAATCTTGGATATTCAGATGCCGACCGTAGCGAGAACGTACGGCGCGTGGGAGAGGTGGCACGTCTGTTTGCCGACGCCGGTGTGGTTGCAGTCGTACCGATCATCAGCCCGTTTGCCGCCGACCGCGCACGCATACGGATAGCCCACGAAGGAGCAGGGCTCGACTTCGTGGAGATTCATGTGGCCACGTCGCTCGCCGAGTGCGAACGGCGCGATACAAAGGGCCTGTATGCAAAGGTACGCAGTGGCGAGATGCGCGGGGTAAGCGGAGTGGATGCACCGTATGAAGCGCCGGTCTCGCCGGACCTCGTGGTCGCTCGTGATGGCGAGAGCGTGACAGAATCGGTAGGTCGTGTGCTGCAGCTTCTCCGGCAACTCGGGGTGCTCGGTGCGTCCGGCAACTGAACAATGAGCGTCTTTCCTTCCGACCGATCTTTGCTGGCCATCGGCGGCCTCACCTTGGTGGCCCCGAGCCTGAAGATCATGTACACGCCAACCCCGAAAGTGGCGTGCAGCACGATCAAGTTGATGCTCGCCACTGCCGAACAGTCGCACCGAACCGATCTCATCGATCAGATCACCAATCCCAGCGTCTCACGACCACAAACCATCCACGACCCGGTGATCAACGGGCTGCCCCGCTTGGTGGATCTCCCCAAAAAAGAGATCGAGAACATCTTTCGCTCGCCGGATTGGGTGCGAGTCGCAGCCCTGCGCGACCCCGTGGCCCGTTCGTACTCGGCATGGGAGAACAGGATCTTCCGCCGCGCACCCGGCGAGACTGCTCGCGCCATCGAGCTTTCCAAGGATGTTCTGGTGGACGGTCGGCTCGACCTTGCGGGCAGCTTCGCCCTCTTTGCCAAGATGCTCGGCGAACACACCGATGCCTTCACCATCGATCAGCACTTCCTTCCCCAGGCACACATCGTGCGTACCGACGTGATCAACTACGACATGCTCATCCGGGTGGACAAAAAAGGCGACATGGATCGCCTCTCGAACCTGATCAGCGAGCGCTCGGGAAAGACCATCACCGCATCCCGATTGAACGAAGGTATGAAAGTCGACCTGTCCAAGATTTGTGACGCGCATACGGCCAACCGACTCATGGCCACATACCACATGGACTATGAAGCATTTGGATTCGAAAAGCGCGAATACGCACCGTCCGTCGAGCCGTATCTGCTGAGCAGCGCCGAGACCCAGCTCGTGTATCAACTTCGCGGCGTCATGGAACGACTATTGGGCGTTTCGCAAGCGTCCGCCAAACAAGCTGGTGCCCGCTATGGGTTCCGACAGATCCAAAAAGCGGTGGTACGTCGTGCCACTGGTGGACGTGCGTATCGCGACTATCGCGTGTTGGACAACTAGTTTTCCATGACTCGAGCCCACAGCCAATGACCAGCCCCAACGCCGTCGGTCGCTCCACACTGGTTGCCCCTCTATTGAAGGTGCTGTACACGCCCACCACCAAGGTGGCCTGCACCACCATCAAGTGGATGCTCGCCGAAGCCGAAGGCTCCCTCAACCTCGATGTGATTCCGCGGCTACTTGCCGCCAATTTGCATCGCAGCCAAACCATCCACAACCGCCACGTCAGTGGTCTGCACAAACTCAACGAACTTCCCGCACATCAGGTTGAGGAAATCCTCGCGTCCCCCGACTGGGTGCGACTTGCGGCTCTGCGCGACCCGATAGCGCGTTCGTACTCCGCTTGGGAGAACCGCATCTTCATGCGTGCTCCGGGTCGCACCGACGGTGGATTCGATTTGTCACCCGACGTGCTCGACGAGGGCCGCATCAACATGACCGCGAGTTTTGCCCGGTTCGCTCAAGCACTCGAGGAGCACACGGGGGCCTTCATGCAGGACCATCACTTCTTGCCACAATCCCAGGTGGTTCGCCGTGATGCCGTGAACTACGACATGATCGTGCGAGTCGATGAACCGGGTGGCGTCGACTCGATCGCAGCCCTCTTACGTGAGCGATCCGGCAAGGACATTCAGCCCAAGCGACACAACGAGAGCATCGGTGTGCCACTCGAACGAGTCTGCGACGCATCAACCGCCCAGCGTCTCACGGCGGTGTACTGGTCCGACTTCGATACGTTTGGTTTTGCTCGCCGTGAGTTCCCCGCCTTGGTGGAGCCGTACATCCTGAGTGACTCCGAAACACAGCTCGTCACCTTGGTGCGACAATCCGTGGAACGTGTCACGAGTGTTTCACGGGCCGCACAATCGAAGATGTCGGCGCGCTACGGCCTACGTCAGATACGTAAAGCCCTGTTTCGCAAGATGTCATTCGGACGTATGTACAACACTCCTCGCGGAATCCACTGGTGATGACCGACGACACCGCAGCGATTGGCACGGCGGGCAGTTTCCCATGGTGAACGCTGTGGCGCGAATCGGCATCGTGACGGTGAGCGATCGCGCATCCACTGGCGTTTACGAAGACAAGGGCGGCCCGGCGATTCGCGAGTTTCTTGCCGCACATCTCACCAGTGAGTGGGAGCCGGTGGCGCGAGTGATTGGCGATGACATCGACACCATCACCCGAACGTTGCGCGATCTTGCGGACCTTGAACACTGCAGTCTCATCGTCACTACCGGCGGAACCGGGCCCGCACCGCGGGACGTGACCCCCGAGGCCACCGAGCAGGTCTGCAACAAGATGATGCCCGGATTCGGCGAATTGATGCGCGCCGTCTCGCTCAAGGTGGTGCCGACGGCGATTCTCTCGCGTCAGACCGCGGGAATTCGTGGCTCATCACTCATCGTGAACTTGCCGGGCAAGCCATCGTCCATCGCCGATTGCCTCACCGCAGTGTTACCAGCGATTCCCTACTGCGTCGATCTGATCGGCGGCGCGCGATTGGAAGTGGGCGGCGGTCTCGCGGCGTTTCGCCCGAAGGGCGCCTGATGCCGCCTGACGCCGCCGAATGGCGCGACTCAGACAGCGTGGCTAGAGCTTCGTGGGGTTCGGCGCGTCGCCGTACACCACTTTGGGATCGAACACCTTCTCGGTGATGGTGTACGTCAAGTCGAGTGGACCATCCGCCGAAGGTGTCACTGGGACACTGCGATAGAAGCAGGAGCGATAGCCCACGTGGCAACTCGCACCACCCTGAACGTCCACACGAAGCCAGATGGCGTCCTGATCGTCGTCGATCAGGATCTCCTTCACTTTTTGCACGAGACCACTCGTTGCACCCTTGTGCCACAGCTGTTTGCGACTACGGCTGTAGTACACGGCCTCGCCCAACTCGATGGTCTTGGCGAATGCTTCGGCGTTCATGTTGGCAACCATCAGCACCTCGCCGGTTGCATGATCGGTAGTGACCACCGGGATGAGTCCATCAGCATCGAAACGTGGTGCGAGTTCATTACCTTCTTCCACTTGCTCCACGCTCGTGCGTGCCGCGTACCAGCGGTGTGATGCACTGCTCATGGCGTAAAGGCTACGAGCGCAGGATCAACCGAGCTTGACCCAGCCACCCACGAGACCGCTCATGAACCCACCGTCCACTTGTACGTCGCTGGCGTTCAGCCACTGCAGCACGGGATCGGAAACGAAGAGAATGACACGAGCAATGTCATCGGTCGTGGCATCGCGGCCGGTTTCGCGGGTGACGATGTCCATGATCGGTCCGACCGATTCGCGAAAGTCCTTCAAGATCGGAGTCTTCACCGGGCCGGGGCTCACCGAGTTGACTCTCACTCCGTGTTCACGCAGGAACTTGCCGTGCTGCTTGGTGAGTACCACCACACATTCCTTGGAAAAGTCGTAGGCCCGTTTGCCATCCATGGGATGGTCCCGCACCCAATCGACGCCACTGACGTAGTCGGGGGTGACGAGTAGTCGTTGCACTTCATCGAGGTGTGCTTGCCACTGCGCGCCAGCGATGGATGCGACGTTGGTGACCGACCCACCACGGTTGATTCGGTGAATCAAGAGTTCCGTCAACATGCGTAGCCCGAGCACGTTCACCCGCATGGTGACTTCGGGGTCGGCCGTGCCCGGCACGCCGGCGATGTTCAGCAGCACATCGACCTCGCCTTTGATCTCCCCGACTGCGGCAGCGATGGTGGCGGGATCAGTCATGTCGACGCGTACGAACTGTGCGACGGCAAGATCCACCGAACTGCGGTCGAGGGCGATGACGTTTGCGCCAGCCTCCAAGAGCAACTCGGCAACTCGACGGCCGATACCGGATGCCGCACCGGTTACCACCACTTGCTTGTCGCGGAAACCGAAGTGCGGCGTTGTCACATGCTGGCCGACCTGCGTCATGATGGCATCCTCACTGGTCTTCGTACGGCTGTCCGGCGGCTTTCGGTGCGCGACTCGCACCGATGAACCCTGCCACCACGATGATGGTCACCACGTACGGAGCCATGATCAAGAACTCGCTCGGAATTCCCGTGTCGAAGTTGCCGATCTTCAGGCGGACGGCTTCGGCGAGTGCAAACACCAAAGCACCACAGAGTGCACCAACCGGATGCCATCGCCCGAAGATCACTGCTGCGAGCGCGATGAAACCTCGACCGTTGGTGATGTTCTGGTCGAAACGACCCACGATGCCGATCGGCCACCATGCACCACCGACACCGGCGACCGCTCCGGCAAGCAGGAGGTTTCGGTAACGCAGTTTGTTGACATCCACACCGAGCGTGCCGGCCGCTTTGGGGTATTCGCCGATGGCTCGCGTTCGCAAACCCCACTTGGTGCGGTACAAACCCCAGGTGGCAAGGGCAACTGCAGCGAATGAGAAGTAGACGAAGATGGTCTGATCAAAGAAGATGGTGCCGATGAACGGAATGTCGGCCAGCAGCGGGATTCGTATCGGCGTGACGGGCAGCAGGCTGTTCATCGTGTCGCGGTTGGGTACCAGTACGCGGAAACTGATGAACGACGTGATACCCAGTGCAAAGAAGTTGATCGCAAACCCGACGATCACTTGGTCGACCTTGTAGCGAATGGACATCACCGCCAGGATTGCCGCCAATGCCATGCCGGTGAGCACGCCGATGAGCGTTCCCAACCACAGGTTGGTGAGCGACGCGCCGATGGCACTGGTGCAGGCTGCCGCCAACAACATTCCTTCGATGGAGATGTTGATGACACCGCTGCGCTCGCTGAGGATTCCCCCGATTGCCCCGAGCGTGATGGGAACGCTGCGGCTCACCGTGTCTTGCAGCATGCCAACGAAACTGAACGAATCCCCTGCTGCGGCCCACGCCAAGAAACTCATGAAGAACGACGCAGTGGCGAGCGCCAACACCACGTTGGCGAGGCGACCAAATCCACGCAACAGTTGCGCTGCGGCAACCGCCACCAGCGCGATGCCGAGCGCCCAGCCGAACCCCTGCGCCGGCAGGGTGAACTGGCTGGTTTCTGTGATTCTGAAACCGGCATCGCCGGGGCGACGTGTGAAGACGAAGAAGCACACCATCGCCAACACGAGATACGTGATGCCGACGCTGCGCGCGCGCTTGCGTTGTTCGGCGGACACCACGCGTTCGGGCATTGCCGTGGTCATCCTCCCCACCCCCTGAAGGTTTGGCCGAACGCTTTGGCGTCGCCCTTCACTCGGAAGATGGCCTTCACCAGAAGCGGCGCGGCAATGAACATCACGATGAGTGCGCGCAGCACGATGATGAGGTCGATGGGCACGTCGGTATCCACCTGCATTTGTCGCCCGCCGGCTTGCAACGCACCGAACAACAACGCCGACACGAGCGTGCCGATCGGAGTGGACCGACCCAGCAAAGCGACTGCGATGGCGTCGAAGCCGATGTCACCAGCCACCGTGCCACTTGCATAACCGTAGAGACCGAGCACTTCCGAGCCACCAGCCAAACCAGCAAAGGCTCCGGCGATCGCCATCGATACCACCATGAGCGACTTGGTCTTCATACCTGCGTAACGAGCAGCTTCCTGGTTGAAACCCGTCGCTTGCATCTCGAAACCCAGGGTGGTCTTGCGCAACAGCCACCAGAACGCAAACGTGGCCAGGAGTGCCACGATGAACCCGGTGTGAGCCAAGAGGTCGATGCGCTTGCCCATGAACCAGAACAGCTTGGGCAACCTGGCCGAGTCCTCGACGAACTTGGAGATGGCGTCGTCGCGGCCCTCGCGCTTGAACAGCTCGGTCTTCAACAACCACAGCACGGTGAACCCTGCGATGCCGTTCAACATGATGGTGGTGATCACTTCGTGGGCTCCGGTGCGGGCTTTGAGCACGCCAGGAATTGCACCAAAGAGCGCACCTCCGACGGCGGCGGCAAGCAGTGCGAACGGCACGTGGATGATCGGCGGCAGTTGGAATGCAAACCCCACCCACAAACCGGTGATGGCGCCGGCCAACATCTGTCCGGTTGCGCCGATGTTGAACAAGCCGGCTTTGAACGCCGACGACACGGCCAAGCCGGCCAGCAACAACGGCGTGGCGCCCGTGATGGTATTGGAGATCGCCCGCAACGAGCCGAACGAGCCCTTGAAGAGACCCCAATAGGCGGTCCCCAACGTGTTGAATGCCTGACCAAAGTTGCCATCACCGAGCGCTTCGATGTCGGTGATCACGATGATGAATGCGCTCACGAACAGCGCGGCAATCACTGCAAGAAACGTGAACCGCAGCGACTTGAGTGTTTCGTTCACGAAGCCGCCGCTCCTGCGGGCCGAGAGCCTGCCATGTACAAACCGATGTCCATGTGGCTGACTTTCTTGGGATCGACGTCGGCGACGATCTTGCCCCGATACATCACCAGCACACGATCGGACAGCGACATGACTTCATCCAGTTCGGTGCTCACCACAAGCACTGCGACCCCGGCATCGCGTTCCTTCACGATCTGGGCGTGAACGTACTCGATCGAGCCCACGTCGATGCCGCGCGTCGGTTGCGCCGCCACCGCCAGCCGAATGTCGCGACTCAACTCACGAGCCACGATGACCTTCTGCTGATTGCCACCCGACAGCGTTGACGCCGGTTGCGATGGGTCGTTGGTACGAATGTCGTACGCCGCCACCAGCTCGTTGGATCGAGCCTTGGCGACATCCCACTTCATACGAATGCCACTGGAGAACTCTGCGTCGTGATACCGAGTAAGCACCAGGTTCTCCATGATGGACATCTCGGTCACCAAGCCTTGGCGCTGGCGGTCCTCTGGAATGTGGGCCATACCTGCGGCGTGACGCTCACGAGGCGAGTCATGCGAAACGTCGCGATCGGCGATGGAGATCGACCCCGTGGCGGCACGTCGCATACCCGAGAGCGCTTCCACCAGTTCGGTTTGCCCGTTGCCCTGTACACCTGCAATGCCGACGATCTCCCCGGTGCGCACCTCGAACGACACTCCGTCCACTACCGTGCGTCCGTCGGGCTCCACCACCGACAGGTTGTCGACCTTGAGCATTGCCTCGCCCGGCACGGCCTGTTTCTTGTTCACGATCAGTTGCACGGCGCGTCCGACCATCATTTCGGCGATCTCGGATTCGGTGGTCTTCTTGGGGATCGCCTCGCCCACCACCTTGCCTCGCCGCAACACGTTGATGCGATCGGCAATGGTGAGCGCCTCCTTCAACTTGTGCGTAATGAAGATGACTCCTCGACCCGCAGCCACCAGCGACCGAACGATCTCGAAGAATTCCAGAATTTCACTCGGCGTGAGCACCGCCGTCGGCTCGTCGAACACCACAATCTTTGCATCCCGCATGAGCACCTTCACGATTTCCACGCGCTGGCGCACGCCTACGGGGAGGTCTTCGATGATGGCGTCGGGATCGAGGTCGAGGTTGTACTTTTCGGACACCTCCTTCACCATGCGACGTGCTTCATTGATGTCGAGGGAGCCGAACCGTCCCGTCGGCTCCACACCAAGCACCACGTTTTCGGCAACCGTCATCACTGGCACCAACATGAAGTGCTGGTGCACCATGCCGATTCCCGCCGCGATGGCGTCGGCGGGTGATGAAAAATGTTGCGGGGCTCCGTCGATACGAAGTTCCCCTTCGTCGGGACGATAGATGCCGTACAGCACGTTCATGAGCGTGCTCTTGCCGGCCCCATTTTCCCCGATGAGCGCAAGGACCTCGCCGGTGGACACCTCGAGGTCCACGCTGTCGTTGGCGACGATGCCAGGGAAACGCTTGGTGATTCCCCGCAATTCAAATTTCATCTGCTGCGCTACCCCTCAGGCTTCACAGAGTAATACACCGCGAGTCGGCTCATCTCTGGCAGGCATACAAAACAAACGGGGCGGGCCGCTTTCGCGACCCGCCCCGCGTTGCTAACGCAGATCAGCTGGATTAGAGCTTGATCGATCCGTCTGCAATTCCTGCACCAATGGCCTCAACTTCGGCCTGGAGGTCAGCTGGAACTGCGGTGTAGGCAACACCGACACCACCGTTGGCAAGGGTGCCAACGTAGTTGTCAGTAACGCCACTGCCTTCGACAACGTCCTTGATCGCAGCGAACACGGCTGCATCGATGTTCTTCAGCACCGAAGCGATGTACACCTCGGCTGCGTCAGGGTTCGACACGCTCATGTCGACGTCGACGCCGATGATCTTCACTTTGCCACCGGACTCAAGCGCGAACTGCGCAGAGCCGAGACCCACTGGGCCGGCAACTGGGAAGATGATGTCGGCGCCTTCGTCGGCCTGACTCTTGGCAATGTTCTTGCCGTCGTCGAGGCTCTCGAAGTTTCCAGCGAACGTGCCGTCAGTGCCATCCCAACCGAGCAACTTCACGGATGCACCCTTTTGGGTGTTGTAGTACTCCACACCCTTGCGGAAGCCTTCCATGAATACGGTTACTGGTGGAATGTTGATTCCGCCGTAGGTACCGACGATGCCGGTCTGCGACATTGCTGCCGACAGGTAGCCGGCCATGAACGACGGCTGGTCGGTTGCGAACACGAGACCGCGGGCGTTTGCCACCGGTGGGTCGTATGCGTAGTCGACGATCGCGTAGTTCAGACCCGCATTGGCCTCAGCAGCCGCCTTGGTCGCATCACCCAAGAGGAAACCCACCGTCACGGTGATGTTGCAGCCCTTGTCGGCAAACGACTGGAGGTTCGGTGCGTAGTCCGCATCGCTGGACGACTCGAGCAAGTCGATGGTGACGCCGAGTTCGGCTTCAGCCCTCTGCATGCCCGCGTACGAAATCTGGTTGAAGCCCTTGTCATCAACACCACCGGTGTCGGTGACCATGCAAGCGAGGGTGCCTGCGCCAGGGAGCGGCGCAGTGGTCTCTTCGGTTGCTGCTTCGGTTTCTTCGGTGACTTCTTCAGCTGCGTCGTCGCTGCCACATGCGCTGGCGATCAGCGCAAATGCAGCAAGAGCGAGCGCAGCGGACTTCAGTCCTTTGTGCTTTCTCATTGGATGGTTTTCTCCTCCTCATACGGCGGATGCCGCATGTGTTGTTGTTGAGCGAAAGCATAGTTCACCCGTGTAAAGCCCTTGGAGACCCTCCGCTCGGGGTTGCACGAGGTAGCCCGCGCCACATGACGACGATCCGTATCGTGCCCTGCCGACCCGGTGGTAACGTCTCGTGCAACACCTCTACGACAAGGAGCATCGCCATGGGCGCATGTGGCTGTGGATATACGACGGATGAACAGAAGCAATGCAACGGAACGCACCGCGTGGTGCAGGCCGTGAAAGCCGATATCGCCCAAGCGCTGGCCGACAAGGGTCACGCCGAGGCATCGGAACTGGTGAAGCAATACAAGAAACAAAGTTGAGAAGGGGTCGACCGTCGCGCGCGGAGCGCTGCGGAGACGACCGCCCGTCACGCGCGGAGCGCTGCCGAAGGTGGGCCAGGTAGGGATCGAACCTACGACCAAGGGATTATGATTCCCCTGCTCTGACCACTGAGCTACTGGCCCCGGGGGAAATTGTGGCTCAGGGGGTGGGGCTCGAACCCACGGCCGACGGATTAACAGTACGTTGCTCTGCCAACTGAGCTACCCCGGAAAGGCTCACTCAGGCTACTCGCACCAAGCGCCGAACGCCCGTCTACTCGTCTTCGACGAAGGATCGCAGTCCGCTGTTGTTGTGCGGATGACGCATGCGGGCCAGCGTCTTTTGCTCGATCTGACGTACCCGCTCGCGGGTGATGTCTTCTTTCTCCGCGACTTCTTCCAGCGTGTGCTGTTTGCCGATGAACTCCCCCAACCCGAACCGCATCGACATGATTCGTCGCTCACGTTCCGGCAGGCCATCCAACGACTTTTCAATCTGATTCACCAACTCGCGCTGCACTGTTTCGTTCAACGGGTCGGTGGCATCCGGGCTGGCCAGGGTCTCCCCGACGGTGAGATCGTCGACATCTACACCGACGGGTGCATCCAAGCTGGCGGTTGACAAGGTGAGCTGTTGGATCTCGAACAGTTTCTCGACCGTGATGTCACAGCGAGCCGCCACCTCTTCGGGTGTCGGGTCGCGCTTCAGTTCTGCGGTGAGTTCGCGTTCTGAGCGCTGCACGCGGTTGACGATCTCCATCATGTGTCCAGGAATACGTATGTTGCGACCTTGGTCGGCCATGGCGCGCGTCATCGACTGACGTATCCACCACGTCGCGTAGGTGGAGAATTTGAATCCCTTTTCGTAGTCGTACTTGTCCACGGCATGCATGAGGCCGATGTTGCCCTCTTGGATGAGGTCGGAGAGGTGCAACTCCTTGCGGTCGTAGCGTCGGGCGATCGACACCACCAGGCGCAGGTTCGCGCGAACCATTCGCTCCTTGGCCTTTTCACCGGCTTTGACGAGATCGCGCAGCGTCTTGCGGTCGCTTGCGGAAAGTTTGGTCCTTCCCGACGCTTTGGCATCGTCCAGACGTTGTTGCGCTTTCTGACCGTCCTTCACTGCTTTGCCGAGGATCTTTTCGTCCGCAGAAGTAAGGAGCGAGACCTGACCGATTTCGTTGAGATACTGGCGCACCGTGTCAGGCGAATCGCCGCCAGAGATTCTTGGTCGTCTCACGATGTAGTCACGCCTCGATCACGGAGGTTACGTCGTAGAGCCATGCCAACAAGTCCGCTATCACCGAGTCTGCCACATCGCGACCACTCAACTGCTCCACCTTCTGTTTGACTCCCCGGTCGAGTGTGATGACCGCGCTCGAGGTGTCCGAGACACGCCGCGCAAGTTCCCGGCGCACGGCGGCGCGCAGCAAGTTGATGCCTTCCTTACGAGGGTCGGCATCCACGGGGACGTCGAACACTTCCACCCGTGAAAGCAGCTCGAGGGCATCGGGATCGAGGTCAGCTTCGGCCCGCTTGTGGTCGCCGTGATGTGCCATGAGCGCACGGAATACCCGACGATGCGTGTCGTCGGCGAAGACTTCCTGAGCGACGATGCCGGTCACTTCCTCGAATCGGGCAATCATCAGCGCCAAGATGACGAATTCGGCATTCTCCTTGTTGCTGTTCTGGGTGGTGGCTTGGGCCTCGTTGCGCGAGCGAGCCGCCTCGAACTTACGGTCGACCTTCTGGACGACGTCGTCGATTTGCTTCTTGTCGTTGCCCCACAACTGCTCAGCCACCTGCGTGGCGTAGTCGCGACGCACGATCACGTTGGGGTGCTCGTTGATGATGGCGATGGCTCGTTCGGCGACTCGGGCCTTGTCCTCGGGCGTACTGATTCTTGCCCCGTCCAACACACGACGCACTCGGAAGGCCATGAACGGCTCCGCGTTTTCCACCGAACTCAGCAGTCCCTCCGGATCGCTGTCGGCAAGGTCACCGGGATCCTTTCCCCCCTTCAACCGCGCGACGTTGACACGCACGTCGATCTTGCGCTCCCATTCGTAGAAACGTTCGGCGGCACCTTGGCCTGCCGCATCGGCGTCGAATGCGAGTATCACGTTGTTGGCGAATCGCTTCATGAGCCGAACGTGATCCTCGGTCAGGGCCGTGCCACAGGTGGCCACGGCACGGGTGAAACCCACGCGATGAAATCCGATCACGTCGGTGTACCCCTCGCAGACCACGATCTGATCGGCCTTGACGACATCGGCCTTCGCCCAGTTCAAGCCGTACAGCGTCTTTGACTTGGTGTAGATCTTCGACTCGGATGAGTTCTTGTACTTTGCGGGATCCTTGCTGCCCGGAAGGATCCGCCCGCCGAACGCCACTGCTTCACCCGAATCCTTGAAGATGGGGAACATCACGCGTGCACGAAACGAATCCTGCAGACGACCGCGGCTGTTGGTGAAAGCCAAGCCACAGTCGCGCAACATCTCGGCGTCGGCACCGAGATCGGTTGCCAACGCATCCCATGCATCGGGCGCCCAACCGAGTTTGAACTGTCGCGCAATGTCGCCGCTCAAACCGCGGGTTCGAAGGTACTCGCGAGCATCCTTGGCGTCCGGTGATGTGAGGAGCCGCTGGTGGTACCACTCCACGGCTTGCTGCATGAGCTCGAACAGCTGCTTGTTGCGCTGGCGATCACGCGAAGGACCACCGGTGGTGTACGTGATGGTGATCCCGGATTTGGCCGCCAAGTGCTCGATGGCTCCGACGAAATCCAAGCGCTCCACTTCCTGCACGAACTTGAACACGTCACCCGAGGCCCCGCAGCCGAAGCATTTGTAGCGACCGGTTTCGTCCCGCACATTAAAGGACGGGGTCTTCTCGCCGTGGAAGGGACACAGCCCGAGAAAATTGCGACCCGCGCGCTTCAGGGCCACGTAATTGCCGATGACCGACGAAATGGGTTGCGCCCCGCGAACCCGCTCGATGTCGTCGTCGGAGATTGCCACGCGCGAGAGACTAGTTGCGCGGCACGTGCGCTACTCGTCCAACACCCGCCGCTCTGAAACTACTCGCGCGGCTTGGAGTAGCCCTTTCGTTTGTTTGCCGCCACGGAAGCAATGACGCCAGTGGCAAGAAACGTCACGATGATGGCCAATGAGATTGCGACGGGAATGTGGAATCCTCGCCAGGCAATCGTCATCTTGGCACCTACGTAAATGAGCAGCGCAGAGATGGTGTGGGGCATGTAGACGAATCGCTCGCGCATGTCGGAGAGCAGGAAGTACAACGCTCGCAACCCGAGAATGGCCCACGCGTTGGAAGCGAACACGATGAATTGCTCACGGCTCACGGCGAGCACCGCCGGCACCGAGTCGACCGCGAAGATCACGTCAGTGACCTCCACGATGACGAGCACGGCCAACAGTGGCGTGGCAAAACGCTTGCCGTTTACCTTGGTGAACATCTTCTGACCGTCGTAGTGGTCGACGGATGGCACGAAGCGCCGGAACAATTTCATGGTGGCGGTGTCGTTGGGGTTGGTGTCCTTGTCCTTACCGCTGACGATCTTCCAACCGGTGTAGATGAGGAAGAGACCGAACACCAGCAACAAGATCTTGAATCGGTTGATCACTGCCGTGCCTACGAGGATGAAAATGAAGCGGAACACCAACGCACCGAAGATTCCCCAGAACAACGTTCGGTGTTGGTACTGCCGCGGCACCGCAAAGTGCGCGAAGATGATCGCCCAGACGAACACGTTGTCGACCGACAGGCTCTTTTCAATCAGATATGCGCTGAGATACTCGACTGCTGCAGGACCCGCCTGTCCCTGGCCGGCAAACATTGCAGCGACGACACCAGTAAAAGCCAAGCCGAGGCCAATCCAAATGGCGCTCTCGATGGCTGCTTCACGGATCTCCACCACGTGCGCCTTGCGGTGGAACACCAACAAGTCCACGATCAGGGCGACGGCGATCACGCCGATGAGCATCGGCCAGCCCCATACGGGGACATCGACATCGACGAAATTCTCTGAATTGGGGGTAGCACTGAACAGCGTTGAGATGACCGGGGGGATCATGATGGAAAAGAGCGTAGTGGTTTTCGAACCCGCAGTGCGTGACGCGTCACCCCAATTTGGTCACATGTCACTGGCACCGTGTGATTCGCCGAGAAGCCGTAATGCTCGCCGCGACACGGCGATACCCGCCGAGTGAAAGGACTACTTGGTATCGCTCTTGGTGCCACCGATGATCGCCTGTGCTGCAGACAAGCGCGCAATCGGCACACGATACGGCGAGCAACTCACGTAGTTGAGTCCTGCTCGATAAAACAGCGCGATCGATTCGGGATCGCCACCGTGTTCACCGCACACACCGAGTTTCAGCCTGCGATTGGCCTTGCGACCGCGCTTGGCTGCAATCTGCACCAACTCTCCCACGCCGTCTTGGTCGATGGTCTCGAACGGATTTCGCTTCAGCAGTCCGAGTTGGAGATAGCGCGGCATCATGCGGCTCTCTACGTCATCACGACTCAGCCCGAACGTCATCTGCGTGAGGTCGTTGGTGCCAAAGCTGAAGAAGTCGGCATGCTCCGCTAGATCCTCGGCGCGCAGGGCCGCACGCGGCGTTTCGATCATGGTGCCGATGGTGACATGCGTTCGTTTGGCGCGTTTGCCCGCTGGTGTGGTGCGCGGGAGGTCGGCGAATTCACTCAACACGCCCTCCACCCAGCCGCGCGCCACCACCAACTCATCGTCGGTGATGGTGAGGGGAATCATCACTTCCACGATCGGCTCGAGTCCCTCGCTGGCCACCTGTTCGGCTGCCTGCATGAGTGCGCGAACCTGCATGGCGTACAAACCCGGCTTCATAACCCCGAGCCGCACGCCGCGGGTGCCGAGCATCGGGTTAACTTCCGCCCACTCGCGGGCTGCGTGCAACATCTTGTTTTCTTCGACGGTAAGTCCCGTGGAGACCTGCTTCACTTCCAGTTCGTGCACGTGCGGGAGAAATTCGTGCAACGGTGGGTCCAGCAGTCGCACGGTGACCGGCAATCCACTCATGGCTCGCAGAATGCCGATGAAGTCTTCCTTTTGGGCGTCGCGAAGTTCTTCGAGTGCCGCAGCCTCTTCGGCTGGAGTGTCGGACAGAATCATTCGACGCACCACAGGGAGACGCTCAGCCGTGAGGAACATGTGCTCGGTGCGACACAGACCGATCCCTTCTGCACCGAACGATCGGGCGACGTCGGCGTCGTTGGCAGTGTCAGCATTGGCGCGAACGCTCAACTTGCCCTTGCGAACGTCGTCGGCCCACTTCAGGATGGTGTGAAATTCGGGTGGCGGTGTGGCTGCCGCCAGTTCGAGCGCGCCGAGCATGATGTCGCCTGTCGCACCGTCGATCGATACGGTGTCGCCTTCACGAACGACCACATCGCCAGCAGTGAACTGCTTGCCGTCGATCCTCACCGCCTCGGCCCCCACCACTGCTGGCGTGCCCCAGCCACGCGCCACGACGGCGGCATGACTCACGAGACCACCACGTGACGTGATGATTCCTTCGGCCGCCATCATGCCGTGCACATCCTCGGGACTGGTTTCATTGCGAACGAGAATGACGCGTTCACCACGTTTGGCGGCGTCGGCTGCAGCATCCGCCGTGAAGTACACCTTGCCGACGGCTGCACCTGGCGAAGCCGCGAGTCCCTTGGCGATGGCAGGAGTGGTCGTAGCAAATTGCGGGTGCAGCACCGAGTCGAGGTGATCGGCGGTAACGCGCATCAACGCTTCCTTCCTGGTGATGCTCCATTTGCGCTTGCCGCTACCGCTGCCCTTGGTCATCTCCACCGCCATGCGCAACGCTGCAGCGCCGGTGCGCTTACCAACACGGGTTTGCAGCATCCACAACTTGCCGTCCTCGATGGTGAACTCCGTGTCGCACATGTCCTTGTAGTGGTGTTCGAGACGGGCGAAGATGTCGAGCAGCTCTGCATGCACCTTCGGGAATTGTCGCTGGAGTGCGTCGAGGTGTTCGGTGTTGCGAATACCCGCCACCACATCCTCGCCTTGGGCATTCACGAGGTAGTCGCCGTACGGGGTGTTCTCGCCGGTTGCTGCATTTCGC
>SXPV01000047.1 GCA_005793215.1 Actinomycetota bacterium
ATCAACGTAAAACGTCATCGCGATGTTGGTTACCGAGTGGTGTCTCAACAAATCGGTTTTGATGGTGATGGTGCCATCATCCCTCATCCAATCGTCGCAGGGTACGCGCTGAGTGTGATTGCCCACGGGGACGCCAAGCGAATCTTTCTTGTCGGAGTCGACGGCTACAGCGAAACCGATGTACGGCACATCATGATGCAGGAAACTCTCGATCGTTTTGGGGAGCAGTTCGGTTCGATGCCCATAACGGCTCTCACCAAGTCCAGTTATCGGGTACAACAGCGATCACTGTTTGCTCCTCTGTGAGCGCGCGACTCCCCTTGCCATATCTGGTTGTCATCCCTGCGCGATTTGCTTCAAGCCGATTCCCAGGCAAGGCCCTCGCTGACTTGGGTGGAAAGTCCGTACTCCTTCGCTGTGTCGAGCAAGTTCGCAAAGCCGTACCGAACGAGTCAATTCTGGTGGCTACTGACGACGAGCGGATCGTTGCCGAGTGCGAACAGCACGATGTCAATTGGCGGTTGACATCATCGTCATGCCTTACCGGAACCGATCGGGTTGCGGAGGTTGCTCAACAAAGCAACGTTGAGTGGTTCGTAAATGTCCAAGGAGACGAGCCGTTTCTTGATCCGGTGGGGCTTCGCTCTCTGTTGACTGCCGTCTCACACGCCGATGCGAGTGTCGGAGTCATCAACGCCTACTCCGCGATTTCTACGGAGACAGATTTCCGAAGTTCTACCGTCCCCAAAGTGGTGGTTGACCAACACAGTCGCTTGCTGTACGTCAGTAGAGGTCCAATCCCTACAGGTAAATCACTGGAATATTCATCAGCAAAACGACAGATCGGCCTGTACGCCTTTCGTAAGAATGCGCTGGAGCTGTTTTCGGGCAGGACTTCCAAGACACCCCTCGAGCACATCGAAGATATCGAGATCCTTCGCTTTCTGGAACTCGGTATGAGCGTCAAAATGATCGAAGTGGAGTCCGTGGGTATCGCAATCGATACCCCAGAGGACTTGGCTCGGGCTCGCCAGTACTTGGCAAACTGCTAATCGCCAAGCACGTCGGCTAGCAGCGCCCGCCAGCGTGGCAGTGCGACATCGAGCGAAAAGTATCGTTCAACGGGCGGAGTGAATTGAGGTGCTGATTGTGCCGTGAGCATCCATGACACAGCGTCAATTCCGTCGTAGGCCGTGTGAAAGTGCTCGCTTTCCTCCACGGGAGTCATCGAAAATCCTGATGGTGTGCGGAGTGAACACGACGGCACTCCGCGCAAATACGTATCAAGCGGTGCTGCGCTTCCCACCATGAGAGCAACCGCAGCTTGATCGATGAGGAAAGCAAGTGATTCTGTACTCACTTTCGCGTTGTCGGGTAACGCGATGGTTGGGGTTCCACACTGGGGATGCCACTTGATCACTACATGTGGGGCCACCTGCTGCGATTGCATGGCTGCCAACACTTCCCTCAACTCGTGGTTCGATCGCTCACATTCGGCACCGCCAATAATTAGCCATCGTGCATCGTCTGATCGCGTCGCAAATTTGTCGGTTGAATTCACTCCAAGATGTCCGTATCTGAGTGCCTCCACCATGACGAGAGAGGGTTGCAGACTCTCAAGTTCACTGTAATCATGTCGACCATGCACCGCAAGATTGCTTGGCTGGAACTCCTTGACGAAGGTGCGGGCTCGAAGGTCCCACGGACGCAACATGGTGTGGAGGTAGGGAATCCATGTTGACGAAGATTTTTCGATGGTTCGAGCAAGGCACGCTTCCCAGCTCTGCCCTTCAAAGGCACTCAGCCACACGTCTGTTTTGTCGTTCCTTCTCAGTGCTTCGTGGAACATTGCAGTTAGCAAACTGGTCCGTACTGAGTGAGTGCCGCGTACTGAATCGTCATACATGGAGCGCCACGTCGGCCACATGCGAGACAGATCTGTGGAAGGGGTCAGGGCGGTGTCGATCTGCACAACACTTGGCACCTGCCTTTGAAGGGAACGCCACGAACGGAGTGCCTTGCACCACACGCCAAAGGTGAGGAAGTCCGTCAGCAATACATGAGGAACATTCGTTGACGTGAGTTGCCGTCGGAGACTTCGAATTGCACGTGGCGCTCTCGTTACCGGACCTTCGGAGTGGATGTGCAGAAATCCAAGGGAGTACCCGAGTCGTTGTACTTCATTGGGTAGGTTGCCAAAATACTGAGACTCGCCATGTTGGCCGGCTACGTAAGTCGGAGGTAAGTACTCCACGAACATGACTTCTCGAGGAACGATCGTCCTACGGAGGCGCAGTGAGTGCACTAACGCTCTACCCCATGCGGCGACTACGCGAATTCGACGTACTACCGACGGAGTTATCGAGGCAACGACTACGGGCTGATCATTAATCAGGAGCGTAAGTCGTTCAAACAATCTGTGATCGGTCCACAAACTGCTCTCACGTACGGTGCTCGCGAACCACAAATCGTCCTGGTCGTTACGCAAGCGACTTCGAACACTGCGGTCGTGAATCCGTAGCGAGCCAAGGTCGTCAAGCGCGGTGAGGTAGCGGTGAATCACCGCCAAGCGGGAACTGCGATCCAGGTGTGCCTCCGACGTTCCTCTCTACAAAATGGCGGAAGGGGTGGGATTTGAACCCACGGTAGGCATACACCCACAACGGTTTTCGAGACCGTCCCATTCGGCCGCTCTGGCACCCTTCCGTCTGGCAACGCTATCTGTGAGGGTTTGGCGGAGGGGGTGGGATTCGAACCCACGGAAGCTTGCGCTTCACGCGCTTTCCAAGCGCGCCGATTCGGCCGCTCTCGCACCCCTCCGAATCTTCATCGCGTTGCAACGCATCGCGTGAACGAGGGCAGGCTATCTGAGCACGACCGTTAGTCTCATTCGTGCCGACATCTCGTCAAGTGAGGTGGCGGTCGGGTCCTGTGCAACGGATGCCCGAGAATCAGGTCAGGTCCGGAAGGAAGCAGCCTTCATCGGTCGCTGAAGTGTGCCGCAGATCGCCTGGCCGTCACTTCAGTTGACGCGGTTGCCGACGAAGTGTTCACCGCAACGACGCGGCGCGTTCGCCGAATTTTGGCACTCCCCACCGCGCGGTGAGAGCGGCAAACTCCGGGCGTGGACCACTCCACTTCCACTCATCCACCGCTCCAACATCGACGGTGTCGACCAGCGTGGCCAAAATGCGAAACAGTTCGGCATCGGCGCGGTGCTCGCGCAAGGTAGCCGCCAACTTCTCTGCTCCCCGCACCTTCACACCATCAGTAATCCATTGGGCATGATCAAATGGAATCGACATGAGGTCGCCATACTTTGCCAACACGGTTGATGCACTCTTGGCACCCCAGCCGGACAAGCCAGGAAAGCCGTCCGCACTGTCGCCGACGAGCGCCAAATAGTCGATGATTGACTCTGGGCCGACTCCAAACTTTTCCCGTACTGCTGCTTCGTCAATCAGTACATTGTTCTTGCGGTCCACTTGCACGACGCGACGCCCACTGACACATTGCCCAAGATCCTTGTCGGGAGTCAACAACTGCACCTGATGAACCCGGCGATCTTCGCACGCCACCCGAACTGCGGATGCGAGTGCGTCGTCGGCCTCGAACTCCGACATTGCCCACACCGTCACCCCCATCGCGTTGAGCGCATCCTCGAGCACGGGAATCTGTCGAAGGATCTCTGGCTCCATCCCCTCACTGGTTTTGTAACCGGGCCAGAGATCATTGCGAAAGCTCTCTATGACGTGATCGGTTGCAACGCCAACATGTGTTGCACCGTTTTCGATCAGTTGCAGCGTGCTGGTGAGCACTCCAATGACTCCTGCATTTGGATTCTCATCAGTGTGGCGTCCAAGTTGCCCATAGAACTGGCGATACAACTCATAGGTGCCATCGACGAGATGCACGATCATGGCAACGAACCTAGACGCCCACCACCAAAGTGAGCCAGGCTGCGCCCAACAAGTGCGGACCAAAGGGGATCGTGGCGGACTTTCGAAGTGACCGTCCCATCACACCATGCATCGACCCTGACACGGATGCAACAAGGAGCCACGTTGGGAGGCTCAGTGGTGAAACGTAGCCGATTGCCAGACTCAGCGGGCCCACGAGGAGAACGTCTCCAAGACCAAGCGACCTGGAGGATATTCGATGAAGTACACCAAACCCAGCCACCACAACGACACACAGCAACATGGCGAGAAGTGCCCTGGACTTCGTCGCTGTTCCAACGGCGTCGACCACAACGATGGATAGCACTACAACGAAGCCGATTGCTGTGAGTGGTCGTGATAAGCGCCGTGTTCGTAGATCAAGTGGTCCCTGCGCAAGGAGTAGCAGCGATACAACAACCAAGAGTGAGCGATCAACACCCGTGGAGAATTGACGCAGCACCAAGCCGGTACCACCACCCACAACAGCACCAACGAACAGTTCCACTCCACGCGTAAGAAAGGATGGGCGAAGTGGTTCGCTCTTCAGTGAGTTTCCAATGGTGACAGCCATGTGCTGTGACCAAAGAGTGACGACAACCCCGAGAACTCCGCCGAGTGCAACACCTACCCCAAGCACGGGTGCTTGGCTATTCCTGCACGAGTTCGATGAGCGTTCCGAACGACCCTTTCGGATGGATGAACGCCACGGTGGTACCGCGTGACCCAGGTCGTGGAACGGTATCGATTGGTGTTGCACCGGCAGCAACCATCGACGCGAGCGCTGCGGCGCAGTCGGCAACGCGATAGCCAACATGATGCAATCCTTCGCCACGCTTGTCGAGTGCCTTGGCCACGGGCGAGTCAGGTCGAGTTGGCGTGAGCAACTGAATGTAGCTGTCGGCCACCTTCATGAGTACTTCTTCAACCCCGTCACGCTCCACCACTTCGCGATGGTCGATGGTGGCGCCAAAGGCACGTTGGTAGTAGTCGACGGCTGCCGCCAAGTCGCGTACCGCGATGGCAACATGATCAATTTCGGTGAGCATCATCGGCGGAACCTACGGAGTCGAGTTTCTCCAACCTTGGCTCTTAACTCATGGTCGGTCACGCCTTCACCTTCGCTTTCTGCCAAGCACAACACTCCAATTTTGCCTTCGTGCATGTTGCGATGCACTTGCCACGCGGCTTCGCCCGTCTGAGACAGGGGGAACGTTTGGGAAATCACTGGATCGATCATCCCTTTGGCTATCAAACGATTGGCTTCGTATGCTTCTCGGTAGTTGGCGAAATGTGAGCCAACCAAGCGCTTGAGGCGCATCCAGAAGTAGCGGTTGTCGAACTCCAACATGAACCCACTGGTTGCTGCGCAAGTCACCACGGTCCCACCTTTTTTCACAACGTACATGGATGCGCCGAACGTACTGCGGCCCGGATGCTCGAACACGATGTCAGGATCCTCGCCCACGAGAGCGCGAATATCGCCACCAAATCGACGCCACTCACTTTCGTTATGGGTGTTGTCGTCGTTCCAGAACTTGTAGTTGGCCTTCGAGCGATCAATGACCGCCTCGCAGCCCATCTCGCGGAGAATGCGCTCTTTGTCGGGTGAGCTCACCACACCAACAGGAATACCGCCTCCGTTCAACACGTACTGCACGGCATAGGCGCCGATGCCGCCCGTCGCTCCCCAGATAAGCACGACGTCGCCCTGTTTCATGCGTGCACCGTTTTGTGACACCAACATGCGATAACTCGTGCTATTGCACAGGGCGTTGACTGCAGCCTCCTCCCATGACAAGTGTGCGGGCTTGGGCATCAGTTGGTTTGCCTTCACCACGGTGAGATCGGCCAAGCCACCGAAGTTGGTTTCGTAACCCCAGATGCGTTGGTTGGCGCCCAACATCGAGTCGTCGTGTGCGCTTGGGTCTTGATCGTCGACGTGATTGCAATGGATAGTCACTCGGTCTCC
>SXPV01000006.1 GCA_005793215.1 Actinomycetota bacterium
CCACCTGACGCATCCGCCAGACGCGGCCCCACCCGACGCATCTGCCTGACGCGGACCTGCCTGTTGCGCTAAGTTCAGGTGAGCCAAACGGCACACACCAGCAGGGGGAAACCATGACCAAGCAACTTCGCATGCTCGCACCGGAAGCATTCCGTGAGCATCTCTCTCGTCGCGCGTTCATCACCGGCGGCACCGCTGCGGCAGGTTTTGCCGTGGTGCTGGCGGCATGTGGTGGTTCGGACGACTCGGGCGACGGCGCCTCGAGTGGCGATGCAGCATCCGGCGACTACTCGCGAGTCATCAACAAGTCGTCGGGTTCGCTCGCCATGTACACCTGGGGTGACTACAACGACCCGGAGATCGTCGGCGCACTCGCCGAGAGCGAGCTCGGTGTCACCATGAAGGTGGACTACTACCCAAGCAACGAAGACCTCATCACCAAGTTGGCCGCCAGCGCAGGTAACAGCGGCTTCGACATCGTGGTGCCGACCGGTCCGTACGTGCCGCAGATGATCGAAAAGGGTCTGATTCAGAAACTCGACATGTCGAAGATCCCCAACTTCAGCAACATTGACCCTGCTTACGTCTCGCAGTCATGGGACCCCAACAACGAATATTCGGTGTGCAAGAACTGGGGCAGCACCGGCTTCTTCTACGACAAGACCAAGATCACCCAGAAGATGGAAACCTGGCAGGACTTCATCGACGCGTGCATGAACGAGGGCAGCGGCAATTGCGCAATGATCGACACCGCACCGAACCTCTGCGGCATGTGGTACTGGGCAAACGGCCACAACTGGAACGACCAGGACCCAGCACTCCTCGACGAGTGCGAAAAGTTCCTCGTCGACGAGTTCGCCCAACACATCAAGGCGTTCGACTCCTACCCAAGCACCAAACTGGCAGAAGGTGCCTACAGCTTGGCCATGGGTTGGAACGGCGACTTGCGGCAGGCGTACGTGCGCATCGCAGATGCCGGTGGAAACCCCGACAACTGGGTGTGGGTACTTGGTGCACCAGCCACGGAACTGTGGATGGACACCTACTGCATCGCCGCAGGTGCGCCGAACCCCGACGCAGCACACGCGTGGATCAACTGGGAACTCGTTCCCGAAATCTCCATCAAGGACTTGCAGTACCACGGCTACAACACCGGCATGAAGAACATGGACACGCTCGTGGCCGAGCTGGCTCCGGACCTCGAACTCGGCGAGATGATCTTCTTCTCGCCCGAGCAGGTGGCAACGTTCCAGACCCAGGAAATCACCCCGACGCTCGATCGCATGGTCGACATCATGAACAAGGTGAAGGCAAAGGCCGGAGCCTGATCGACCCGACCAGGCACGAGTAGGGGCCTGAGGACAACGTGACCGCTTTGGTCGCACCAGAAACTCGACGGCGCTTTCGAGCGCCGAAGTATGCGTTGGCCCTGCCATCGATCGTCTGGTACCTGGCGTTCTTCATCGCGCCGATTGCCTTCGTGGTGCTGTACTCGTTCGGCACCAAGGACACCAGTCAATTGGTGCCAGTGGATCTCACCAAATTGTCCACCGACGGTTACGTGGAAGTGTTCGACGAAACGTTCTTCAGCGTGTTTCGAGCGACGGTCCGAATCGCGATCACCGCGACGTTGTTGTGCCTGCTCATCGGCTTGCCCGTTGCATACTTCGCCGCATTCAAGGTGAGCGAGCGTTGGCGTGCCATTGTGCTTGCAGCCGTGGTGGTGCCCAGCTTCACCAGCTTCCTCATTCGCACCGTTGCATGGCGAATTCCGCTCGCTCCGAACGGAACATTGTCGAAGTTCCTGCAGGATCTCGGCGTCCTTGGCAACAACGGGATTCAGGTATTGGAAACTGCTGCAGCAGTGCAATTGGCGATCGTATACAACTACCTCGGGTTCATGATTCTGCCGTTGTACGTTGCATTCGATCGCATCGACGTGCGTCTGCGTGAAGCGAGCAAAGATCTTGGTGCGGGACGGCTCTCCACCTTCTTTGGTGTGACGCTGCCGTTGGCCGGGCCGGGCATCGCGGCCGGCGTGTTGCTTACGTTCATTCCGATGTGTGGCGACTACGTGACGGCCACCGTGTTGGGTGGCGCCAAGGGCAACATGATCGGCGCGATGATTGCGTCGCAATTTAGCGGCGCACAGAACTGGCCACTCGGTTCGGCGATGGCGGTGTTGATGATTGGTGCGGTGCTGCTCGTGTTGATTGTCGGTTCGGCGATCGTCTTTCTGTTCCCGAGGCTGTTGGGTTTGCTCGAGCCCCTCATGCAACGGTGGCGACGATCGCGTGCCACGCAGGCCGGACCTGGCGGTTCGGTCGACACCGCAACGTCGCGTCGATGGGGCCTTGCCGACGGAGTCTTGCACCGTGCCCTTGGCGTATGGACCACGCTCGTGTTGATCTTCCTCTTCATTCCCGTTGGACTGGTGTTTCTGCATTCGTTCAATCGTGGGAACTCCTTCACCATCTGGTCGAATGCGGTCAGCGTCAAGTGGTGGGGTGAACTCTTTGATGGTGCTGTGTTCTTTCAAACTGCGTTGCTCTTTGCCGCACTCGTGGCGGTGGCATTCGCTGCGCGTCGCTTGCTGAAGCGCCGTGCACAATTCGGTGGCGGTTACACCGCGTGGGTGGTGCCGAGCGGATTCGTGTTGGCGCTCGTGGTCAACGGCGTGCTCACCAGTTGGTACGCGAACATCTTCGACTTCGCTGGAATCGGCGATGCCATTCGCAACTCGTTCATCGCCGCATTTGGCGCAACCGTCATTGCGGTGATCCTTGGTGGCACCGCGGGCGTCGCCCTGGCGCGACGTCCGGGCACGTGGTCGTCGGTGTTCATGGTGTTGGTATTCCTCATCCTGGTGACACCAGAAATCATGGATGCCATCGCATTGGCAACGTGGTTCCCGCGCATTCAGGGAGTGCCTGTGCTCGGCTACATCTTCACCGATGGCTGGGGACCGTTCAACGGTGGCATCAACAAGTTGTGGGTGGGTCAGTCGTTGTATGCATCGGCGGTGGTAACACTCATCGTGCGCGCACGACTTGCGGGGTTGGATGAATCGCTCGAGCAGGCAGCCGCCGATCTCGGTGCGCCTCCAGGACGTGCATTCCGGCAAATCACCCTGCCGCTGATTGCCTCGGCGATGATCGCCGGTGGGTTGTTGTCGTTTGCCTTGTGCTTGGACAACGCGGTGATCTCCACATTGATCAGCGAAGCCGGTTCCACCACGTTCCCCGTTGCATTGCTTGGTGCCACTCGCAGCACCATCAAGCCGTTCTGGGGAGTTGGGGCCATCAGTCTGTTCGTGGTCACGATGGCGTCGCTGTGGTTCCTCGTGGTGATCCTGCGTCGTGGTGGTGCATCTGCGGGCAACATCGCAGCCACGCTCACCGGCAACTGATGGCGCTTGTTGCCGTCGGTCCGACGAAGGCCCCCGAGTGGCTGCGCGACGCGGTACGCGCGGGCGGCTGCGACGTGGTCGACTACGCCAAGGCCGATGGCCTGGTGTGGGGCGACCCGCGCGGTGCCGATGCATTCGGCGCGCTGATACGAGAACATCCACACTTCTCGTGGGTGCAATTGCCGTTCGCCGGAATCGAAAACTTCGTGCCACACCTCGACGACCGTCGCGTGTGGACCAGTGGCAAGGGTGTGTATGCCGAGCCCGTCGCAGAGCTGTGCATGGCTTTCCTGCTCGGAGGCATGCGTCATGTCATCGGCTATTCACGGGTGAATGAATGGACCGTCGACCATGGTCGCTACTTGTTGGGCGGCAACATCGTGATCGTTGGTGGGGGAGGCATCGCCACCTCGCTGGTACGAATGTTGCAGGGCTTCAACACCAACATCACCGTGGTGCGTCGGAACGAAACGGCATTTGCCGGTGTGCAACGAGTGGTCACCCAGTCGCAGTTGCACGACGTGTTGCCGAGCGCCGACGCCGTGGTGCTGGCTTGTGCACTGACTTCCGAAACCATGGGTTTGATCGGATCTCGTGAGTTGGACATGATGAAGCACGACGCGTGGCTGGTGAACGTGGGACGTGGCAAGTTGGTGGTCACCGACGACTTGGTGGCTGCGTTGCGCGAGAAACGCATCGGTGGTGCCACCCTGGATGTGACGGACCCCGAGCCGTTGCCCAAGGAGCATCCGCTGTGGAGCCTCGACAACTGTCTCATTACTCCGCACATCGGCAACACCCGAGCCATGGCCGTGCCGCTCCTCTCGGAGCGGGTGACCACGAACTGTCGCTTGTTCACAGCAGGCGAGCCGTTGGTGGGCGTGGTGGACGTCGCGCTCGGGTACTAGGCGCGCAAAGTCCTCGCACGGCTGCGAGCATGGTGAGCCGATGACCAATCACTACGCGACACTCGGGGTTGCGCGAACCGCGTCGCTCGAGGACATTCGTCGGGCATACCGCGCCCGTATGCGAGAGGCTCACCCGGATACGGCCGGCTCTGCTGCGTCGGCCACATCCGACGTCACGCGCATCGCCGAGGCGTGGAGCGTTCTCTCGTCGCCTGCGCGTCGGGCGGCGTACGATCTGCAGCTCGCCACTGGTAGCGCAGCAGGAGCAGGTGCGCACACGTCATCCAGAGCAGAACGTGTGGTGCGGTCGGAATACGAGACAGAGCTCGACCGTGTGTATCCGCCGGCGCGATTTCCCTGGCGGTTCGTGCTCACCATCATTGGCATCGGCGCGGCAATCCTCATCGTGTTGCACATCATGGGTGACCCGATGCCGCCGCGAGGGATCGACGGGCTCATCTCCGCGGGCTCGTGCGTGAATTTCGATGAGATTGGCTCGGCATTCGAAGTGCTGTGCGACGGACCGCATCAAGCGCGAGTCCGGGAGCTCGTTCCGTTCGACTCCCGATGCGACAGCGACACGACGCAAGCCCGTGATCGCCAAGGCATGGGCACGGTGTGTCTCGAGCCGTAGTCAGAACCTGTTGCTAGAGCCAATGGTGGTACACAACTACGAAGAAGGGAGGCACATGAGAGGTTTCTCGCGGGTGTTGTGATTGATGTCCCATTACGGTTAGCGCTCCAAGCAATAACAACATTGAAAAGAGGCATGCAATGCCATCTACATCACTCGTAGCGACCTGGAGAGTAAATCCAGGTCGGGGAGCGGACTTTGTGAACAACGTGACGGAAGCCAAGAAGTTGCATCTAAAGATGGGTGTTGACGCTGTGTATGTGTCCAACACCGTCTCTGGTGCACACCCCGGCACGATCGTTTACATGATGGTGTTCGAAAGCACCGAAAAGTTCGGAAAGTTCGCCGATTCACTCAGCACTCATGCGGAGTGGCAGGCGTTTTGGACCAAGACGCAACAGAATCCATCGGCAGTACTCGTCGACCAGTCGATGTACTCCGACCTCGGAATGTAGAGCAAGTCCGCTACAGGAAATTGGGTAATTGGCGTCCACTTGAGCCCCTCTCGGGTGGACGCCAATTGTTGGGGTCGCGATCGTTGGACGGGTCGCCCGCTAAAGATAGCTGTTATTATTGACCCTCACCAAGGGCGATTAGCTCAGTCGGAAGAGCGCTACGTTCACATCGTAGAGGTCGTGGGATCGAGGCCCGCACCGCCCACCAGAAGCGCGGCATCGTGTTGTCACACGGATGCATCAAAGGGGGTCGCGGTACCCGCCGAATACGCCACCTGACACCGTTCAAGTCCCTACTGTGGGAGCCGTGAATCGAAGTTGCGAGAAACTCGGATGCAACGAACCGGCAGAGGTTGCCTTCGGTATCGATCGCGCCGCCTGCGTGGTGTGGTTGGAGAACTACGACGCCGACGAAGCACGTCATCTCAACCGGTTGTGCGACGACCACGCCGCCAGACTCACGCTGCCGCGTGGCTGGACATTCGACGATCGTCGTGAGAAGTCGCCTCGATTGTTCGTTGCACCGCGCCCCGCTGCGCAAAGGGCAAAGCCAGTCACCAAACTCTCGCGTCCGGCATCCACCAAGCCCGCTAGCAAGGCGGGGAACAAGGCGGCACGCACCTCGTCGGGCAACACCACGAGTGTTCCGCGACGAACCTCTCGCGACGCATCGGCGCCGGTCAAGCGATTCGATGGTCCGGGATTGTTCGACCCAACACTTCCGATGGGTTCCCCAAAATTGGATCCGTTGTTCGCGCGCGACGCCACCAACGGAGTGCCCGCGTCACGCGATGCCACCAGTGAGGCCACGCTCTCGTCCGAGCCCACAGCGGTGGACACGACGGCGTCCAACGAGGCGCAGTACACGCCGAAGTTCGACCGAACGAGCGATGTCGGTGGCGCCCTGAAGGCAACCGGACGGCTGCTCAGTCGCGCGTTCTCGAGCCAAACGAAACCGATCGAGCGCCCGAGCATGCCCGATGCGACCTCGGGACAACGTCGAACGTCGGATACCGACTCGTTGCCGCAGGGCGACCACATCGACGATTTCCATCAGGGTGACCACGTCGAATAGGCGACGGTTCGCCTCGGCGCAATCGCATCATCACACCACCTAGGTTTCACCCCATGGACATCGAAGCAGGTCTCACCACGGCAGCATCGGTTGATGCGGTGCTGAAGTACGTTGACGATCTCGCGGTGTATCCCGAGTGGATGTCGCTCGTCCATTCGGCAACCCGCGATGTCAGCGCACCGGAGCCAACATGGAACGTGGAACTGCGTGCCAGCGTCGGGCCGTTTGCGCGATCGAAGCGACTACGTCTCGTGCGAACGGTGAATGAGCGAGGTCGAATCGTGTTCGAACGTCGTGAAATCGACGGTCGTACCCATGCGACGTGGCGACTCACCGTCACGATCGCCCCGGGCCTCGGCGCGGCGACGTCACGCGCTGACGATGGTGCGGGTGCGACCACCCTCACCATGCAGTTGCACTATGACGGAAGGTTCTTCGTCGGCGTGGTGGAGTCGATACTGCAGCAGAACATCGACGCTGGTCGCAAGCGTCTGAGCGAACTACTCGCTAGACGCTGCGGCGACCGGTGAGCACCACAGGTTGCCCGGCCGCCAATTGACCGCATGCTGCATCGATATCCGTACCGCGATTGCGACGAATGGTGGCGTTCACTCCGCGATCGGTGAGGCGATCGGCGAAGCGTCGAACGCCGGCGGCGTCGGTGCCGCGAGTGGCAAAACCAGGCGTGGGATTGAGCGGGATCAGGTTCACGTGTGCGGTCGGCTTCAGCGAGAGCGCCAACTTGGCGAGCTCGCTGGCGTCGCGAGCGGAGTCGTTCACGCCCGCAATCATCGCCCACTCGAAACTGATGCGGCGATTCTTCACGCGCAGGTAGTCGCGGCAGGCCGTCATGAGTTCCTCCAACGGGTACCGCTTGTTGATCGGAACGAGGTCGTCTCGCAATTCATTTCGCGCGGCGTGCAACGACACTGCGAGATTCACCGGTAGTGGACGATTGGCCAACGTTCGAATTCCCGGCACGATGCCGACGGTGGAAACCGTGAGGTGTCGGGCCGAGATTCCCATGTCCCCATGGAATCGTTCGATTGCACTCCACACGGCGGGCTCGTTGGCGAGCGGTTCACCCATGCCCATGAATACGACGTTGGCCACGCGCTGCTTTCGCTGTTTGGCGTGGCGGGACGCACGCACCACTTGCTCCACGATTTCACCCACGGTGAGTTGACGGCTGAAGCCCGCCTGACCCGTTGCACAAAAACCGCAAGCCATTGCACAGCCCGCCTGCGTGCTGACGCATACGGTGACGCGATCGGCGTAGTGCATGAGCACGGTCTCGATCGGATGATTGCCGTCGGCAAGACGCCACAAGAACTTGATGGTGTCGCCCTTGTCGCTCACGCTCTCGCGAACCAGCAGCAAACTGGTGGGAAGTTCCTCGTTCAACTTCGCGCGAAGTGGTGCAGACAACGTAGTGATGTCGTCGAGTGCCTTGCACTGCTCGTACAAACCGGCCCACAACTGCTTCACGCGATACGCAGGCTCGCCAGCAAGCACGGCGGCCAGTTGCGCACCCGTGGCGTCGTACAGCGAACGTGGTCGCGTCACCTCAGCATCGGTGGCCGGCTCAGTCGCGTCTCCATCGCCCGGCTGGTGCTGGCGCCTGTTGCTCACCTCGTCAAGTGTGGCGCGGCGAGTTGCTCGTAGTCGCGCATGCGTGCCCGCAATACATCCAGCGAGGCGGTCCAGAAGTCCTCCTTGGTGACATCCAGTCCGAACGATTGGCCCAACTGCTCGGCAGAGTCCATTCCGGCACGCGACAACAAATCGTCGTAACCATTGCGGAAACGCTCCGGGTCGCGCTGATACTGGGCATACAGACCCAAGCCGAACAACAAACCGTAGGTGTACGGCCAGTTGTAAAAGTGGCTGCCGTAGTAGTGGGGTTTCAGAATCCACATGTATGGATGGGCGGTGGATTGATCGATGCCGTCGCCATAAGCGCGGTTTTGTGCATCACCCATCATCTCGTTCAGCTCGCTCACGCCGAGCGTGCGACGCTGGCGACGCGCGAACACTTCCGACTCGAACAAGAAGCGGCTGTGGATGTCCACCACCACTTGCGCAGCACCCTGGAGGTCGACATCGAGCAACGCCAAACGTTCGTCGCCCTTCAAGCGCGAGAGGCCTTCTTCCACCACCAAGGTTTCGCAGAAGATGCTCGCCGTCTCCGCGAGCGCCATTGGCAAACCACGCTGCAGCGGTGTGCGGTGCGCGAGTTGTGTGTTGTGGTAGGCGTGACCCAACTCGTGAGCCGTGGTTTGAGCGGAGTCAACGCTGCCGCTCCAATTGAGCAGCACCAGTGACCGGTCGTTGACGAACGACATGCAGAATGCGCCGCCCACCTTGCCCTCGCGCGGTTCGGCATCAATCCACTGTTCGTTCAGCGAGCGGTCGACCAAACCGGCGAGACGTTCGCTGTAGGCACTGAATGCCCCACGCACCAACTTGACGCCATCGTCCCAGGAGATGTTGCTCGGAGCAAACGACAGTGGCGCCAAGAGGTTCCACCACGACACGCCGTTTGCGTCGCCGTTCAACTTGCCCTTCACGCGCAACCAGCGGCGGAAGTCGGGGAGCGAAGCGTGTACCGCCGACTGCATCGCGTCGAACGTTGCTCGGCTCACGCTGTTGGCATACAACGATGCATCGAGTGGTGACGTCCAATCGCGACGGCGATTCACGGTGTTGGCCTCACCCTTGATGGCATTCATTGCTGCGGCACATGCGGTGCCAATGGTGGGCCATGCGCGCATCTCGGATTCGTAGGCGGCCTTGCGCACTCGAACGTCGGGGTTGCTGGCCAATCCGCGAACGGCCGCCATCGGGAGTTCCTTTGCGCCGTCGGGGAGCTCCACAGTGGTCTTCAACTGTGACGTGAGGTCGCCTTGCAAGCGTCCCCAGGATGACGATCCGGTGGTGGACAACTCGGCGTAGAGGTTCTCCTCGGCTTCGCTCATCTGGTGTTCGGCGCGGGCCTGCAAACGACGCAGTGGCCCGAGATGTTCACGGGCTTGCTCGCTCAGTTTCGCCAACTCCTCAGCATTGAGCGACTTCACCCATTCCGCCAGTCGGGCAACCAGTGGCGACATCTTGCTGTCAATTACCTCGAGTTCGGACAACAAACCTTGTGCACGTTCGTGACGCGAGTCGGTGCTCACCGTGGCGTATACGTATGCGCCGAGCACGTTGTTGGCTTCGGCAACGGAGTTGAACGCAGTAATCACTGCGTCGGCGGCCTGCGCGTCTTCGGCGGTGGGCTTGCGAGGGGCGACGCCGCGAACGTTGTGTTCGTCGAACAGCGAACTCAGTCGACCCACGTCAGCGCCGAGACGCTCCATGGCATCGGTGAACGATCGCGAATCGAACGACTCGTGTACATCGGCAACACTCCAGCGGGGCAGAACACGTGTTTCAGTCATACTGCGAAACTATCTGGTTGGGCGTTAGGAAATGACGCCGACAAAGACCTCGTCGCGGTGCGCAACCGTCATTCCCAACGAGGAGTAAAGGTGAATTGCCGGTGAGTTGTCGCCTGCGACGTACAGCATCCCTCGTCGCAGGCCGTGTGTTGCCAAGTGAGCAAAACCCGCGATGGTGAGTGCGCGACCCAAGCTCTTGCCATGGTGGACGGGGTCGACGCCGATGACATAAATCTCCCCGGCAGGCTCCTGTTGGTCGTGGTGGTGCGCGCCGGTGTGGTCGTGGTGGTGCGCGCCCGTGTTGTGGTGGGCGCCCGTATGGTGCACCTGTGTCCAACAGAATCCGGCGATGTGTCCGTTGATCTCATGAATGAGGAAGCCATGCGGATCGAACCACGGCTCGGCGAGGCGCTCGGCAAGAACATCGTGATTCCAGTCGCCTTGTTCGGGGTGGTCGGCAAATGCGCGAGCGTTCACCGCCAGCCACTCGTCGTTGTCGATGCCTGGTCGAAATGCGCGTGTTGCAAATCCGGTCGGGGTGCGATGTCGCGAGTCAAGCGGCAGATCGCAGCGCATCAATAGCAGTGGAACATCGATCGTGAGTCCGTGATGTGCGGCGTAACCCCGCTCGGCGTCCGTTGGATTGCTGACGAACCAACGGACCGACCCTCCGCCCGAGGAGCGTATGTCTGCAATCGCGGCGTCGAACTCGCCGGGAGAGACATGATCATGACTTCGCATCACCCATCCACGATTTACTCGTAGGAGGTGAACGTGCGACACGGCAGAAGGCTACCGATGCGCGGATGTGCCGATTACGGTTGAGCCGTGCCGACGAAGAAACCCGCGAAGCCCAAGCGTCCCACAAAAGCCGAGATGCCGTCGCATGTACGAACGATTCTGCGTGCACTGAAGAAGGACTATCCGATTGCCGTCTGCGAGCTCACCCACGAGACACCATTTCAGTTGCTGGCTGCCACCATCCTCTCGGCGCAGTGCACCGATGCGCGCGTCAACATGGTGACGCCGAAACTCTTTGCGGCGTATCCCAGCGCTGCGTCGTTGGCCGTGGCCGATGTTTCGCACGTGGAGGAACTGGTTCGCTCCACGGGCTTCTACGGAACGAAGGCAAAGAATCTCATCGGCATGGCCAATTCCGTCATGTCTCGGTTCGGTGGCGAAGTACCCACCGCATTGGAAGATCTGGTCACACTTCCGGGAGTGGGAAGAAAGACGGCCAACGTCGTGCGCAGCGTGGCCTTCGGATTGCCTGGATTGCCGGTGGACACGCATGTGCTCCGTTTGTCGAAACGTCTTGGCATCACCAAGGATGAAGACCCCGTCAAGGTGGAGCATCAACTCAACGCGTTGTTGCCGCCCAAGGAGTGGGGCGAATTCAGCCTGCGAATGATCCTGCACGGGCGTCGCATCTGCGATGCGCGCAAGCCCAATTGCGGGGAGTGTCGTCTTGCCACGCTGTGTCCATCGCGCAGCATCTAACACCCCGACGAATTTCGACAGCATCTAGCCTTACCCGCGATGTCCAACGACCGCAACGACGCGTCAGCGGCCGCCGAACTCGCAGCATTGGTGGACGCCGTGGAAGCGTGTCGCTCACGCCTCACTGCGCTGGCCGAGCGACGCAATGCGGCGGTACGCAACTCCGACGACGACTCCGACTCGTTGCTGGTGTCGATCTATGAAGCCGAGCGCGGATTGTCCACCGCCATTCGACTGTTGCAGCGCGCCGTACGAACCGCGAGGTAAGTGCTTCAGTAGCCTTGCTGTGTGAATCGCTACCCGAAACGCGACGATCTTCGCGCGATGTCGGGGTATCACTCACCGCAGGTTTCGGTGAAGGTGCGACTGAACACCAATGAATCACCGATCGAGCCGCCTGCAGAATTCGTACAAGATCTCGCGGACGCGGTACGGAACGTTCGCTGGAATCGATACCCGGATCGCGCCGCACACGAGCTTCGCAGCGCAATCGCCGCCCTGCACCAGGTGAGCCCAGCCAACGTGTTCGTCGCCAACGGCAGTAACGAGGTTCTCCAGAGCGTGTTGCTCGCCTACAGCGGCGCGGGCAGAAATGTGGCGACGTTCGAACCCACGTATCAACTGCACTCGCACATTGCACGTATCGCCGGTGCAACGGTGGTGCAGGGAAAGCGCAACGCCGATTTCACGCTGAGCGAAAGCGAAGTGCAGCGAGTGCTTGTCGAGCACCAGCCGAGCGTCACGTTTCTCTGCTCGCCCAACAACCCCACAGGTATGGCCGAGGATCCAGCGATCATCGTCAGCACCATAAACCGGGCCCCCGGTGTGGTGGTGGTCGACGAGGCATATGCACAGTTCTCTCCGTACACGGCACTGCAGTTGGTGAACGAAGATTCACGAGTTGCCGTCAGTCGCACATTCTCAAAGACGTGGTCGATGGCAGCGGCACGCCTCGGGTACCTCATCGCACCAACGTGGATGATCGACGATCTGGAGGTGGTTGCACTGCCGTACCACCTTGATGCACTCAAGCAGGTGGCCGGCACCATCGCGTTGAAGTACGTGGCGCAAATGGAACGCGGCGTGGCCGACGTGGTTGCCGAGCGCGAACGGCTCTTGCGCGAGATGCGTTCACTGCCACTCACGGTGTGGCCGAGTCAGGCGAACTTCATTCTGTTCCGGCCGAATGGCCCAGGTCGCGAAGCGACGAGCGGCCCAGGTCGTGCCGTTTGGCAAGCATTGCTTGATCAGGGAGTACTCGTGCGCGACTGTTCATCGTGGGAGGGTCTCACCGACTGCCTGCGCGTCACGGTCGGTTCCCGGGCGGAAAACGACGCCTTTCTTGCAGCGTTGCGCATGGCTGTGTCGGCGCGAGACTAGAAGCCATGGCCCGATCAGCCCGCCGTTCACGCTCCACCAAGGAAACGTCGGTGGACGTGTTCATCGACCTCGACGGGCCGGCATCCACACACGTGGAGACCGGTATTCCGTTCTTCAATCACATGCTCGACCAGCTGGGCAAGCACGGTGGATTCCGCTTGGACGTGCAGGCCAAGGGCGATCTTCACATCGACACGCACCACACCATCGAAGACGTGTCCATCAGCCTTGGCGAGGCGTTCCGCGAAGCACTCGGCGACAAGGCGGGAATTCGTCGATTTGCTAGTGGTGCGTTCCCGCTGGACGAAGCACTCGTCGAGGTGTCTCTCGATCTGAGTGGACGACCCTTCGTTGCATGGAACGTGGAGCTCCCGGAGTGTCTACCGCTCGGCAGTCCCGCGTTTGATCCACAACTCGCCGAACATGCGGTGTCATCGTTCGCCACTGCAGCAGCCATCACGCTGCATGTCAACAAGCGTGCGGGCACCAACGTGCATCACATCATCGAGGCCACGTTCAAGGGTTTGGCACGATGCTTGCGCGACGCAGTGCGAGTGGAGTCGACAGGAGTGCCATCCACCAAAGGCATGCTCTAGTGGTTGCGCTCGAGCAGAAATCATGACTTCGCCCGTCATCGCCGTGCTGGACTACGGCATCGGCAACTTGCGGTCGGCACAAAAGGCGTTGCAAAAAGTTGGCGCTGATGCGCGACTCACCAGCGATCCGGCACTCATCCGCGATGCACATGCCGCCGTGTTGCCCGGTGTCGGCAACTTCGGAGCTTGTATGACCGCGGTTCGCGCTGCGGGATTGGAAGATCTCATCCATGAGCGCATCGCCAGCGGTTCGCCGTTTTTGGGCATCTGTGTGGGAATGCAGATGTTGTTCACCGAGAGCCAGGAGAGTTCCGGCATCGTCGGGCTCAACGTAGTGCCCGGCGAGGTTCGCTACTTGCCCGACACGGTGAAGCGACCGCAGATGCAGTGGAATCGTCTCCATATACGCGGCTCGGGTACCGCAGAGCGGGATGAACGTGGCGTCGATCGAGATCCGATGTTCGCAACACTGCCGGCGGAACCGTGGATGTATTTCGTTCACTCGTTGCATGGCGTACCCAACGACGAAGCGTGCATCGTTGCCACCGTCGATTATGGCTGTCAAGTCACTGCTGCGGTGCGGGTTGGCAATGTGTTCGCCGTGCAGTTCCACCCCGAGAAGTCCGCAGGTGATGGCTTGGGTTTGCTGCAGAACTTCGTTGACATCGCCCGCCTCGTTGCGGCGTAACCGCACCGTGGACTTTTATCCCGCCATCGACATCCGCGGTGGTCGGGTGGTGCGGCTCGAACAGGGCGATTTTGCCCGCGAGCGCGACTACGGCACCGACCCGCTCGATGTTGCTCGAGGATTCGCCACCGACGGCGCAACGTGGATCCACATCGTCGACCTGGATGCCGCCAAAGGCGACGGAAACAACCGCAGCGTCGTGCAACGAATCGCTTCCGATCTCGCAAGCACCGTGCGAATCCAAACTGGTGGTGGCGTGCGAAGCGTGGAGGATGCTCAACAACTTGCCGATGCGGGCGTGGCACGAGTGGTGATGGGTTCGGCAGCGGTCCGCGATCCACAGTTGGTGGATGTCGTTGCGCGTGTCGTGAATGTGGCGGTGGGCCTCGACCACCGCAATGGAGAAGTTGCCATCGACGGCTGGTTGCGCGGGTCGGCACTCACGTTGTCGGTGGCAGTTACCCAGTATCCCACTGCGTCGGCGTTCGTCATCACCGACATCTCTCGCGATGGCATGTTGGTTGGTCCCGATGTGGATGGATTGCGCGAGATCTGCACGCTCACGTCGACTCCCGTGATTGCCAGCGGAGGAGTCGCCGAACTCGGAGATCTCCGCCAGTTGCGCGAGGTGCGTGGGCTCTCGGGTGTGATCGTCGGCAAGGCAATTTATGAGGGTCGTTTTGGTGTGCGCGATGCAGTGCGAGCGTTGCAGGTATGACGGCCGCGTCGCGAGGCTCTCGAGCATGACCCGTGTCGCACGCGTGATTCCGTGTTTGGACGTCACCAATGGTCGAGTGGTGAAGGGCGTCAACTTCGTGGGGCTGCGTGACGCTGGCGACCCGGTGGAGCTCGCCACCCGCTACGACACTGAAGGTGCAGACGAAGTGGTGTTTCTCGACATCACGGCATCGAGTGATCAGCGAGCAACCATGCTGGAGGTGGTGTCTCGCGCTGCGGAACAACTGTTCATTCCACTCACGGTGGGCGGGGGAGTTCGCGATGCTGACGCTGCAAGGTCGTTACTGCGGGCCGGTGCCGACAAGGTGAGTGTGAACACCGCCGCTGTACAACGACCCGAGTTGATCGGTGAGATTGCGCAGGACTTCGGTAACCAGTGCGTGGTGTGTGCAATCGACGCCAAACGCGTCGGCGACGATTACGAGGTGTTCGTGCACGGCGGCCGCACTGCCACGGGCATCGACGCCCGCGAGTGGGCGCAGCAAGCAGTATTACTTGGTGCAGGAGAGATTCTGCTCACCTCGATGGATCGCGACGGTACTCGCGAGGGATTCGACATCGCCCTGATTCGCGCCGTTGTCGACGTCGTCGATGTTCCCGTCATCGCCAGCGGGGGTGTGGGATCGCTTGAGCATCTCGTACAAGGAGTTCTCGACGGTGGTGCCGATGCCGTGCTGGCTGCATCCATCTTTCACTTCGGCGAATTCACCGTTGCGCAGGCCAAGGCAGCGATGGCCGGCCGTGGCATCGCGGTGCGTCAGTAGCCGAGCCGTCGTATCGATGCGTCAGTAGCCTGACCCGAATGGCGGGCGAGGAGAAACTGCCGATCAAGATGCTGAATGATCGGTTGTTGGTCAAAATTCCCAGCAGTGATGGCGAACGGCGATCGGGTGGCGGCATTCTCATACCTGCAACGGCGCAAGTCGCCAAGCGGCTCGTGTGGGCAGAAGTGGTGGCGCTCGGCCAAAGTGTGCGCGCTGCCGAAGTTGGTGACCGCGTGTTGTTCAGCCCCGATGACCGCTACGAAGTCGAAGTGGGCGGCATCGACTACATCATGCTGCGTGAACGCGATC
Organism: Actinomycetota bacterium; assembly: GCA_005793215.1. GTDB lineage: Bacteria > Actinomycetota > Acidimicrobiia > Acidimicrobiales > Ilumatobacteraceae > F1-60-MAGs027. The sequence goes on from SXPV01000006.1 coordinate 15,897, forward strand.
TCCACGCGGTTGCTGCCTCGCGCATCGAGGCCAGTACCGGTTTGTACCTCTAGGGCTCGACGTGCGCATCTCACCACCGCGGGACGAGTTTCGCGCTCTGGCCGCCACGTACGGCGTGGTGCCGGTGTGGACCGAGGTACTCGCCGACCGCCACACACCCGTCGGTGTGTTTCTTGCATTGGTTGGTAACCAACCCGGGTTCTTGTTGGAATCGGTCGAGCACGGCGAGCGGTGGGCGCGATTCAGTTTTGTCGGATGCCGGCCGCGAGCCGAGATCGCGAGCGTCGACGGCAAAGTTCGTGTGTCGGGGGCGGTGCCGGCGTCGGTGCCGCGCGACAAGGGATTTCTCGTTGCACTCGAGGCGATGCTTGCGGCTCATCGCGCGCCGGTGATGCCCGAATTACCGCCACTGCAAGGTGGCATGATCGGCCATGTCGGCTACGACATCGTGCGCGAGATCGAACAGCTTCCTGATGCACCAAAAGACGACCGCAATATTCCCGATGCAATCGTGAGCATGATCGGCTCGTTGGCGGCGTTCGATCATTGGCGACAGCGCGCATTTCTCATCGAGAGCGTTCCCACGTTGGGGCTCAGCGCCGAGCAGATCGACGCCGCATACGACGCAGCCATCGTGGCCGTGCAACGCATGGCGAACGATTTGTCCCGCGCAGCCCCCAGCGATGCAATCGAGCCCCCCATCACCGGTGAAACCCCGAGCGCGTTGACATCATCGTTGCCCGACCGCCGGTACCAAGACGCCGTACGTGTGGCCAAGGAACACATCCTTGCCGGTGACATCTTCCAGGTGGTGCTGTCGCAACGATTCGAGACACAACTGGATGCGGACCCGTTCGACTTCTATCGGGTGCTGCGCCAGGTGAACCCGAGCCCGTACATGTACTACGTCAAGCACGATGCACTCACCATCGCCGGCAGTTCGCCCGAGCCGCTGGTGCAGGTTCGAGACGGCAAAGTGGTGAGCCGCCCGATCGCGGGCACCCGCAAGCGCGGTCGCGACGATGAGCATGATCGAAAACTCGCCGGCGAACTTCGCGAGAACCCGAAGGAGCGCGCCGAGCACGTCATGCTGGTGGACCTTGCCCGCAACGACGTTGGTCGCGTGGCCAAGTTCGGCACCGTGAAGGTGGACGAGTTCATGACCTTGGAGCGGTACAGCCATGTAATGCACCTCACATCACAAGTGTCGGGAGAGTTGCGCGATGGGCTCGGACCCATCGACGTATTGCGCGCCACGTTGCCGGCTGGCACCGTGAGCGGTGCGCCGAAGGTGCGTGCCATGGAGATCATCGATGCACTCGAACCCGTGCGACGCGGCCCGTATGCGGGCATCGTGGGTTACGTGGACTTCAACGGCAACTTGGACGCAGCCATAGCCATTCGCACGATGTTTGCCAAGGGCAACACCGCGTGGTTCCAGGCCGGGGCTGGCATCGTTGCCGATAGCGATCCCGATGACGAGCAGTTGGAGTGCCACAACAAAGCTGCTGCATTGATTGCGGCATTACCAACCGCGCGACGTATGACGGCCCAACGCAAGTCTTTCCAATGATCGCCCGACGCGAGCACCGCCCATGAGCACCACCGCATTTCGCTGCGCAATCACTCGCGACGTCATCACGGCCACCGGCAAGGATGCGCGCACGTTCCTGCACTCACAACTGAGCAATGACATCACCGGATTGCCGATTGGTGCCGTTACGCATGCGTTCATCCTCGACCCGAACGGAAAGCTCAATGCCTTCTTCCGCGTCCGTTGTATCGCCGACGACCATTTCATGTTGGATGTCGATGCCGGTTGTGGCGACTCCGCGGTGGCGCGGTTGAACAAGTTCAAGATTCGAGTTCAGTGCAACTTCGAGTTGCGAAGTGAAGTAGTCACTGCAGTCCGCGGGCTCACCGCTGCTGCATGCGCCGATCTGCTGGCGCTTCCCGGCGCCGTTGCGGCATGGCGTGCGGGGGACGGCGCGGTCGACATTTTGGGTGCCATGCCGAGCCTTGTGCAGGCGATTCGCTCCGATAGCGATGCCGAGTATCACGAAGAGCGTGTGCGCTGCGCGTGGCCGCTCTTTGGGGTCGACATCACCGAGGCGTCGCTTCCAGCAGAAACAGGTCTCATCGATGTGGCGGTGTCGTTCACCAAAGGTTGCTATCCCGGACAAGAACTCGTGGAGCGCATGGACAGCCGCGGGAGCGCCGCACCGCGCACGCTGATGCGGTTGCCTGCCCGGATGGCGGCGCAGACTCCCGGTGATGTACGCACTCTCGCGATGGCGGGACGGCCGTACATGGTGGTTTCCGATGGGAACATCGTCGACATCGGCACCTGTACGTCGGTGGCCGGTGAGTACGCGCTCGTGCTCGTTGCACGCGCACACATCGATATCGCAGCTGCATTACAAACATAGACTCGCCACAGATGGCGTACGTGTTTGATTTCGACCACAAGCACCGCAAGGCGCCCATGAGCATGAAGGATCTGTTGGGTGGCAAAGGCGCCAACCTTGCAGAAATGATGACCGTGCTCAAGTTGCCGGTACCGCACGGCTTTACCGTCACCACCGATGCGTGTCGTCACTACATGCGTAGTGGTTGGCCAACCACACTCGACAAGGAAATTGCCGCTCACGTCGCAGTGCTGGAAATGAAGATGGCTCGCAAACTTGGTGACGCCACGAATCCGCTCTTGGTGTCCGTGCGATCGGGTGCCAAATTCTCCATGCCGGGGATGATGGATACAGTGCTCAATCTTGGGCTCAACGACGCCAGCGTCGTGGCACTCGCACACTCCACCAATGACGAGCGGTTTGCATATGACAGCTACCGCCGATTCATTGGCATGTACGGCCGCATCGTGCTGGGGGTGGATGGACAGCATTTCGAGCAGCCGCTTGAACACGCCAAAGCCTTGCGCGGTGCCACGAGCGATGCGGCCCTTCCCGCGAGCACCCTTCGCGATCTCTGCGACCAATACAAGAACCTCGTCAAACGTGAAACAGGGAAGGACTTTCCGCAGGATCCCACCAAGCAACTGCGTGGTGCAATCGAAGCAGTCTTTCGCTCATGGAACGGAGCACGCGCAATCGCCTATCGGGTGCGCGAAAAGATAAGCCACGACCTCGGAACTGCGGTGAACGTTCAGGCCATGGTGTTCGGTAATCGCAACGATCAGTCGGGCACGGGTGTGGGTTTCACGCGAAATGCAGCAACCGGCGAGAACACCCCGTACGGCGACTACCTCGTGAATGCCCAAGGCGAGGATGTGGTGGCGGGTATTCGCAACACCGAACACCTCGAC
>SXPV01000048.1 GCA_005793215.1 Actinomycetota bacterium
CAAGGCTGACTACGACCTCACCATCGTGTGTCACATCGAGCGCAACGACATGGCGATCTACGCCAACCCCGGCTACTACTTCCGGTTCGACAACGCCGAGTATCAAGGTCTTGTCTCCGCTGCCAGCGCGGCCGCATCACCGCAAGAACGCACGGACGCATTGCGCAAAGCTGCACGAGTACTGTCCGAACAGTCCGCGAGCGACTGGCTGTGGTTGATGCCGAGCCTGCAGGTTGCCAAGCGTGACGTTGCGGGTTTGATGAAGAACTCCGTCGGAGATTCGTACTACGTCGCGCGTATCGAACGCGTCTAGACCGGGTGTGATGTGAGCGGCGTCGCTCGCCGACTCCTGGTTGCCATCGGCGGGGTCATTGCGTCGAGCGTGTTGGTCTTCGTGATGTTGCGGGTGCTGCCCGGTGACATCGCCACCACTCGACTGGGCGTCGAAGCAACCCCGGATGCACTTGCTGAACTTCGTGGTGAATACGGCTTCGATCGACCACTCGTCGTGCAGTACGTCGATTGGATCCGCAATGCCGCGAGCGGCGACCTCGGAAACTCGCTCGTTACCGGCGATGCCATTCGAAGCGACATCGTCGCACGACTCGACGTGACGCTGCCACTGGTGTTCTTGTCGTCGTTCATCGCAGTTGCATTGGCAATGTGGGTAGGTCGACGTGCAGCCGTCCGGCGTAAGCGATTGATTGGTGCGGTTGCCACCACCATCGCCCAGGTGGGCATTGCCGTACCAACTTTCGTCATCGGTGTGGTGCTCATCACCGTGTTTGCCGTGCAGCTTCGGGTGTTGCCGGCCGGGGGCTTTCCGACGAATGGATGGCGTGAACCACTTCAGGCATTGCGTTCGATCTTCCTGCCGGTTGCGGCCCTCGCCGCGACACAAGCAGCCGTGCTCGTGCGCTTTGCACGCTCACAAGCGCTCGATTTCGTGGCATCGGACGCTTTTCGAACCGCGCGCTCAGCAGGTAGAAGTGTGGACGCGGCACTATCAACCGCACGGCGACTGGTGCTTTCACCAGTGCTTGGAGTGACCGCCCTCCAACTCTCCACCCTCCTGACGGGCGCCGTCGTGGTGGAGAGTGTGTTCGCACTTCCCGGCCTTGGTTCCATGTTGGTGCGGGACATTGCCAACCGTGACCTTCCCAAGGTGCAGTCCACCTTGTTGGTGGTGGTGGTGCTGGTGTTCATCCTGCGCTTCATCGTGGACTTCATCAATGACCGCCTCGACCCGCGGCGGCTGTCGTGAAACCCAACAACCTGACCCTGGCTCGAGTCAAAGGCAACCCATCGCTCGCATTGGGTGCACTGCTCACCGCCTTCATTGGTTCCATCACCGTCTTGGGTCTCATCTGGACGCCACACGACCCCCTCTCCGTCGACAGCACGGCGCGATTCTCGCCGCCATCGGTAAGTCACCTGCTTGGCACCGATCAACTCGGGCGCGATGTGCTGAGCAACATCATCGAAGGTGCTCGCACCACACTGCTCGCGGGAGTGCTCGCCACGCTTATCGCCATTGCTCTCGGTGCTTCACTCGGCGTGATAGCAGCTGCTTCGATAAAATGGATCGACGATGTCATTACCGCGGTGGCAACGGTGTTCGTCGCCTTTCCCGCCCTGCTTCTTGCGCTGGTCATCGTGGCTGCTCGCGGACCCTCCACCAACACGGTGGTGATCACGGTTGGCATCGCTGCTGGAGCATCGGTAGTCGTCGTCACGCGGCGTGACGCAGTGGACATCCTTCGCAGTCCGTACGTGCAGGCGGCGCGATTCGCGGGTGGAACAACGCCCAGGATCGTCACCAACCACGTACTTCGTAACTTGATGCCTTCATTGACGGTGCAGGCCACGAGTGCAGCCTCGATTGCAGTCGTAGCGGAATCGACGCTCAGCTATCTCGGGCTCGGCACCACGCCACCAACTCCGTCATGGGGTCGTATGTTGGCATCCACACAGCAATATCTACTCGTTCACCCAATGCTCACCTTGTGGCCGGCTCTGTTCATTTGCATCACGGTGATGGGAGTTACCTTGTTGGGCGATGGCTTGCGCGACCGTACCGATGTCGCGTTGCTACCGTAAACATATGCGCTATTTCAGATCACTTCCCGTTGCCCTGCTTCTTTTCGTTGCGATTCCGTCTGCGTCCGCCAACGCCGTGGTCGAGTGGGAGCTGAAGGACGACTCCGTGTCCCTCGGCATGAGCGGTGTGTCGCCACACGTGGAAAAAACGGCGAGCGGTGACCGCGTATGGCGAAGCGACGGTCCTGCAGGCACCGTGGTGAGCCTCTGCACCGACTCGGGTACCTGCACTACAGAAACGCTGACCGGCAGCAGTGATCCAATCAACGACTTCACCGTGATACAAACGCCGAGCGGTTTGCGCGCATTCTTCGTACGAGTTGATCCACGCATCAATTCGAAGGGGGTGTACTCGGCGCCCTGCCTTACCGCTGATTGCCTAAGTATCGGTGCTCCAACACTCACATCAACGGGTGCGCAGGTAGCCCTCGACCAGAAAGCCTGGGGTGTTCCCGACCCGGTTCGCCTGCCCGACGGACGTATTCGTCTCTACCTCGTGGAGTCGCCGGTCCCCGGGAAATGCACCGAGAAGATTGCTTCATACATCTCGTCCGACGGCATCAGCTTCACCAAGGAGTCAGGCTGGCGCCTTGAAGGCGGATACGTCGACACCGAGATGCTTCGTGCAAAAGATGGTGAATGGTTGATGATTCTGGCCGATATCGGGTGCACGTCGTCCAGAAATCAGAAACTCTTTGTTTCAATGTCGACCGATGGCTTGACTTGGTCGCAACCCTCGGAGCTGACCGGAGCCGGTACATCGAAGCTCGACCCGACGGGACACGAGGTATCACCGAACGTGTTCCGTATCTACTATTCCGAAGCCGGTACGAACAACAACTTCACCATCAAGCGCGCGACGATGCGAATCAAGGACACCGCGTCCAGCGGGGGTGTCGGGGTTACGAAGGCCACACCGGGCAAGTCGAAGTCCATTACCTGCGTGAAGGGCAAGA
>SXPV01000007.1 GCA_005793215.1 Actinomycetota bacterium
AACGGCGTACGTGTGTCGCTGTGGCTGTAGAAACCGCGAAGTGCATAGAGGTACAGCGAAAAACCCACGAGGCCAACACTCAGACCGCTGAGGGCGCGTGCCGTCGTGGTGACGGCATCATCGCTAAACGCACCCCAACCAAGAAGGATGCGAACTACTGGTTCGGCAAACACCGTGAACACGAGTGACGGAACGATCGTGAGCGCCAGTGTGGTGCGGGCACCACTGACGAATCGTCGCAGGAATTCGTCGCGATTCTGTTGTGCGACGGCTCGTGCCAGCATCGGAGCGGTGGTGGTCACGATGGTGACTGCGAGCAGACCATGGGGCAACTGGAAGATGGTCATCGCCTTGGCGTATGCGTCCAACCGACCCGAACCCGGGTCCGCCAGGTTCTTCACCACGACGAGGGCAATCTGGTTGGCGGCAATGTACCCGATCGCCCATCCAGAGACTCGGAACAGTTCTCGCACGGCAGCGTGCCGTGGCGCGAAGGTGGGCCGGGGAAACACTCCGTGACGAATCGCCGCGACCATGACGATGACGGCCATTGTTGCGATGCCGAGGGTTGGTCCGAGCGAAAACCACCAGAAGAGCCGCGTACCCGAAGATACAGCCTCGAGTGAAACGTCGTTGATCGACGAATCGTTGCGCAGGCCCAACAGAGCGGCGATCGCCACCGCGTTGGAGGCAACCGGAGCCCACGCAGCAGCCACGAAGTTCCCTCTGGCATTCAACGCTCCTGCAGCCAACGCGTTGAGGCCATAAAAGAAGATCTGCAACAGGAACACTCGGGTGAGTGCGGTGCCAACGGTGTTGAACGTGACTGCATCACCCACGGGGGACAATGCGTACAACCGGAAGATTGCGGGCGCCGCCATCACGGCGATGATGGTGATCGCAACAAGCACAACGAGACCAGTTCCGAGGACCGCGCCCGTGCCGGCGCGGTCATTTCGTTCGCGCTGTGATACGAACAGCGGCACCAGCACCGCGGTGAGCGTGCCACCGAGCAACAGCTCGTAGATCACGTTTGGCGCATTGTTGCCTACGTCGAAAGCGTCCGCAAGGGCGGTCTGACCGATTACCGCCGCAAACACCACGAGGCGAGCCAACCCCGTGATTCGTGACGCCAGTGTTCCGCCGGCCACACCGAGATTGCTCGCGAACTGCGAGCGTTCAGTCATCGTGTTCAAATGCTATTGCCAGCGCTCGTTTGCCGAGTGCATCTCTGAGTAGCCTTGCCGTGATGACAAACGCATTTGCCTCCGTTGCGCAGGTGCGTGATGGTCTCAAGAAAATCAACTATCTCGCCGACGACGGCATCGCTGGCGTCGTGTATCTCGCTCAACGTCTGGGCAAGCCCGTGCTCATCGAAGGTCCGGCGGGTACGGGCAAGACGCAATTGGCAAAGAGCGTTGCCGAACTCACCGGCGCACGCCTGATTCGTCTGCAGTGCTACGAGGGTTTGGACGAATCCAAGGCGCTGTACGAGTGGAACTACAAAAAGCAGCTTCTGCGCATCCAGGCCGATAAGGCCAGCGATTCGTGGTCGGAAGTGCACGACGACATCTTCAGCAACGAGTTCCTCCTCACTCGTCCCTTGCTGGAAGCAATCTCTGCTCCGGATCCCGTCGTGCTCCTCATCGACGAAGTTGACCGCGTGGAAGTGGAGACCGAGGCGTTGCTCCTGGAGGTGCTGAGTGAGTACCAAGTTTCCATTCCGGAACTCGGCACCATCACCGCAAAACAGATTCCCATGGTGTTCCTCACCTCCAACAACACACGCGAGCTCTCCGAAGCACTCAAGCGTCGCTGCTTGTACCTCCACGTGGACTATCCGGACATGGAGCGCGAAAAGGAGATCGTGCTGGCCAAGGTGCCCGACATCAGTGCCAACTTGGCCGATCAGATTGCGCGCATCGTGCGCAGCATCCGTCAGTTGGATCTGAAGAAGGCACCGTCGGTCAGCGAAACCCTCGACTGGGCCCGCACGCTCATTCTGTTGGGGGTCGATCACATCGATGCCGAGCAAGCCAAGGAAACGCTCCACGTGTTGCTCAAGTACCAAACCGATATTGCAAAGGCCGCCAAAGAGCTGTCGGTCGACGAATAGAGGAACGATGCCGGTCATCGACTTGATGTCGGGATTCGTGGGTGAGTTGCGCCGGGCAGGACTTCCGGTGAGCCTCACCGAGAACCTGGATGCGATGGAAGCCGTCAAGGTGATTCCCATCGAGGATCGCGAAGCCTTCAAGTACGCCCTCGGAGCAACGCTGGTGAAGAATTCCTCGCACTGGCGAGTGTTCGAAACCATCTTCGAGGTGTACTTCTCGTTGCGCGGATCGCAGTACAACATCGTCGATCCGAGCGAAGAGCAAGCCGACGAGTTCTGGCGCGATGAACAAGACCAAGCCCAGCTCGGGCAAGGCGAAGGTCGCGGAGCCGGCGGAGGAGGTCTCGAAGCACTGACTCCCGAGGAACTCGCCAACATGCTCATGCGGGCGTTGATGCAAGGTGATCAGGCAATGATGCGAGCGTTGGCGCGACAGTCCGTCGCTCGTTTTGCAGGAATGGAACCGGGGCGTCCCGTTGGGGGCACGTACTACCTGTATCGAACCTTGCGCAACCTGGATTTGGACAACATGCTCGCCAAGTTGATGGAGGCTGGCAAGGCTTCTTCGCAACGAGAAACCACCAGTCTCGAGCAGCGTCTCGCCAAGGACGAGTACGAAATGCGCATCGAGCAGTTCAAAAAGGAGGTCGAAGCCGAGATTCGTCGTCGGCTCGTGGCCGACCGCGGTGCCGAAGCCATGGCCAAGACGCTTCGCAAGCCGCTGCCCGAAGATGTGGAGTTCATGCACGCAAGCCGCGAGGAAATGCAGTCGCTAAAGAAGGCACTGTTTCCCCTCACGCGCAAGCTTGCTGCGCGGTTGGCGCGCAAGCGCCGCCACGGCAGGAAGGGCCCTCTGGACTTCCGCAATACCGTTCGTCATTCGCTCAGTTATGGCGGTGTGCCGGCCGAGCCGAAGTTCAAGTATCCCCGTCCGGCGAAACCGGAGCTGATGGTGGTTGCGGATATCTCCGGCAGCGTTGCTGCGTTCGCGCGGTTCACGCTCATGCTCGTGTACGCAATCCAAAGTCAGTTCAGCAAGGTTCGCTCGTTCGTCTTCATCGACGGAATCGACGAAGTCACCAAACACTTCCGAGCGACCGAGGACATCCAGGAGGCGATCCACAAGGTCAATACGGAAGCTGACGTCGTGTGGGTGGATGGCCACAGCGATTACGGGCACGCATTCGAGGTGTTCTGGGAGCGCTACGGCAAGGACATCAACCCAAAAACCACGGTGCTGCTTCTCGGCGATGCGCGCAACAACTACCACGCTTCACAAAGTTGGGTGGTGAAGGAGATGCGCAAGCATGCCCGGCACGTGTATTGGTTGAACCCCGAGCCGCGCTCGTATTGGAACACGGGTGACTCCATCGTTGGTGAGTACGGCGGTCACACCGATGGCGTGTACGAATGTCGAAACTTGCGTCAACTCGAAGGGTTCGTCGAAAAGCTCGTATGACCGACACTCGCGTGGTGCTCGTGCGTCACGGCGAATCATTCGCCACGGTGGAGCGCTACATCGGTGGACTGCGCAGTTGTCGGGGGCTCACCGATCTCGGCAAGGAACAAGCCAAGGCACTGGGGGAGCGTCTTGCACGAACGGCGGAGCTGAAGGTCGATGCCGTGGTGTCGAGTTCGTATCCGCGCGCCAGGCAAACCGCCGAAATTTACGCACCATTCATCGGGCACTCGCACATCGACATTCGGCCGGGGTTTGGCGAGCACGATCCAGGTCCGGTATGCGACGGAATGAAGTTCGATGAATTCGTGGCCCAATACGGGCGGCCCGATTTCAATGGCGACCCCAACACCGTGGTATTTCCTGGTGGCGAGACGCTCTCGCAATTCCATGATCGTGTGATCGCAGCGTTTCAAGACCTTGAACGCGACTATCGCGGGAAAACGGTGATGGTCACCTGTCACGGCGGCACCATCGATGGTTTGCTGCGTCACTGTTTGCAGACAACTTCAACGGGCAAGTTCGAAGTGTTCACCAAGAATTGTTCACTTACCGAGCTCTTTCGTCCACGGGAAAACATCTGGCGGTTGTTGCGTTACAACGATCACGCCCATCTCGCCGATTTGGTGTAGCCCATGTCGCATGACGTGGTGATCGTCGGGGCTGGTCCGGCCGGCGCCGCCTTGGCCCACTCGTTGGTGCGACGAAACCTGGATGTGGTGGTGGTGTCACCGGCATCACCCTGGCATGCCACCTACGGATCATGGCGTGACGACGTTGCCAATGCGGAGTTTGGTTCGTCGCTGGATGACCTCGTGCGCGGCAGTTGGAACATCGTTCGCGTGGTGGGGAAGCGAGAGCACCTCCTGTCGCGTCCGTATGTGGTGTTCGACAACTCGAAGCTTCGATCGACGCTGTTGCGCGGTGTGGCCGTCATTGAGGACACCGTCAACGACATGGTCAACGACATTTCGCATGGCCGCGACACCAGCACCGTTCGCATGGCAAGTGGAACTTCGGTGGAAGCGAGGTTGGTGGTTGACGCCACCGGCAGTCGTCCCGTGCCTCAAGGTGGAGGTGGCGCACAGACGGCGTTCGGGCTCACCGTCGATTCCGATACGGCCCGTCGAGTCGGAGTGCAGTCCGGCGTGTTCACCCTGATGGACTGGAGCCAGCCGCCCACGTTTCTGTATGGTGCGCCATTCGCTGACGGCTCAGTGCTGTTGGAGGAAACCTCGTTGTATGCACATCCGCCGCGGTCGCTCGAGTATCTCGAAGAGCGACTTCGTGCCCGATTAGGACGTGAGGGTGCGACAACGACGAACGGCGTTGAGCGCGTCACCATCCCCATGGGAGGTCCGTTACCCGACCGCACCAGGCGCGTGGTGGCATTCGGTGCGTCCGCCGGCTACGTGCACCCCGTAACTGGCTACTCGGTTGCTGCATCCCTGCGCGCTGCACCGCGGGTGGCAGAAGCCATCCGCGTCAGCGTGGCGCGTCAGCAGAGCGGCAACGCGCTCGCGAACGCCACGTGGGATGCCGTGTGGCCCGCTGCTCAACTTCGCACTCGGGCCTGGCACACGATGGGGCTCGACGTGCTTCAGTCACTCCCAGATGCTGCAGTCGCCGAGTTTTTCGACGCCTTCTTTTCGCTGCCGATGCATCAATGGTCGGCGTATCTACGGGTGGACGCCACACCACGCCAGGTACGCCAAGCAATGCTCGGGGTATTCCGTGGTGTGGGCGCAACAACTCGGTTCAGGTTGATGTCGTCGCCTGGCGGGCTGCTACGAGCGATCGTCGCACGATAAACAACCACGCCACCACCGCACAGAGCGAAAAAATCCACCACTGTGCGACGTACGACAAATGTGGCCCGAGGGTGAGCTGGGGATCGGCGATTCGAGACAACATCGGTGAGTCCGCCGGATTGCTGCCGAGCAGGTCGACGTAGATGGGGAGCACGTCGCCGGGTAGCTGTTCGGCAAGTCGTGGAATGTCGATGCGCTGGATCTCGCGCAAGACGCCGTCGGCGGCATCACTCAACTCCCCCCGCTCTCGTTCGTTTGACACGCGAACTCGGCCGAGGATCGTGACGGGGCCCCGAGGAGGCGGCGGCACTGCTTGAGCCAATGGAATGAAGCCGCGGTTCACCAGCAGGATGCGTCCATCGTCCAATCGCAGTGCCGATACCGGATCGACACCTGCTTGTCCGTTCTGCGACAAGTTCACGAGCAAGGTGTCGGCGTCCGCGAGATACTCACCACTGGCGGTAAGCGGATACCACTCGAGATTCGACAGGTTGGGGTCCAAGGCCAGCAGGTCATCGGGTCGGCGGGGCGCGTCTTGAGCGCGGGCACGAACGGCGTCGTTAAATGTGGCACGCTCATTGTGCCGATCAAGTTGCCAAAAGCCGAGGCTCACCATCACGGCAACCAATACGATCGTGGACAGGTGGAGAGCCAACATCTTGACTGACAACAACACGCGCACCACGATGCCCGCAACGCTAACCAGCGCGGTGCTGGTGTACGACGGCGAGTGCGAGTTCTGCACGGCGTGTGTCAGGTTTCTCGTTCGTCGAACCCGACGACCGCTCCGCTGCGTGGCGTATCAAGAAGCCGACCTTTCGTCGCTCGGTCTTGCACGTGCGCAGTGCGAGGAGTCGGTGCAATGGGTGAGTATGTCCGGTGAGGTTGCTTCGGCACACATCGCGGTGGCTTGCGCGCTGCGCTATGCCCGCTGGCCATGGCCACTTGCGGGACGCATCATCGTGATGCCCGGGATTCGCCGCATTGCAGCAACGGTGTATCGCCGAGTGGCGGCACGTCGAACGTGCGCAGCCCCAACTCCGCCCGTTGGGTGAAGTCACGCTACCGCTAGTCTGAAAGCGCTACATCACGAGCGACCATACGGTCCGGCAACCGGGAATCCACGGTGCCAAGTCACTTCGGTGGCGATGTGGTCCCGCAAGGGACAACGGATCGCATGGTGGCAGAACCAACGAAGGACTCGCGCATGCAACGTACGGACTATCCAGCATCTGGGGCGTGGAACGCGTCGCAGCCTGTTGGGCGTCGCCAGTTCTTGTCGTTGGGTGAGCGTGCCATCGCACTCGACGTTGGTGTCACATTGCGCGAGGTGGAGATCGCATATGAAACCTGGGGCACGCTCAACGCGGAGTGCTCGAATGCGATTCTCATCTGCCATGCATGGACGGGTGACAGTCATGTTGCTGGTGCCGCCGACGTGGGGCATCCCACACCGGGATGGTGGGAAGGACTCGTAGGGCCCGGCCTGGCAATCGACACCAACGAATGGTTCGTGGTGTGCAGCAACGTGTTGGGTGGATGTCAGGGCACCACTGGTCCCGCATCGTTGCATCCAGACGATGGACTCCCGTATGGTTCACGATTTCCTGTCATCACCATTCGCGACATGGTGCGTGCGCAACTGCGTCTTGCAGATCACCTCGGGGTACGACGTTGGCATTCGGTGATCGGTGGGTCGATGGGTGGCATGCAGGCATTGGAGTGGGCGATCACCTACCCCGATCGCGTCGCATCGTTGGCGGTCATCGGTACCTGCACTCAGTCGACTGCGCAGCAGATTGCCTGGGGTGCAATCGGACGCCGGGCAATTCGGCTCGATCCCAAGTGGCGTGGCGGCGACTACTACGACGCGCCGATCGGTCACGGACCCTGGGAGGGTTTGGCGATTGCGCGGATGGTTGCCCAAGTGACTTTCCGAAGCGACAACGTCTTCACCGATCGGTTTGGTCGAGATCTCGCCGACATGGATGCCGAAAACAATGGGATCGGTCTGTGGGACAAGTTCGAAGTGGAGCGGTACCTTGACCACCACGGCGACCGGCTCATCCGACGATTTGACGCCAACAGTTATCTGCTCATCGGCAAGGCAATGGACTTGCACGACGTGGCGCGCGGTCGGGGCGGATTGGACAAAGCCATGGCGCGTATCACCGTGCCGACCTTGGCCATGGGTATATCAAGTGACATTTTGTATCCCGTGTATCAGCAGCGGCAGATCTGCGACATGGTGCTGCGCAATGGTGTCTCCGCACAATACGTGGAAATTTCCTCACCGCACGGTCACGACGCATTCCTGATCGATCTCCCGCAAGTGGGTGCGCCGCTCACGAAGTTGTTGACGTCGCTTTAGTTGCCTATCGATGTAGTCGCCCGTCGCACGTGTTGCGCGTCGTGGCAGCCGTCCGTCGCCTAGGGAACCAAGCGGTCGAGCAAGGGAACACAGCGGCTGGACTGTGGCACGCGGATGGTGGCACCAACATCCGCAGAGGTACGGACTTCGTATAGTCGTCGATTCTTCGCGCTGTCGTTGGCCACACCAACGACCTTCCAGACACCGCGCAGATTCCTGCCCCGGCGCGACCTTGCGTACACCAGCAGTTCGGTGTCATCAATACTCACCTTCACGTCGTGCCATCGCGGTCGATCATTGTCATCGCCCGGGTGAAGGTGCATTCGGCACATGAATTTGCGGCCGTCCTTTGATGACCAGTGGGGTTCCATGCCCCAACCCACCCAGGCGAGAAATCCCACGACAGCAAGGAAGGCAATGGTGGAGAGCAGATTGGACACGCAACTAGTTTGGCACCGTGGCAGTGGGGGTCGCGCTCATCCTCGCGGGTGTGGCATTGGTCGGAGTCACAGCATGGTTCTGGATTTCGGCGCGACCCGACAACCCGGTACTGGCACCACTCGAGGTGATGGGAGATGCGGCGTTCAAGAACGCCGATGCGGACGCTCGCAAAGAAATGCTGCGCAAGGCACGTGCGGAGTCGCTCTCGTACCAGAGTGATGAAAGCGAACTACGGTAGAGCCGTG
>SXPV01000008.1 GCA_005793215.1 Actinomycetota bacterium
AAACGCCCTCATCACGTGGGCCAATGCTGTGACCGTTGGGCGCATCGTGGTGTCGCCGCTGTTGTTCACCATGATTCCCGTCGAGCCGGGTGGCTCGTGGGTGGCGCTCGGAGTGTGGTTCGTGTTGTGTGCAAGCGACGGCATCGACGGCTATCTGGCGCGGCGACACGGCATTACACGAAGTGGTGCGTTTCTCGACCCGCTCGCCGACAAAGTGCTGGTACTTGGTGCGATGTTCACCCTGGTGTCGCGCGGCGTGTTCTGGCTCTTGCCGGTGATCATCATCGCAACGCGCGAGGTGATCGTGAGCGTGTATCGCGTGGTGGTCGGCGCAAAGGGTGTGTCGATGCCCGCAAGCCGAACGGCAAAGATCAAGACGCTCAGCCAACAGTTGGCGGTTGCCGGTGCGTTGATGCCGCTTACCTTTGACGAACGTTGGATCTGGTTGTCGCTGCTGTGGCTGGCGGTGGGACTCACGTTGTTGTCCGGAGCGCAATACGCGTGGAAAGCCGTCGCTACTCGAGGGAGGCCCGCCAGTGCGCTGTGACGTTGTTGCCGTCGGCACCGAGCTGTTGCTTGGGCAAATAGTCGACACCAATTCTTCGTGGTTGGGCGAGCAGCTCGCAGCTGCCGGACTCGACTCGTGCCTGCAGGTGAAGGTGGGCGACAACCAGGCGCGGATCGTGGCCGCGTTGCGATCGGTACTGCGCGATGCCGATGCCATCATCGTGTGCGGTGGGTTGGGGCCCACCCACGACGACATCACGCGCGAAGCCATCGCCGAAGTCATGGGTGTGGAGCTCCGATTGGACGACGTGATTGCCGATCGAATCGCCTACATGTTTTCGAGCCGCAATCGCAAGATGAGTGAGAACAATCTTCGTCAGGCCATGGTGCCGGTCGGAGCGACGATCATCGAGCAAAAGCGGGGCACTGCCCCCGGGCTCATTTGCCCCGTTGGCGACAAGGTGATCTATGCCGTACCCGGCGTTCCTTATGAATTGCACGAGATGTACGAACGGGCGATTCTTCCGGACTTGTTGGCGCGCTCGGGCGAGCAGCGAAAGATCGCCTCGCGAGTGCTGCGCACGTGGGGCGAAAGCGAGAGCGGTCTCAACGAGCGGCTGCAGCCGATCATCGACGAACTCGACAAGGTGGGCAATCCAACGCTCGCATTTCTTGCCAGCGGCTGGGAGGGCATCAAGGTGCGTCTCACCGGTCGCGGTGCCGACACCGCCGAAGTCACCGCATTGCTCGACACATGGGCCGAGCGCGTTTGCTCGGTGATCCCCGAAGTGGTGTTCGGATACGACACCGACACCATGGAGTCAGTTGTGCTCGACCTGCTGCGCAAGCGCAACCTCACCATCGGTGTGGCCGAGTCAGTTACCGGCGGGTTGGTTGCGGGTCGCCTCACGGCGACTGCCGGAGCCAGTGAAGTGATGCGCGGCGGGGTAGTGGCCTACGCGAGCGAAGTGAAGTTCGACGTGCTCGGCGTGCCGCAGGGTCCCGTGATCAACGAAGAAACCGCCCGTGCGATGGCACTCGGTGTGTGTAGAACCGTCGGCTCATCGGTGGGGTTGGCGTTGACCGGCGTTGCCGGCCCAAGCGAGCAAGATGGCGCCAAGGTGGGAACACTGTGTATCGCCGTGGCGATGCCCGACGGTGTCGCAAGTTCCACCACGGTGATGTTGCCCGGAGATCGAAAGACCATGCGTGAACTTGCCGTGATCTCGGCGCTCAACTACCTGCGCCAACTGCTCCTACGCGCTTAACTCCCCCAGGGTCCATATGACGACGTTGCGAGAGGGTTGGCAGCTTAGGGTTGTTGAGATGGTATCATTATGATACCATCTCGGTATGGCAATGACACTTCGGCTCAGCAAATCCGAGCAACAAGAACTCAAGCGAACTGCTAAGGCATGTGGAATCTCAATGCAAGACGCTGCTCGTACGGCAGTCCGCGAATGGATCGTTCGTGTTGATCACAACAGCCGTGTAGATGATGCAGCGGAACTGATCTTGAAAGTTCACGCCGATGCAATTCGACGGTTGGGTGAGTGAAAAGGCCTATTCGCTTTCTCGATCTCGAGGATGTTCTGAGTTTGGGGCGTCGTCTGCTGGGTGATCCAGTTCCCATTCGCGATATGGGTCTACTCAATTCGGCAGTCCTTCGACCGCAGACCACCCTGATGGGCGAATACGCGTATCGGGATGTTTACGAAATGGCTGCTGCGCTGCTGCAGTCGATAGTGGGAAACCATGCGTTGATTGACGGCAACAAGCGTCTGGGGTGGCTATCAACTGCAGTCTTTCTGGAAATCAATGAGGTAGCGGTGAGTCGTCTCAGCAATGATGAGGTGTACGACTTTGTGCTCTGGATCGCTTCGTCGTCGCCATCGCACGGTGCTATTACTGATCGGCACCGGACGCTTTTGTCTTTGAGGTCTTGACCCCAGCCGAGTCTCGTTGTTGCCGGTTACAGCGGAGATGACGTCGGGGAACAATAAGAAAGGCCCCGGTCTTTCGACCGGGGCCTTTCCATCCACCCCGAAGGGTGGGAGAGTGCGGGAGCCTTAGGCGGCTCGGTAACCCTCTGCGTTCGAGCGAGCAATTGCGATGCCCAAGATGATCAAGCCGTAACCAGGCTTGGCCAACACGTCGGCAATGGTGTAGCCGAACTGGATCGCAGTTGATGCTTCGTTGCTGCTCAAGCCGAGAGTCTCGGAGAGCCAGCTGGTTGAATCGCCCAAGATGTAGGCGATTGGGTACACGCCCCAGGTGAAGAGGAGCAGGTAGCGAACGTTGTTCAGCTTCGAGCCCACTTCTCCGCTCTGTGACTTGAGCGCCTTGCCCACTTCGCCAGCGAACAATTCGTAGAGCACATAGAGCATGAAGATGCTCGAGATGATGCCCCAGACCGTGCGGGTGCTGCTGCCGGCGGCTGCAGTCTCGCCCGGGTAACCGGTGGCGATCATCAAGAGGGCCGCGACCACGAGACGTGGAGTGACCTTCTTGGCTGCTTCCTTGCTCAGGCCCGACACGACGACGAGTTCAGCGACGAGCAACGGAACGGTGAGGAGCCAGTCCGCATAGCGGTAGCCCTCGTTCCATGTGCCTCCGTCGGCGAACTGGCCGAAAATGCGCCAGTAGTGGTAGGCGGCGATACCGCAGATCATCGCCGACATGGTGACGGCGCTGCGGTACTGCGGAGCTACGCGGTTGCGTGATACGAGGAAGTACACGAATCCGATGCCCATCGCGGCGACCGCGAAGGAGAATCCGTTGTAAATCAACTCGTTTTGGCTTTCTGATAGCTCAGCTATCCAAGGGACTTTGTCCATTGTTGTTGTTTCCTTTGTTTGAACCCGAGCGGCCGGATGGC
The DNA here is from genome assembly GCA_005793215.1 of Actinomycetota bacterium. Classification (GTDB taxonomy): domain Bacteria; phylum Actinomycetota; class Acidimicrobiia; order Acidimicrobiales; family Ilumatobacteraceae; genus F1-60-MAGs027. The sequence continues at coordinate 3,386 of SXPV01000008.1, forward strand.
CACCCTTGAGGGGTCATCTCTTTTCTAGGGCAGAGGAGGCTGTCGGTTGGCTCCAAACCAGTTACAAGTGCTTTACCTTTCGGGCAGATTTGTAATGAAACTGTCATATTTGAGGAGGGCCGGTATCGGCACTTGGTCGGCCCGTGTGTCGGCATTGGGCGATCCGAACAATCGGAAGCACGCCGCTGGCCAGCCCCCGCTGCTCAGGGTCAGCCAGGCTCCTCGCCGAGCGGCAGCCAACCCCCATCGCCAGTCGTGCGTGCGTACCGTGGAAGGCGGGTCAATGGCACGGCCATGATCCAACAAGACCCCGTAGCTCAATTGGAAGAGCAACGGACTTCTAATCCGTAGGTTGCAGGTTCGATTCCTGCCGGGGTCGCCACTCGGTGGCTATCTGCGTGCGTATCTACGCCTTAGCCTGAACCGACCCCTTGGAGGAATAGCAAGCGTGAAGAAATTCAAAAAAGGCGACACTGTCATTTACCCCCAGCACGGTGCCTGCACCGTGAAGGCCATCAAGCGCATGCGTGCATTCGATGTGGTGCAGGATTACCTGATTCTCGAGTCCGTCATGACCGACGCCACGGGCAAAGGCATGACCCTTTCCGTCCCGGTCGCCAAGGTGTATGACCTCGGTATCCGTCCGCCGGTCTCCAAGAGCGAACTCCAAGACCTCGTCGACGTGCTTTCCAAGCCCGATCCTCGCGTACCTGCCAACTGGTCGCGTCGATTCAAGAACCACCAGGAAAAATTGAAGAGCGGCGACGTGTACCAAGTTGCCGAAGTGGTCCGAAACTTGGCGGCGCGCGATCGCGAAAATCAGCTATCGGCTGCCGAAAAAACCATGTACGAGCGAGCGCGACTCAACCTCATCTCCGAAATCGCGCCGTCGAAACGCTGTAGCACCGAAGAAGCCACACGCTTCCTCGACGACGCACTCGAAAAGGGTGTGCTCAGCGCGGGTGGAAAGTCGCAGTTGCAGGAACTTGGTCGTGCATCCACTGGCGGCAAGCGCAAGGCCGACCCGAAGAAGGCCGACGCGAAGAAGTCGGCCAAGCCCAAGGCGACGAGCAAGAAGAAGTAATCCATGTTGGCGCGGCCCACTCGTGATGGAGTGACGCTGTGAAGCAGCCAACGCGCGACGAATTGTCCGCAGCCATCGAGCGTGGCGACATCGACACGGTAGTGATGGCGTTCCCAGATTTGCAGGGTCGCCTCGTTGGCAAGCGCACCACGGGCCGGTTCTTCCTCGAGCAAGTAGCCGAGCACGGCACCGAGAACTGCGACTATCTCATCGCTACCGACTTTGACGATGTTGCGGTGCCGGGATACCGCTTTGCTTCATACGACCTCGGCTACGGCGACATGCTGGCTCGCGCAGACTTCTCCACGATTCGGATTACACCCTGGGTCCCCAAGACCGCGCTTATTTTGTGCGATCTCTTCTCGGTGAAGACCGGCGAGCCCATTCGTGTGGCGCCACGTCAGGTATTGCGCGACCAAGTGCTCGCCGCACAGCGAATGAATTTGGAGCCAATGATTGGCAGCGAGATCGAGTTCTATCTCTTTCGCGACTCTTACGAGGACATTCATGCGCGTGGGCATCGAAATCTCACGCCACACTCGCCATTCATGGAGGACTACCAAATCGTCCAAACCACACGTGATGAATACGTAGTTGGCGAGATTCGTCGAGGGCTGGAGGCAGCCGGCATTCCGGTGGAGTTCTCCAAGGGTGAGGCGGGTCGCGGCCAACACGAGTTGAACCTGGCGTACACGCGGGCGTTGGAGATGGCCGACCGCAACATGGTGTACAAGACGGCCGCCAAAGAAATTTCTGCCGGGCTTGGGCGAAGTGTCACTTTCATGGCCAAGTACGATTTTGCCGAAACCGGCTCATCGTGTCACGTGCACTCCAGCCTGTGGCACTTGAGCGAGGGTGCGGTGCGGGGCTCGGCCTTCGACGGTGGCAATGCACTCGCTGGCACTGCACACGCAGATGCGGCGCACGGTACCGACGCTCCGGTGTTGACCGATCACTTTCGTATGTACTTGGCGGGCCAACTTGCAGCCGCCCGCGACTTCAGCATTTTGTGGGGCCCAACGGTGAATAGCTACAAGCGATTCCAGCCAGGTTCATGGGCGCCGACCGCGGTGGCGTGGGGTGTCGACAATCGAACGCTCGGGTACCGGGTGGTGGGTCATGGTGCCGCAACTCGAGTGGAATGTCGAATCCCGGGTGCCGACGCCAACTCGTACTTTGCTTTCGCCGGCACGATTGCCGCAGGTCTGTACGGCATTCGCCATCGCCTCCAACTGCCCGATGCATACCTGGGCAACGGCTACGAAGCAAAGGATCTTGCAAGAATTCCGGCCACACTTGCCGAAGCCGCCGACCTGTGGGAGCGCAGTGACATTGCACGAGAATGTTTCGGTGACGACGTGCACCACCATTTGCTCACCATGGCTCGCCATGAGTGGGCAACGTTCAATACCAGCGTTACCGACTGGGAGCGCACGCGCTACTTCGAGCGCGCGTAACGGATGACCGGACACGACCACTGATGACCGGACGTCTCGCTGGCAAGGTTGCTTTCATCACGGGTGGCGCAAGCGGCTTGGGTCGTGTTGGCGCCGAGCGTTTCGCCACCGAAGGTGCAAGCGTGATGATCGCCGATATCGGTGACGCATCCGACGTACTCAATGCGATTGCTCGGGCAGGTGGTACAGCAGCGTCCGTGAGTTGTGATGTAAGCAGCGATGCATCAGTGCGAGCAGCAATTGAAGTCACCATGAAGACCTTCGGCAACCTGCATGTGTTGTACAACAACGCCGGCGTGATGTTGTCGGCTGACGACGACCCGACCAACACGCCCGATGATGTCATTCAAACCACGCTTGACATCAACGTGAAGGGTGTTCTGTTGACATGTCGACACGCCATACCGCACATGATCGAGACCGCCAAACGCACTGGGGAAATGTCGTCGATCGTGAACGTGGCGTCGTTCGTGGCGCATCTCGGTGCAGCGACACCACAAATCGCCTACACCGCATCCAAGGGTGCCGTGCTGGCAATGACCCGTGAGATGGCGGCCATCTACGCCCGTCGTGGCGTGCGCGTGAACGCACTGTGCCCAGGACCCGTGATGACGCCACTGCTTGCCAAGTTTCTGAGCGACGACGCCAAGCGTCAGCGTCGCCTTGTGCACATTCCCATGGGACGTTTTGGGGAACCACATGAACTCGTCACTGGTGCGCTGTTCCTGGAGTCGAACGAGAGCAGTTGGATGACGGGACAGAGTTTGATCATCGACGGTGGCATCACCTCGGCCTATGTCACGCCCGAAGGTCCGGCATGGTCGTGAGACTGGGAACAACGTCGTGAGACTGGGAACAACGTCGTGAACGTCGCGTTCATCGGACTTGGCGTGATGGGTGGTCCCATGGCGCGCCATCTCGCCACCAAGGGCCACCGTGTCACCGTGTACAACCGCACGGCACAGAAGGCAGAAGCGTGGGATGCCGCCAACGGTGGATCACATGCAGCCACACCGCGCGAAGCAGCACGCGGTGCCGACATCGTGTTCGTCTGCGTCGGGAATGACGACGACGTGCGCTCGGTGATCTACGGCGACGACGGAGTCCTCGCCGGAATCGCAACGGGCGGCATCGTGGTGGACCACACCACGGCATCGGCAACGTTGGCTCGTGAATTGGCGGCTGCGTGTGCCGAGCGTGGCGTTGGCTTCATTGATGCTCCCGTATCGGGTGGCCAAGCAGGAGCAGAAAACGGACAGCTTTCGGTCATGTGTGGTGCAGACGACCAAGACGTGTTCGATCGCGCGTACCCGGTGATGATGAGTTACGCCAAAGTCTGCAAGCGTCTGGGCAACGCGGGCTCGGGTCAACTGGCAAAAATGGTGAATCAGATTTGCATCGCAGGAGTGGTGCAGGGGTTGAGCGAAGGGCTCAACTTGGCGATGGCTGCCGGGCTCGACCCCGATGCCTTGGTGGAAGTCATCTCGCAGGGGGCCGCCGGTTCATGGCAGATGGTGAATCGATCCAAAACGATGGTGCGCAACGAATTCAACTTCGGCTTTGCAGTGGAGTGGATGCGAAAGGATCTCGCAATCTGTTTGGATGAAGCCAAGCGACTCGGTGTCGACTTGCCGATTACCAGAGTCGTGAACGACTTTTATGGCGAGGTGCTGGAGATGGGTGGGCGTCGCTGGGACACCAGTTCACTCATCGCTCGACTGCGAGCGCCAGGCGATCAACCCCGCGAATCGTAAGTCGGTCGCGCCAGCTCGGTTCGTCGGCCAACTCCACCTTGGAATAACGGGCCAGAATACTTTCGATCGCCACTTGCGCTTCGAGTTTCGCCAATGCCGAGCCAAGGCAATAGTGAATGCCGGCGGCGAATCCGAGGTGCTTGTTGGCGTTCGCGCGGCGGAGATCCAATTGATGGGGATTCTTGAACACGGTCGGGTCGTGACTTGCTGCTCCAAGGCTGGTGAGCACACGTTCTCCAGGAGCGACTTCCACGACTCGGTCACCAACCTGAAATTGCACCGGCACCAACGGCACGCGAACCGTGTGTTGCACCGGTCCATCGAAGCGAAGCAATTCGTCCACGGCGTTGGAGCCGAGCCCGTTCTCGCGTGCATACTGCAGTTGGTCGGGTGCTCGCAGGAGAGCCAACATTGAATTGCCGATGAGATTCACCGTGGTCTCGTGGCCGGCGATGTACAACAGCACCACGAAGGTGACCAGTTCCTCCGCCGAGAGTTTGTCACCCGACTCTTCGGCGGAAATGAGCGAGGACAACATGTCGGTGCCGAGATTGCGCCGACGCTCGCTGATCGTTTCGTCCAGGAAGGGGAGGAGTCCGGCGAACGCCGCGTCGGCTTCTTCAAGGTCGGTCATGCCCACGGTGGGCTCGAGTGTGCGAGTGATCACCTGCGACCATTCGCGCAGTTCGTTGGCGCGGCTGGTGGGCATGCCCAACATCGCAGAAATCACCAAGAATGGCACGGGGAACGCGACGTCGTCGATCAGTTCGAAGGTGCCGCCATTGCCCACGCGCTGCTCTGCGGCGTCGAGTGCCTCGTCGACGTATCGCTGCACCATGGGGCGCAGTGACTCGATGGCGCTCGGGGTAAATGACTTCGACACCAGTCGGCGCAGTCGCGTGTGGTCGGGCGGGTCGAGATTGAGAATCGACTTCGACGAGTCCCGCCGGCGCTCACGCATGCGATTGCGAATCGGGTCATCGATGGGTTTTGCCGACTTCTCGACGTCGCGGCTGTAGTCGTTGGAACGAAGCACCGTCGCCACATCGCTGTAGCGAGTGAGCACCACCATGCCACCCAAAGAGATGTGTACGGGGTCGTGCTCCCGGAGTGCATCGTAAAACGGATGTGGATTGGCCCTGAATGCCGGGTCGAACGGATTGAACGTCGGCGCTGTCACTGCGGGTTGGTGGGAAACGGCACCACAGCTTGCTCGTGCAAGATCGGATCCTGATCGGGGAGCACGATCCAGTGTGCACCGTTCACGCGACGTGTCACCGAGGTGGTCACCGCATCCACTACTTGTTGGGTCTTCATGAGCGGCATCCCCAACTCGGCAATCCAGTCGCGTGCCCGTTCGCTAATCAATGGTGTGTCGACAAAGCCCGGGCAGATGGCGCTGATGCACACACCGAACTCTGCGAGACGCGACGTGAGCGACCGCACCAATCCCGACACTGCGTATTTGGTAAGGCCGTAAATCGGATCGGGAGGAATCGGTACGAACGCCGCGACCGAGGCAGTTACCACGATGTCGCCGCTGCGACGTTCACACATACCGGGGATCACCGCACGGGCTCCGAACACCACGCCATCGACGTTGACCCCAAGTGCGCGGCGATATTCCTCGTCGGTCACTCGAACGAGGGGTGGTTGTGTCGGGTCGGCTGGCCCGTCGAGAACGTTGCGATGTGTTGTGATTCCGGCGTTCAGATGGACGAGGTCAAAGTGATCATGCGAAGCGATGAAGTTGGTCCACGCCTCGCTAGATGAAACATCCAACATCTCGGCGCGAATGCCGAGCCGTTTTCCGGTGGCTTCGAGAGTCTCTGCATTCACATCAACGATCGTCACGGTGGCGCCTGCTTTGCTCCACGACTCGGCAACAGCTGCGCCGATTCCGCTGGCACCGCCGGTGATTAGTGCGTTACGACCTGTGAGATTCACGATGCGAACCTAGTTGCGCAGCGTGGTGCGGTGCGAGTCAGGAGATGCGTCGTGTGGCGAGGTGCGAGTCAGGCTCCGACGGCGGTTACGTGTTCGTGTAGCGCCGCAGCGTAGATATCCATCAGACGTCCGATTTCGGCGTCGGTGGTCACTAATGGCGGGCAGAAGGCGTTGGTGTCGTTGCCGATACCTCGCACGATGGCGCCATTGCGCATGGCAATGTCTCGCACTGCCATGGCGTCGTGTTGCTTGTGGAGGCCAGCGGCCCATACGGCTCCCTCGCCGCGAACCTCCTTCAACATGCCGTCTCGTTGTAGTGCATGAAGTGCCGATGACACCAGCGAACCAACGTGCTTTGCTCGTTCCACCAACCCTTCGCTCTCGATGATGTCGAGGTTCTTCAGTGCCGCAGCGCACGCGGTGGCGTGTCCCGAGTAGGTGTAGCCGGTTCGAAGGAAGAAGTTCGCGTCACTCTCGAGCGCTCGCAACGGCTTGGCACCGACGAACACGCCACCGAGCGGAACGTAACCCGACGTCACCGCCTTTGCGAAACAAGTGAAGTCGGGTATCACGCCATAGTGATGTGCGGCAAACCACGAACCGAGTCGTCCGAAACCAGAGATCACCTCGTCGAAGATGAGGAACGCTCCGTGCTGGTCACACAACTTTCGGAGCGCCTGCAGGTAGCCGTCGCTCGGTGGGAATACTCCGCCTGCACCCTGCAACGGTTCGACCAGTACCGCGGCGATACGTGCGCCATCACGACTCATCGCAACCGACAGAGCTTCGATGTCGTCGGGATCCACCTGCGTTACGTCCGGTACGAGTGGGTCGTAACCGATCTTGTTGAGCGGCAAACCCTGCGCGCTGGTGCCACCGAAGTTGGTGCCGTGGTAGCCGCGTCCGCGAGAAATGATGATGGTCCGCTCGGGATGGCCGGCTTGCACGTGTGCGAGGCGAGCAAGTTTCATCGCGGTGTCAACGGCTTCTGATCCGCTGGAACACAAGAACACGCGATTGCCCTGCATGGGGGAGAGTGAGTGCAATTTGTCGGTGAGACGATCGGTGACGTCTGTGGTGAAGGGGTCGAAGTTGTTGTACGACTCGAGCTTGACTACCTGGGCGGCGATGGCCTCGGCCATGTCCTTTCGACCATGGCCGATGTTGCAGTACCAGAGGCTCGCCATGCCGTCGATGTATTCCTTGCCGTTGGTGTCGTAGAGACGAGCTCCCTCTCCACGCACCATGGCGACAAACTCGGTGCGAGATGGTTTGGTGAACGCGTGCAGATAGGTGGGCTTCACGAAAGAAACCCTAGTAATCGTCCAGGAACTAGCCTGAGACTGCAATGAAAGGGCTCATCCTGTCTGGTGGTGCCGGAACGCGTCTGCGACCAATCACCCATACCAGCGCCAAACAGCTGGTACCCATCGCGAACAAGCCGATTTTGTTCTACGGCATCGAAGCGATGCAGCGAGCCGGTATTCGCGAGATTGGCATCATCGTGGGCGACACGCGCAAGGAGATCATGGCGGCCGTTGGTGACGGCTCCCAATTCGGCGTGAAAGTTACTTACATACCCCAAGACCAGCCGCTCGGACTTGCGCACTGTGTGTTGATCGCCAATGACTTCTTGAGCAATGACGACTTCGTGATGTACCTCGGCGACAACATGCTCGAGCAGGGGCTCGAAGGTTTCGTGAAGGAGTTTGAGGCGGCTCGCGCAGCGGGTGGCAAGAACGCGCCGACTGCACAAATCTTGCTGTGTCATGTCGACGACCCGCGCCAGTTCGGAGTTGCCGAAGTCACCAAGGAAGGTCACGTCAAGCGCCTGGTGGAAAAGCCGAAGGATCCCCCGAGCGACTTGGCGCTCGTGGGTGTGTATCTGTTTGACAAAACCATCAACGAGGCTGTTCGCGCCATCAAGCCATCGAAACGTGGAGAGTTGGAAATTACCGACGCCATCCAATGGCTCATCGAGCAGGGCAAGACCGTTCGTCACGAAGTCTTGAAGGGCTGGTGGATCGACACCGGCAAGAAGGACCCGTTGTTGGAGTGCAATCGATTGGTGCTCGAAGTGCTCGAGCCACGCAACGACGGCAGCGTGGATGGCAGTTCGCAAATCGAAGGTCGTGTCGTCATCATGAAGGGCGCAAAAATCGTCAACTCGCGCATTCGCGGCCCGGTGGTGATTGGCACTGACACCGTGGTCGACAACAGTTACATCGGTCCGTACACCTCTGTTGGTAACAACTGCAACATCGTGCATTCCGAGCTGGAGCACTCTGTGTTGCTCGACGGCTGCACGGTGAATGACGTACACAAGATGACCGACTCGCTGCTGGGTCGCAACGTACAGGTGGTCAAGTCACAGCATCGCCCGCGCGCATTGCGCTTGATGCTCGGCGACGATTCCAAAGTGGAGCTCGACGCCTAGATGCCCAAGATCACCGAATCCGACCTCATCAAAGGTGTGCAGATTGTCGAGCCGAGCATGCACGGCGACGAACGCGGATTCTTCATCGAAACGTATCGTCGCGAGTGGTTCCCGCTCGGCCGTGAGATGCTCCAAGGTAATCGTGGCGATCGCAAAGCCGGAGCAATCGTTGGGTTGCACTACCACCTGCACCAAGCCGATTACTGGTACGTGCCGTATGGAACCTGTCGAGTGGTGTTGCACGACCTGCGCAAAGGTTCACCCACCGACGGTGTCACGCAAGTAATCGACCTTGGTGCGCGCAAGGACGGAACGCACGATCATCGCGGTGTGTTCATTCCACCGGGTGTTGCGCATGGTTTTGCATCGCTCACCGACATGACCATCACGTACCTGGTGGACAACTACTACAACCCCAACGACGAGCTCGGCGTCGCGTACAACGACCCGGCAATTGGTGCCGATTGGGGAATTGCATCACCAACGTTGTCGAAGCGTGATCAAGCCAACCCGCTACGCAAAGATATTGCACCGCACCAGCAGCCCATCTGGGGAATGCGAACATGAGCGGCGTGTGCGCCCACGCGCCGTGGACCTCGTCAACTTGGGGCACTCGAGCCTGACATGAAGATCTTCGTTACCGGCGGCGCCGGTTTCATCGGGAGCAACTATGCGCGGTGGGTACTGCGCAACACCGACCATTCGGTAACGGTGTACGACTCGCTCACGTATGCGGGTAACTTGTCCACACTGCGAGACATGGACGACAGTCCGCGGTTCTCGTTCGTGAAGGGCAACATCTGCCATCCAGGCGACATCGAAGCTGCAATGAAGGGCCACGACTGGGTGGTGCACTTTGCCGCCGAAAGTCACGTGGACCGTTCGATCGAAAGTGGCGAGGATTTCATTCTCACCAACTGCTTCGGCACCAACGTGGTGATCGACACCGCTCGCAAGCTCGGCATGCAACGCGTGGTGCACATCGGCACTGACGAGGTGTATGGCAGCGTGGAAGTCGGATCTTCGAAAGAAACCGATCCGCTCGAGCCGCGATCGCCGTACTCGGCATCGAAGGCGGGCAGCGACCTCATTGCGTTGTCGTACTTCTCCACGCACGGAACACCCGTGTTGGTCACCCGATGCACCAACAACTTCGGTCCATTCCAGTATCCGGAGAAGGCGATCCCGTTGTTCACCACCAACCTGCTGGATGGTAAGAAGATTCCGTTGTACGGCGACGGGCTCAACGAACGCGACTGGCTGTACGTGGACGACCATTGCTCGGGCGTGCACCTGGTGTTGGAGAAGGGAACGCTCGGCGAGATCTACAACATCGGGGCGGGTAACGAAACGCCCAACCGAGTGTTGGTGGACAAATTGCTCGCACTCCACGGCAAGGACGAGGCCAGCGTGCAGTACGTGCAGGATCGCAAGGGTCACGACCGCCGATATTCGGTGGACATTGCCAAGATCACCAAGCTCGGTTGGAAGCGACAACGCTCACTCGACGAGGCACTCGAAGCAACCGTTGCCTGGTACCGCGACAACCGCTGGTGGTGGGAGCCGCTCAAGGCCAAGCCGTGAAGACCGTGGCGCTGTGAAGATCCTCATCACGGGCGCTGGCGGACAGTTGGGACGTGAACTGGTTGACGCAGCACAAGCTGGCGGTCATCAGGTATCCGGGTTGACTCGTGCCGAGCTCGATGTCACCGATGCCACCGCAGTGCAGTTGGCAGTCACACGTGTGCACCCCGATGTAATCATTCATGCTGCTGCGTGGACCGCCGTTGACACATGCGAAAGCGATGCCGGAAAGGCGATGCTGTTCAACGGCACCGCCACCGAACACGTGGTGAACGCAGCACGCAAGGTGGATGCGCGAGTGGTGTACATCTCCACTGACTACGTCTTTGATGGGACCAAATCAACTGCGTACGTGGAGAGTGACACGCCGAATCCGAAGTCGGTGTACGGGGCCTCCAAGTTGGCGGGGGAGCACGCCGTGGACACTGCACTTGACTCCATCGTTCGAATCTCGTGGGTGTGTGGATTCCACGGTTCCAACATGGTGAAAACCATCCTGCGACTTGCCGCGCAACACGACACGCTCACCTTCGTGGACGATCAGGTGGGCAACCCCACCATGGCGGATGATGCTGCGCGAATGATCGTGCAACTTGCAGCAGGGCAGCGCGGTGGAACTTGGCACGTCACCAATCAGGGTGTGGTGAGTTGGTACGAATTCACGCGCGAAGTATTGGCTGCAGCGGGTCTCGACCCAAATCGGGTGAAGCCCGTGAAGACACGTGATCTGGTGCCGCCTCGACCCGCTCCGCGTCCGGCCAACTCCGTTTTGGAGAACCGCGCACTAATGAACGCAGGCATTCCGCTTCTTGATGATTTTCGAGTACCTCTGTCTCGCTTGGTGCAACGCCTGCGGTTAGGGTGACGGTATGACGCCAGGCTGTGGCTGCGAGGTGGCGAAGTGAATCCGGCGGAACTGCTCGCCGTACTCGAGCCAACGGCAGCAAAGTTGTACGACCGCCACATGGGCGTTGCCAAGGAGTGGTTCCCGCACGAATACGTGCCGTGGAGTCGTGGCCGCGATTTCGATCCCGAGCGTCCGTGGTCGCCTGCCGATGCCGATTTCGGCGATGGTGGCTGGACTCTCCCCGAAGCAGTACGCGCATCACTGTTCGTGAACTTGCTGACCGAAGACAACCTGCCGTATTACACGCGGGACATCAGCACCATCTTCGGTGGCGACAGCGCATATGGCGCCTGGGCTCGCAACTGGACGGCCGAAGAAGGTCGACACTCCATCGCCATTCGCGATTACCTCACCGTGACCCGTGCCCTCGACCCGGTGGAACTCGAGCGCGCACGTATGCAGCAGGTTCGCGGTGCCCAAGTGCCCGCACCTGATGATTTGTTCGAAGCGCTTGCGTATCTCTCCATGCAGGAACTTGCGACACGAATTGCGCACCGCAACACCGGAAAACTGATCGGCGATCAAGCAGGGCAGGATGTGATGCTGCGCGTCGGCAACGACGAGAACTTGCACTACCTGTTTTACCGCGACCTAGCGACGGCGGCGCTCGAAGCGGATCCATCCAACATGATGATTGGAATCGAGCGAGCAGTTCGAAACTTTGCGATGCCCGGAACTGGAATTCCAAACTTCAACGAACTCGCCAAACAAATTGCCAATGCCGGCATCTACGACTTCAAGATTCACCACGAGCAGATTCTCGAACCAGTGGTGTTGCGTCATTGGAAGGTGAAGGATGTGTCCGGTCTCTCTCCTGATGGCGAGAAGGCTCGCGAGGCAGTGATTGCCCGAATCGACAAAATCGGGCGAGTCGCTGCCCGTTTGTCGCGCGAACCCGAAACGGTGTAGACCAAGTCGGTGCCATCCGCCGAGCAGCCTCTCGTCAGCGGTTCACCTTCTGCCCACCAGCCCGCTGCTGGAAGTTCGCTTTCCATCGAACGTTTGAACGCGGCACTGGCGGCGCAGCGCGGCAACGCTCGAATCACTGCGGTGCACGAGGAGGCAATCGGCACCGGACAAATGTCGGAGTCGCGACGACTCCATCTCACCTTTAGCGAGTCGTGTGATGTGCCTGCAACCTTGATCGCCAAGTTCCCCAGCGATGACCCGCGGAGTCGTGCCACCGGTAAAGCGACACGATGCTACGAAGTGGAGTCGTCGTTTTATCGCGATCTTCGTGACGCGCTCGACGTTGGGGCACCACAGTGCTTCCACGTGGAGCGTGACGAGACCACCGACGAGTTCCTCTTGCTGCTCGAAGACTTTGCGCCCTGCGAACAGGGAGACCAAATCGCCGGCTGCACGCCAACCCAAGCAGAGGCATGCGTCGACGAACTCGTTCGGATGCATGGTCCGTTGTGGAACTCGCCGTTTCTCGCAACCTTGCCGTGGCTGAACCGGAGCACCGACAAGGATCGCTCGGGCAGCCAGGCGCTCATGCAACAGGTCTTCCCGGGGTTCATGCAGCGATACGGCGATCGGCTCTCACCGTCGGCGCGACACGTCGGTGAGGAGTTCATGCGGGATTCGGGCGGGTACTTTCGACGCGAACTTCCGCACCGAACGGTGGTGCACGGCGACTTTCGACTCGACAATCTGTTGTTTCGCAATGCCGGTATCGGCGTGGTTGATTTTCAAACCGTCACTCACGCATGTGGCGCGCAGGACCTTGCGTATTTCGTTGGTGCGGGGCTCACCACCGATGCTCGTCGCGCACATGAACGCGCGCTGGTACAGCGTTGGGTGGACGGACTACGCGGTTACAACATCACGCTCACCTTCGAAGATGCGTGGCTGGAGTACCGGCGCTTCACGTTTGCGGGGTACGTCATGGCGGTGGTGGCCTCGATGATCGTGAAGCAGACCGAGCGCGGGGATGAAATGTTCCTCGCCATGGCCAACCGACATGCGCAGCATGCCGAGGACCTCGA
>SXPV01000049.1 GCA_005793215.1 Actinomycetota bacterium
ATGGTGCCCAACGGCTCCTTCATCACCATGTGCAGCTGCCCGGCAATTGCCGGCCCGGCTATACGACCTTGCTCGTTGCGCGCGATCTCGGCGTAGTAACGAAACGCCGACGCCGACGCCCCGCCTTCCCAGTTGCTTTCGCGGAAGGGTTTGCCCATCTCGCGAGTGAGACATTCCCCCGTGGTTCGCGTGATTGCCAACATGCGGTCGGCGATCTGATGCATTGCGTTGGCGCGATCCAGTGCACTCATCACCCACCACTCGCGTTGAGCACGATTGGCAACGGCAACGGCGGCATCAACTTCGGCGGTCGTCGCATGCGCGAACTCACCAATCGTTTCATCAGTGGCGGGGTTGACCACCGCGGTACGTTTTCCGGAACTTGCTACGTATTCATTGGCGATCCACAGATGTCCGGAACGTTCGCGCAGCGTCTGTTGCAAGGGTGTCTGGCCGGCAGGCATGACAAAAGAGTAGACGGCGAACCAAGCAGATCAAACGGTGTCAGAGTCCAGATAACTGAAGGAGAAGTTATCGCGAGCAATGGTGCCACCTTCAGCAAGAAATCGGTACCCAAGATGAAGTTGAATCGGGCGGAGTCGCTCTGGTAGTTGAAAGAATCCGTGGCGACCAAGGGCCCTGGCCGCTCCACTCGACTCCATCCACCACGCAAGTGCAATGTCAGCGCCACGTTCCCGCATGTCGGCTAACACGGCGTTCGTGAGTTCGTCTGCGGCTTCGGGGTGCCTCACGTCTGATATCAATTCCATGAGATAACCAGTGGCACAGCCGTGCTTGAGCACAAGTTCATATACGGCGTAGCCGACGAGCTCTCCCGATGTACTTCGGCATTCATAATGTGAGTAACTCGAAGCCGGTCTGGCAAGTCGCCAAGAGAGGTAGTCATAGTCGCGGCGTACTCCGATTCTTCCGACAAGCTCCGAGCGACCGAACAGATTTGTTATGTCTGGTGGACACACCGCGACTTGACGTACACCTCCCAAGGTTCCTGACTCGACACTCCCAATGATGCGCGGTCGTCTTACTCGCGCGCGAGCGCGGAGATAGCGAAGCCCAAATGGCTTCACCAAGAATGGGAGAGGATCGAGACTCCTCCATCCAAGCTGTGTGATTCTTGCATTGTTGATGTTCTCATTCGGTATTCCATAAACCAATTCAATTCCGTTCTCCTGAAACTTTCTATATGCATAGTTCCCGAGTCTCGAAAAAAGGCCCTTCCCCCGAAAGCGCTTTGAGGTGATTGAGTCAAACGACTGGACGGATGACAACACCCGATCTCCCCATTGCACCGAAGATGGAAGGGCCGCATACAACGAAGCCGCACCACTTTCAATACCTTGATCTGTGTGTGCGATGGCAACATGAGCCCCGCCGAGGCGCTCGAGATACTGCCATTTCAAGAGTTCAAGTGAGCGCGACTCCCCCTCCTCGCGGAACAAATCGCGAACCACGTGAAGCGATTCTGGGTTTGCTCGGCCGTACCAGACCCAGAATGTGTCGTCTAGTCGTTCCGAGCCAGTCATGTTCATGAAGTTCAGCCGAAGAAGGCGGCGGCGACGTCGTTGAACAGGTCGAGGTCGATCGTGCGAGTCTGCCCACGCGTCACCTGCATGGACACCCGTTCGATGCGTCCGCAGTGGAGCGCCACCATCAGTCCGAACGCCTTTGCGTAGACGGCGTCGACGGCAGCGAGACCGAACCGTGACGACAACACCCGGTCATAGGCCGTGGGTGTGCCGCCACGTTGCACATGCCCCAACTGCACCACTCGCGACTCGTAGCCCGTCAACTTCGAGAGTGCTGGTGCAACTACTTGGCTGATGCTGCCGTGCAACTCACGGCCATATTTATCGAGTGCCGGCTCAGGAACATCGAGGGTGCCCGGCTTGGGCTTGGCACCTTCCGCAACCACCACGAGGGACGCGTACCGACCGCGATCGTGACGCTTGGACACGATGTTGGCCACTTCACGAGTGTCGAACGGAACCTCTGGCACCAGGATGGCGGTTGCTCCGCCGGCGAGTCCCGCGTGAAGCGCAATCCATCCCGCATCGCGACCCATCACTTCCACCACCATCACACGGTCGTGACTTTCGGCGGTGGTGTGCAGACGATCGATTGCATCCGTGGCGATCTGCACCGCGGTCTGGAACCCGAAGGTGGCGTCTGTGCCGACAACGTCGTTGTCGATGGTCTTTGGCACACCGATGATTGGCAGGCCGTGATCATCCGCCAGCATCGAGGCGACGGTGAGCGAACCATTGCCACCAATCACCACGAGTGCATCAAGCCCGAGTTCTGCGAACACCTGCTTGGTGCGCTCGACTCCATCCGGATAATCGAACGGACTCCCGCGACGCGTGCCAAGGATCGTGCCACCTTTGGGCAGGATGCCTCGCACCTTGCTGATGTCCAATACTTCGTAGCGCTTCTCCAACACTCCGTCCCACGCGTCGTAGAAGCCGAGCACACGGTGTCCGCCAACCCCGTGCGCCTTGCGCACGATCGCTCGGATGACGGCGTTCAACCCGGGGCAATCACCGCCGCCGGTCAGGACACCTATGTTCACTACATCAAGGCTAAGCGCACTCAGCTGGTGACTCGACGAGCACCTTCCACCAGGTTGATGCGATAGATCACTTCGTCAAGCGCATCCCCCGCGGTGACCGTGGGATAGCGCAGCGGATTGTCCTTTGTCACGCAGGTCGGCAAGGGCGCCAACAAGGTGGATGGTCGTGGGTGGCAGAACTGAACGATGCTGTAGCGCTCGCCGTCGAAATCCGGGTCGGCAACCACACGGTGCCAGCCGATGGGAATCACACCATTGGTGAGTCGTTCCAACATGATGCCGGTATTCAATATCACGTGACCCGCGGGTGGCACGGCATCGATCCATTTGCCGCCGTGCTTCACTTGCAAACCCTTGGCGGTTGCACGCGGCAGTGCGGTAATCAAATTGATGTCGCCGTGCTCCGCCGCCCACACATGCCCTTCACCGGGCACTTGCTTCATGCTCGGATAACGAATTGCGCGGTTCAATGCACAGCCATTGTCGACCATCTCGTCAAAGAAGGTGTCCTTGCATCCAAGCCCCACGGCGATAATCCGCAAGAAGCGAGTCTGCAAATCGATCATCGCATCGTGAAATGCGTACAACACCTTGCTGATCCCCGGCACCGAAGCCTCGGGGAGTACCTGATCGGGGTAGGCCTGGGGG
The DNA here is from genome assembly GCA_005793215.1 of Actinomycetota bacterium. Classification (GTDB taxonomy): domain Bacteria; phylum Actinomycetota; class Acidimicrobiia; order Acidimicrobiales; family Ilumatobacteraceae; genus F1-60-MAGs027. The sequence goes on from SXPV01000049.1 coordinate 3,239, forward strand.
AACTTTCGGCGCATCGGATGCCCGGGCTCCATCTGTTTGCCCCAGTTGAGCATTTCTTTCCAATCGGGCTTGTCACTGACTTCCGCGGTTTCCACCAGCACGTCGGTGTACCCGGTTTGACCATTGGCGCCGGCTGCGATGTATCGACGC
>SXPV01000050.1 GCA_005793215.1 Actinomycetota bacterium
CAGGCGCACGCCAAGGTGGGGGAGTTGGTGTCGCGCTCGTTGAGTAATGGCACGCCCTTGGTGGACTTGGTTCGCGCTGACAGTGACCTGGGCCCGGATGCCGCGGCGTTGTTCGCGCCAGGCGTGGCGGTGCAGCGTCGTTCTAGTCATGGCGCTGCAGGTCCGAAGGCAGCTGTCGCACAGCGCGACGAGCTGCACCGGGTAATTGCTGCGCTGCAATCACGCCTGCCCTAACCTTCGCTCCATGCATCGTCGACGTCTTATTCGTTGCTCTCGCGGTCGCCATCTTCTCCTTGTAGCCGTGGTGTTGACCGGTGCGCTCGCCACAGTGGGCCCAGCCCGGGCCAACGAACGTGAGCGACGTGTGATTGGAACATCCGTCGAAAGCCGTGAGATCGAAGCACTTCGATTCGGTACCAAAGGCGGAACACCAATTTTGGTCGTAGGAGTCATTCACGGTGATGAAGATGCAGGACTACTCATTACCAACCTCCTCACGGCAATGACGCCGCCGAGCGGTGTTGAGCTGTGGGTCATACCCAACATGAATCCCGACGGCACCGCCTCCCAGACGCGCGGGAACGCCAACAAAGTAGACCTCAACCGAAACTTTCCGAACGCTTGGGCTCGGCAAGGTACGCCCGGATACTGGCAGTACGCGGGCCCCAGCGCGGCGTCCGAGCCGGAGACAAAAGCCATGGTGCAGTTCGTGCGAGAGATTCGACCAGTACTGGGCATCTGGTACCACCAGGACCTCAACATGATCTCGCCAGGAACGGGATTCGAAGGGCGAGTACGCGCTCGATACGCACGGCTCACGGAGCTTCCCCTCGTGCGAATCACCGGAGGTCGGTACACCGGTGTTGCGGCGACGTGGCAACGCAATGCGGTTCCCAAAGCGATGGCATTCGTGGTGGAACTGGGTCCGACGTTGTCGGCTGCCCAAGCACAGATGCATGCCGACGCCGTAATGGCGGCGGCACGCATGGTGCAGAGCTCCCGCAATTCTTCGAACTAATTCGCCCTCGGCGAGGTACTTGACAACTCGTGCCACAGGGCTACGTTTCCGCCCATGACAACTCCAACCACGCCCGTTTCCCTTCCCCATCCGTTGCCCACCGAAGCACTCAATCATGTCGCTCAATCCTTTGGGTTGTCGTCGCTTGAGTTGCTTCCAGGGTCGTTCACCGATGAGCACGGACAGCTAGCAATTGCGTTTGGGTGCGCGTCCCCGCTTCATCTTCACCTCTTTGATGTGTTCAGAATCGAAGACAAGATGAGTGAACTTGCCGGTGTCACTGTCATGCTCTTCCTAGCGTCTAACTGCCCAACCGCGAGCGAACTGCTGGGGCTACCTCAATGAGTTCGAAGCTCCATCAGTTCACGAATGAAGTAGGGGAATCATTCAGGCTCATTGAGGAAGCCACGACCGAAGGACTTCCAGCGTTCATCACCGATCTTCGTGCGCGGGCGGTAGTCGAGTGGCGCCTCTACCGAATCGGGGAGATGAGTCGGAGGTACCGCGTGCTGTTGAAAGAGCAGTTTCCTGCGGTGCCGTGGGATGACATCATTCGCATGCGACACCGCCTTGCTCACCACTTCATGCGCGTGGAACCTCACGTCACATACGTCATCGCGGTGGTAAATGTTCCAAAGCTCCAGCACGCTTTGCGGACGGCAGCCAACACCTAGTGTTGGGGCATGTATCGCCACGACATCCGCGTTCGCTACGGCGACTGCGACATGCAAAAAGTGGTCTTCAATGCCCATTACCTGGCGTATTGCGATGATGCCGCCATGTGCTGGTTTTCGCATCGTTTGGGCGAGCGAATGCATGAATTCGACTGCATGTTGAAGAGCGTCAACGTGGTGTGGCACCAGCCGTTACGCCTTGGCGACGTGGCGTCGCTCGAATGCTCCGTGTCCCGTTGGGGTAACTCGTCGTTTGACGTGTCCATCCGTGGTCACGTGGCTGGCGAGCCATCATTCGACACCACCATCGTCTATGTATCCACCACGCCAGGTGCACCGAAGGTGGTGCCAGTACCTGAGTGGGTCCGCGCAGCCTTCGCGGTGGACGAGCAACTCTCGTCGCAATAGCGAACGTGCCGCGTGGCGCGCTCTACTCTGTACACATGACGAAGTTCGGCGATGTCGTTGCCGAGTTCGCGTCGCGTGGCCTCATCCACGACTCCACCGATCGCCAAACGCTGTCGGAGCGAAGCATCAGTGCCCAGATGTCGGCCTACGTGGGGTTCGATCCCACGTCCGATTCGCTGCACGCCGGCAACTTGCTCGGACAAATCTCGCTGCGACGTTTTCAGATGCTGGGGCATCGACCAATCGTGTTGGCCGGAGGAGCCACGGGAATGGTAGGTGACCCCTCCGGTCGCAGCGAAGAGCGCAACCTATTGGACACCGACACGCTGGCTGCCAACGTTGCCAACATCACGACACAACTCGAACGCTTGCTCGATTTCGACGCGGGCGACAACGCCGCACTGTTGGTGAACAACGCCGATTGGACCCGCGATGTTCCCGTGCTCGACTTCCTGCGCGATGTTGGCAAGCACATCACCGTAAACCAGATGATGGCCAAGGACAGCGTGAAGTCACGCTTGAGCGACGAGAACGGTTTGTCGTACACCGAGTTCAGTTACATGTTGTTGCAAGCCAACGACTTTCGTCACCTGTGCGAGGTCCACGACTGCGAAATGCAGATGGGCGGTAGTGATCAATGGGGCAACATCACCGCCGGCATCGACCTGATTCGCAAGCGACTAGGACGTGGCGCATACGGGCTCACGTGGCCTCTGCTCACCAAGAGCGACGGCACGAAGTTCGGCAAGACCGCCGACGGGGCAGTGTGGCTTGATGCAAAAAAGACATCGCCGTATCAGTTCCGTCAGTTCTGGATGCAGCTCGCCGACGAAGATATTGACCGCTACCTACCGCAGTTCTCGTTGAGGTCACTCGACGAAATCGCCGCCGTGCTCGACGAGCAGCACGCCAACCCCTCGGCACGAGTCGCTCAGCGCACGTTGGCCGACGAACTCACCGCGCTGGTTCACGGTGCCGAGGCGGCAAAGGCCGCGAGCGACGCGGCTGCCATCTTGTTCGGAGGCGATCCCATGACGGCATCCCCATCCACCATGGCGTTCATTGCCGCCGAGGTGCCTGCCACCAAGATGGGCACAGCGGTGCTGGCCGATGCCGCTGGCGTGCTGGCAGCGTTGCCAGGAATTGCTGCCAGCAAGAGCGAGGCGCGTCGATTGCTTACCCAAAAGAGCGTGCGTGCCAATGGTGTCGTGCTCGCCAGCGATGCGGATTTAGCAGGAATTCCGCTGTTGCACGAGCGATGGTTGCTGGTGCGAAAGGGAAAAACCACGTACCACCTCGTGGATTTCGCCCGCTAAACCCAGCATTTCGGGCCTGATTCACGGGCCATGGCTGGTGGCGCAGGCACCGATTTCACGGAGGTTGGGCACTCGTCACGCATCGGGCGATGCACGGCGAAGTCTTCACCGGGGAGGTTGGGGGTCCACCAACCATCCGCTAGTGTGACGAGTCCGCGTTTCAGGACCTCGACTTGTTCGGGTCCGAAAGCGGGAAA
>SXPV01000051.1 GCA_005793215.1 Actinomycetota bacterium
CGCGTCGCGTGAGCGAATGAAGTAGGGCTGCTTGGGTTGCTTGACCTTGGGATCCACCCCGATGGTTCGCCATTCGTAGTAGCCGTCCACTGGAATGACACAGCGGTGCGCTGCGAGCAACGGACGAAAACTCGGCTTTTCAGTGAGGGTTTCGCTGCGTGCGTTGATCATGCTCGCGGCCCGACTGCGATCCTTCGACCACGATGGCAAGAGCCCCCAGTGCGCACGCTGCAGCACCCGTCGGTGTTCACCGTCTTCTTGCTTGCTCGTGAGGTGCAGAATGCGCGTGGTTGGTGCGACGTTGTAGTTGGCCGCCCATTGCCGAGAGAGGGGGTCGTCGAGTACCGCATCGAACAAGAGCGCCAATTGTTCCGGCGCGGTGGTGGCAACAAAGCGCCCGCACATCGTCGGGCTGGGGAGATTTGAACTCCCGACCTCTTGTCCCCCAGACAAGCGCGCTAACCAAGCTGCGCCACAGCCCGTAGCTACGGCTCGGTCAGTCTACAAACGGCGCGATGATCCGCCAGCCGAGATACAGCACGAGTGCTGCCATGAGCAGTTTGAAGTGCCACGGCGCCTTCTCGCCACTCATCTCCGACAGCTCACGAAGCGTCGGAGCGTCGCGCGAGGTGAGTCGTGGAGACGCATCGATCGGCTTGCCACACGCGGGGCACGAGCCGTCTGCCTTCATTGCCGAGGGGGCGAAGTAGCGCGAACACGGTTCACACCACGGCATTGATCAGCCCTGTTCGGATCGCGTTCGTACGCGCAACTTGATCGGAGTCGAACCGAACTCAAAGGCCTCGCGAATCGACCGCTCGAGGTACCGCAAATACGTTTGCGGCAGTTCACGATTGACGAACAACGTGAACGTGGGTGGATCCACGGCACCCTGCAATGCATATAACACCCGGGCGCCCTGACCGGCTGGCTGCTGCTGCTGTGCAGCGGCAAGTACCCGGTTGACGTCGCGAGTGGGAACACGCTTGTGGTAATTGGTGATTGCCTCCGTGAGCAACGGTTGCAGGCGGTGCACGTTCTTTCCCGTGAGCGCCGAGAGTCGAACGATTGGCGAGTCGCCGATGAAGTACAAACGCCGACGAAGTTCGATTTCCACTTGCTCGCGACGTTCGGCCTCGAGCACCTCCCACTTGTTGAGCACCAACACGATCGGGCAACCGCTGGCATCGATCCGCTCGGCAAGGCGCTGATCTTGGCTGGTGACACCTTCGGTGGCATCGATCACGAGAAGCGCGATGTCACTTTCGTCGACTGCTCGCAAGGCCCTGATGATGCTGTAGTACTCCGTGCCCGGTTCCACCTTGCTGCGACGGCGCATGCCTGCAGTGTCCACGAAGACGACGGGACCATCCGAGGTTTCCACACGAGTGTCGACGGCATCGCGCGTGGTCCCTGCCATGTCGTGAACGATGGAACGCTCCTCGCCAACCAAACGGTTGAACAGCGTGCTCTTGCCCACGTTCGGACGACCGACGATGGCCACTCGCGGTTCCTTCGTCTCCGGATTGCGCACGAACGCAGCAGGGGCACCGGGTTCATCGGCCTCGATCGCCAATTGATCGACGATGACATCGAGAAGGTCACCGGATTTGCGGCCATGAATTGCCGACACTGGAACTGCGTCACCCAACCCGAGGCTGAGGAATTGCCACAGGTCCGTTTCGGCATTCGGTCCGTCCACTTTGTTGGCAACGAGCAGGATCGGTCGACCCGTCGCACGCAGCCACGCCGCGATGGACTCATCATCATCGTTGAGCCCGACGGTTGCATCCACGACGAAGAGCACGATGTCGGCGGTACGGGCAGCGACTTCCACCTGTCGACTCACCTTGGAATCCAGGGCGCTTCCACCGGGCATCCAACCCCCGGTATCCACGACGTTGAAGTGATACCCGCACCACTCCACTTCCCTGGTGTGGCGATCGCGCGTCACCCCGGGGTGATCCTCGACGATCGCGGCCTGCTCACCGACGAACCGATTGAAGAGCGTGCTCTTGCCCACATTGGGCCGCCCGACGATGACGACGCTTTTGCGGGCGTCTCCATTCGTCACTTCGTTCACGCTACCGAGGCGTCGACCCATCACCGCTTCGGTTCGGGCTGTCGCAACACCGTTCCCACTGCGCCATGACGAGCGGTACCGTGGTGATGACGCATGGCTGTTGACAACGTCTTACTTGCTGCACCGCGCGGATTTTGCGCAGGAGTGGAAATGGCAATCAAGGCGCTGGCGTGGATGGTTCGCACGTTCGATGCACCCGTCTACTGTTACCACGAAATCGTGCACAACCGCATCGTGGTGGATCGCTTCGTCACGCGCGGCGTCATCTTCGTCGACGACGTCAGCGAAGTGCCGATCGGACGACCCATCATGTTGTCGGCGCACGGTTCTGCACCTGCCGTCGTTGCCGCCGCCCGTGATCGCGGCAGCTACATGGTCGATTCGGTGTGCCCACTCGTGACCAAGGTGCATCACGAAGTTCGCACCCGCGCAGGCAAGGGCTTTCGAATCGTCTACGTGGGTCATGAAGGCCACGAAGAGGCAGTCGGCACGATGGCCGTTGCGCCCGAGTCGATCTCGCGCGTGGAAACCTTGGAAGAGGTCGCTGCCCTCCCCGAGTTTGCCGAACCGGTGGCGCTTCTGGCGCAAACCACGCTGTCGCATCGCGAATGGGAAGGTGTGGCGACTGCGGTGAAGGAACGCTTCCCCCACGTGTGGACCCCCGGTCGAAGCGACCTGTGCTTTGCCACCACCAACCGACAAGCGTCGCTCACCAAGATCGCCAGCGAGGTCGATGCAATGGTGGTGATCGGATCGGCAAACTCAAGCAACACCATCGCCCTTGAGCGGTTGGCGCGCGAGATCGGTTGCCCGCGTGTATTACGAATCAACGAAGCGAGCGAGCTCCCCGACGATCTCCACGGCACGGTCGGTGTCACTGCTGGCGCTTCGGCACCGGAGGAACTGGTGGTTGCCGTGATCGAGCGCCTGGCACCTGCGGGTGGCTACACGCAGGTGCGGGCCACCGAGGAAGACGAGTACTTCCCACCCCCGCGTCATATCCGTGAGTTGCAGAGTGCAATGGAGACGGCCATCACCACCATGCTGGGCGGCAATGCGTCAACGCGGCGCGCGTACGACGATCGGCGCATCAGCGCCAGCTCGGTGCTGGCGGCACTCGCCAACTAGCTCGGCACCACGCCAGTTAGTTGCGCGGAACCTGACTCCATGGCTTGTCGCGATCCACTCGTGCGTCACCTGGCAATCCGAGAACACGTTCGCCGAGGATGTTTCGCATCACCTCGCTGGTGCCACCCTCGATACTGTTGGCACGACTGCGAAGGAACGACTTCTGCAGGCCATCGGTAGGACCCATCGCGGTGTTCGGTCGCACCATCGAATAATCGCCGTACAACATCCCGTCGGCACCCATGAGCCCGACACAAAAGGCATACGTGTCCTTGTTGAGATCCGCACTCGCCATCTTGCCGATGGAGCCTTCTGGTCCGGGTGCACCAACTTTGCGCATCTGACCGGCGCGAATGTTGGTGAGTCGCAACACTTCGGCACGAATGTACAAACGCATCAGATCATCACGAGTTGCCGCAGTCTTTCGGTCGGGAGTCAACTTCTCCCACAACTTGAGCGCCTCACGAATCGGCCCTGAAGCCTTCGGTGGAATCACACCACCGATCGCCACTCGTTCATTCATCAACGTGGTGAGTGACACTCGCCAACCGTCACCGGGCTTGCCCAGCGTCTCTACAACGGGAACACGCGCATCGGTGAAGAACACTTCGTTGAACTCGGCTTCTCCCGTCATCTGTCGCAATGGACGAGTCTCTACGCCTGGCGCGTGCATGTCCACCACCATCGCCGTGAGGCCCGCGTGCTTCACCGCTTCCGGATCCGTGCGCACGACGAGCAACCCGAACTTCGACACGTGCGCGAGCGTGGTCCACACCTTCTGTGCGTTCACGATCCATTCCTCACCATCACGAACCGCCTTGCCGCTCAAGCCTGCAAAGTCGGAGCCCGAACCGGGCTCGGAGAACAACTGACACCACACTTCTTCGCCGGTGAACAACGGACGAAGGTAACGCTTCTTTTGTTCCTCGCTGCCCCATTCCACCACGGTTGGACCGCACATGCCGTAGCCGATTGGATTGCGATAGTACGCGTTCGGACCACCGGCAGCGGCAACTCGCTCGTTGATGATGCGTTGGTACTTGGGTGACAGTCCGAGTCCACCGTGTCCTACGGGAAAGTTCACCCACGCCAACCCTCGGTCGAACTGGGCGCCCAAGAAGGCGACTGGATCGGTCGACGCAGGGGGGAGATCGCTCAAGAGCTCTTCGACCAGGTCGATGACGTGCTTTTCGTCGGCAGAAGTGGGCAGGGTGTTTACAGACATAGTGCGAGGGTAGCGGCTGCGCTACCTTCGGTGTCACCATGTTCCCAGGAAAAATTGCAGAAACTGCCCCCGATCAACCCGCGGTGGTGATGGCCGGGTCGGGCGCATCGCTCACCTATCGCCAACTGGATGAAGGCGCCAATCGGGTCAGCCGGTTGCTCACCAGCCACGGCCTGAAACCCGGCGACCATGTGGCGATCTGCTTGGAGAATCATCCTCGCTTCTTCGAAGTGGTGTGGGGATGCCACTACGCAGGCTTGGTGTATACCTGCTGCTCGAGTCGACTCACCACCGATGAACTGTCGTACATCATCAACGACTGCGGCGCCAAGGTGGTCATCACCTCCAAGTACAAGGCCGACCAGGCGGAGTCCGTCGTTCCGACGACACCCCAGGTGGTCGCCCGCTACATGTTGGACGGCACCACCACCCACTACGACGGCTACGAGAGTGCGATTGCATCACAGTCGAGCGATCCGCTTGCCGAACGATTCGAGGGCACCGACATGTTGTATTCGAGTGGCACGACAGGTCGTCCGAAGGGCGTTGCGTTCGTGTACACGCCACAACCCCTCGGCACACCTCCGAGCTTGCTCATGTTGGCGCAGTTCGTCTTCGGATTCGACGGCAACACGAAGTACCTCTCACCCGCGCCGCTGTATCACGCCGCACCGCTGCGATTCAACATGGCAGTGCATCGCCTCGGGGGTACCACCGTCATCATGGAACACTTCGATGCCGAGGACTACCTCGAATGCATACCGAAGCACGGCATCACCCATTCGCAGGTGGTGCCCACCATGTTCGTTCGCATGCTGAAGTTGACCGATGCCCAGCGAAATGCTCACGACGTGTCGGGCTTGAAGACCGTGATTCACGCGGCAGCCCCGTGCCCGGGGGAAGTCAAGCGAAAGATGATCGAGTGGAGGGGACCGATCATCCACGAGTACTACGCCGGCACCGAGGGAAACGGTTTCGTCTACTGCAACTCAGAACAATGGCTTGCCCATCCCGGCACGGTCGGTCAGGCAATCTCCGGAGTGTTGCACATTCTCGACGAGGAAGGTAACGAGCTTCCTGCAGGCGAAACCGGAACGGTGTACTTCGAGTCTCCGGCGGTGTTCGAGTATCACAACGACCCGGAGAAGACGAAGTCATCGCGCGACCCCAAGGGTCGCGGCTGGAGCACGCTCGGCGACATTGGTTACATGGACGACGACAAGTTCTTGTACCTCACCGATCGAAAAGCGTTCATGATCATCTCCGGAGGTGTCAACATCTCTCCGCAGGAATCCGAGAACGTGCTCATCAACCATCCCAAGGTGGTGGATGTTGCCGTCTTCGGAGTCCCCAACGAGGAGTTCGGGGAGGAAGTCAAGGCCGTGGTGCAACCGACGAGCATGCCTGCAACACCCGAGGAAGCCGCCGCACTTTCCAAGGAACTCATCGCCTTCTGCCGCTCGCACTTGGCCGACGTAAAGTGCCCGCGCACCGTGGACTTCCGCCCCGATCTCCCCCGCCACCCCACGGGCAAGCTCTACAAGCGGCTCTTGAAAGACGAGTACTGGCAGAACGCCGGACGTTCGATCTAACCCTCGGTACCGTCGTACACGAGTGACTCATCACATGACACCCGCGCACCCGTTTCTGGACGGACCGCGACCCATCGCGTTCGCACATCAGGGAGGCGCCAGCGAGCATCCCGAGAACACCCTGCCGGCATTTGCTCACGCATACCAGCTCGGATACCGCTACATGGAAACCGATGTGCATGCCTCCGTCGATGGCGTGCTCTTTGCCTTCCATGATCCCGACGTACTGCGCACCTGCGGCCGACCCGGATTGATTCGGGAAATGACGGCCGCCGAGGTGGAAGCCCTCCGTGTCGCGGGTCGCGAACCGATTCCACGATTGGATGAACTGCTTGCCAGCTGGCCCGACGCCAAGTTCAACATCGACTGCAAGAGCGATCACGCCCTTCCGCATCTCCTCGCTCGCCTCGATCGCGACGATGTGTTCGAGCGAGTCTGCATTGGGTCGTTCAGCGATGCACGCCTCGATGCCGTTCGCGACCGCTACGGAACGAAAGTCTGCACGTCGATGGGTCCTCGCGATGTGGCAAAGGTTCGCCTTGGTACGTGGGTTGGTCGCGCACCACGTTTCCGCGGTGCTGCCACTCCCCTGGCAGCGCAAGTACCCGTGAAGCAGGGTCCCCTCCCGATCGTGACGGCCTCGTTCGTTGATGGCGCGCATGCCGCTGGATTGCAGGTGCACGTGTGGACCATCGACGATCCCATCGAGATGTCGCGACTCCTCGATCTCGGAGTCGATGGAATCATGACCGACCGGGTCACCGTGTTGCGCGATGTGATTCATTCGCGTGGACAATGGCAGTGAGCGACCCCGCGATCGCACGTCTCAGCAATGTCGGCCACCACTTTGGTGGAACGGCGGTACTCAGCGATGTGAATCTCCAACTGGCAGCCGGTGAGATCGTTGCCATCGTCGGACCGAGCGGCTGCGGTAAGACCACGTTGCTACGCATTACGGCAGGTCTCCTCGCACCCACTCGCGGCGAGGTGTCTCGACCGGAACACCGGATTGGATTCGTGTTTCAAGAACCGGCACTCCTGCCGTGGCGACGCGTGGAAGCCAATGCGCACCTTCTGGCCGCATCCGACGACGGCTCGATGGTCGAGCAATTGCTCTCCGTCTCCGGCCTGGCCGATCACCGCCGCAAATGGCCGCACGAGCTTTCGGGGGGCATGAAGATGCGCTTGTCGCTGGTTCGCTCACTTGCGGCACGGCCCCAACTGTTGTTGATGGACGAGCCCTTTGGAGCACTCGACCAGATCACACGCAATCGATTGCACGACGAGTTCGCTTCACTCCACGCCTCGCAGAAGTTCTCTGCGTTGCTCGTGACCCATGCAATCGACGAAGCCGTGTACCTCGCCGATCGAGTACTGGTGATGTCCGGAGCACCCGGGCGCATCATGCAGGAGTTCGACATCGACTTTGCTCGTCCGCGGGCGGCCGGATTGCGATATTCGCCCGAGTTCACATCATTGTGTGGCGCAATCGCAGAATCGTTGCAACTGCAGGCTGGACGCGCATGAAACAGCCGAACCGTCGCATCGACGCTCGACGTAGCAAATACGTGCCGCCACTCGTGGTACTTGTCGTCGTGGTTGCTGGGTGGTACGCACTCGCCTATTCGCTCGACAACAATTTTGCATCCGGGGATGGCTCGGCTCTCATCATTCCACCACCACATCAACTCTTCGTGGGCCTCAACGAGGCCACCGTGGACCGCATTGCCGCCGCCACATGGATCTCCCTCAGTACCGCAGTCGTCGGATTCATGTTGGCAATCGTCGCAGGTATGGCCTTGGGCATCGCGATGTCTGTTTCCCGTTCGCTCGAATCGGCGTTGTGGCCGTGGCTCATCGCCATCCAAGTCACACCCATCATCGTTCTTACGCCAATCATCATTCGGGTGGCTGGTGCATCGTTCGGTGCTCGGTTGACGGTGACGGTGCTCATTGCCTTCTTTCCGATTGCCTCCAACACATTGTTCGGCATGCGCTCGGTCAGTGCGGCACTCCATGACGTGTTCACCCTGACCCAAGCCTCACGCTGGCAGCGGCTGACACGACTTCAACTTCCCGCCGCAAGCCCCGCCATCTTTGCCGGACTTCGGGTGTCGGCTGGATTGGCGGTGATCGGTGCCATCGTCGGGGATTTCTTCTTCACGCGCGGCACTCCCGGGCTCGGGCGCCTCATTACGTTCTTTTTTCAAGACACACGATCAGGTCCGATGTTCGTTACGGCACTGATTGCCGCACTCATCGGACTTGGGTTCTTCGTGGTGGTATCGCTGTTGCGTAGGCTTCTCGTCTCACCATGGCACCGTCCATAGCTCCACGTCGTACTTTCCTTCTTCTCGCCGCCAGCCTTGTCGCGGTGCTGGCAGCATGCACCAACACCACCTCGGGTGGGACCGCTTCCGGTTCCACCCCCGACAGCGTCACCGAGTCGGCCACCCCGGCCAATCCACGGGACCTCGCTGACGTGTGCATCTCGCCGGTGGTGGTGCAAACCGATTGGTATCCGCAGGCAGAGCATGGCGGCATCTACGAGCTGCTCGGAAACGATTACACGGTCGACGCACAGCGCGGCGCAACCACGGGTTCACTGACGTTCCGCGGCACCGACACCGGAGTCGATCTCGAGATTCGAGCAGGCGGTCCCTTCATCGAGTCGCCGGTGGTGACGGAAATGTTCCTCGACGGTGGAATCATGTTCGGGTACGTCGGTACGGATGTCGCACTCTCGCGATACAACGAAGCCCCGACACTCGCCGTGTTCAACGCACTCACCGTCAACCCGCAAGTCATCCTGTGGAACAAGGCGAAGCATCCAAAGAGCACCACGATCGCCGACATCGCCGGCGAAGTGGCGGCGGTCAGTGTCTTCGGCGATCGTCCGTACATGCGATTTCTGGTGTCGAAAGGCGTCGTGCCAGTCGACAAGGTCGACACCAATTACAAAGGTTCGCTCATGTTGGCAACGGACGACGTTGCACATCAGGGATTTGTCACCAGCGAACCGTTTCGTTATACCAATTTGGAGTCGGGGGCCATCGACACGGCGTACCAATTGATCCACGACGCGGGATGGACTTCGTATCCGCAGAACCTTGCCATCAACAAGCTGCGCCTCGATGCGTTGCGCAGCTGTCTTGCCAGATTGGTCCCGATGATGCAGCAGGCACAGATTGATTTCGTCTCGTCACCCAGCCGTACCATCGCGACACTTCTCGATGTCGTGCAACAACTCGACACCACGTGGAGCCAGAGCGCCGAACTTGCCAACTATGCCGTTGCAACCATGCGGCAACTCGGGATCGTGGGCAACGGGAATACGCCCACCTTCGGCGACTTCGAGTCGCCGCGTTTGGACGACTTCATCGCTCGCGCCATACCGATCCTGCGCGAACAAGGGCTCACCGTTCCCGATGTCACGGCCAGCGACATCGCAACGAACGAGTTCCTGAACCCCGGCATCACACTGCCCTGACCTCGCGTCCCTACACCGCCTCGGTGGCAGGCTCGCACCGCAGATTTAGGCGTCCTTCACGCTCCACTCACGCTTCGCTACGGGATCCTTGTCGCTCCACGGGAAGTTGATCCACTCATCCGTGCGCTTCCACACGAAGTCGCACTTCACGATGGAGGCCGACTTCTCGTACAGCACGGCAATTCTGGATTCCTTCACTTGGCCGGCACAGAAGTCGTTCACCAACTTGAGCGTGTGGCCGGTATCGGCGACGTCATCCACGATGAGCACGCGCGAGTCCTTGAGATCGATCATCGACGGTACGGGCGGCAACATGATGGGAATCGCCAGTCGCTCGTTGACACCGGTGTAGAACTCCACGTTCAGGGTGTAGGTGTTCTTCACCGACAATGCGTATCCAAGCGCTCCCGCGGCCAAGAGCCCCCCGCGCGCAATTGCCAGGATGATGTCGGGTTCGTACCCCGACTTGGCAATCTGTACGGCAAGTTCGCGACTCGCGTCTCCGAAACTCTCCCACGTCATGATTTCGCGTGCTGACACTTACTTCTCCCGTCGTACGATGCGACGAATCTAGTGCCCGATGCCGTTGCCGTGCGGAACCACCCAGATCTGGCTCCCTCATGGTGTGACACCGTTCGCCTACGGTCGTGATATTCCACATCACACGTACGATGTCGCACTGCTGCGCAATGGCGGCTTTGATCCAACGACCCGTGTCCACATGAGCACGGTCACGGGAAGCCAGAACGCACACATCGAACGGGCCACGCTCACCCCGGATGGACCCGGAACGATCTCCATCCACATCCACCAGAACGGCGAACACGAGGTACGCACCTGGGGCGCTGGTGGCGCATGGCTCGGGGCCAGACAGCAACGTCTCTCGGCGCGCGCAACGGAGATGTCGGAAGTACACAGTCGTCACGCAGCGGTGAGTGCCGCACTTCGTGACGTCGGACAACTGCACCTCCCTGCAACCGACACCCCGTACCACGAGTTGTTGCCTGCGGTGCTCGGCCAACGAATCACGGCAGCTCAGGCCTTTGCACAATGGGCTGCCTTGTGTCGACGGTACGGCGAACCAGCACCAGGACCACTTTCCTTGTTCCTGCCACCCTCGCCCGAACGATTGCTGGCCATTCCCTCGTGGGAGTTTCATCGCCTCGGCATCGAACGACAACGGGCACGCGCGCTCGTCACCGTGGCTCGCCACGCACGCTACGTGCAGCGCACTGCAGAACTGCCAGGCACGGACGCTCGCCGTGCACTCATGCAACTACCCGGAATCGGCGAATGGACTGCAGCCGTTGCCGTTGGCGTGTCGCATGGGGATGTCGACGCGCTCCCTGTCGGTGATTTCCACGTGAAGAACACGGTCGCGTGGGCGCTCACCGGCGCACCGCGCGGTTCCGACGAACAGATGTTGGTCACGTTGGCTCCGTACGCCGGCTACCGCTGGCAGGTGGTGCGGTTGCTGGAGAAACATGGTGTGGGTGCCCCCAAGTTCGCACCCAAGCGTCGAATCCTCGATATCTCCCGGCTCTAGGTGCGCAGCAGGCCGGTGCGCATGGCGTCCCAGTACGACGGCCACGACTTGGTCACCACGTCCGCATCGTCGACCACTATCCCGTCCTGTCGCAGCGAGAGGAGTGCCAGCGACATCGCCAATCGATGATCATGGTGTGGATACACAACAGCCGAACGCAATGCTCCACCGTGGATGGTGAGACCGTCCTTTTCCACCTCCACGTCGACACCGCACGTGGTGAGCTCGTGTGCCAGATCACCCAGACGGTCGCTCTCCTTGGCGCGGATGAATCCAACTCCGCGTAGACGGGTAGTTCCCTCGGCGCATGCTCCCATCACCGCGACGGTTGGCACGAGATCGCTCATCTCCGACATGTCCACGTCCACTCCTCGTAAAGCGTGAGTCGAGTCACGCGACACACGCACACCTTGTGCGTCGGCGCGCACCTTGCATCCCATTTGCTCCAACACTCCGACGAAGGCAGCCTCTGGTTGCGACGAATCCGTACGCAAGCCCGGCACGAGCACTTCGCCACCCGTCAGCGCGATGGCTGCGAACGGGTAACTTGCCGACGACCAGTCGGCATCCACCCGATAGTGAGTGCCTCGATACTCCCCTGGAGCAATCGAGACCGTACGTCCCCGAGCATCGTGCTCGACCTGCACGGCGGCCCCAAAACTGCGCATGACACCGGCAGTCATGTCGATGTAGCGGGCACTCACCAACGAACCCGTGAGGCGGAGATCTACCCCACCACACAACGGCGCGATCATCATGATGGCGGAGATGAACTGGCTCGACACCTCGCCGCGCGCCTCCAGCTGGTGAACGCCGGCGGTACGCATCGACCCTCGTGACACGGTCACCGGGAGACAGCCATCTCGCTCACTCGTCACCCGTGCACCCATGGCGCGAAGCAGGTCGTGCAACTCGCCCATCGGGCGACGCTGCAACGAGGCGGCACCAGTGATGACAGTTTCTCGTTCGCACATCGCGGCAACCGCGGTAAGGAATCGCGACGTGGTGCCGGCAAGTCCTGCATCGATGGTTGTGGCACCTCCAGCATTTCGAGCAATTGGAGAGCTGACGCGCACCGAGGTGCCGTTGATGTCGAGGCGAGCACCCAACACTGCAAGACCGCCGACCATACGCGTGGTGTCGTCTCCCCCGGCTACACCATCCACCGTGCTGGAAGGTGACGCCAACGCAGCGCAAACGAGCGCCCGATTGCTGACCGACTTTGACCCGGGCACCGACACCTCCCCTCGTAGAGGTGCGTGCACCATCGAGAACGTCTGTTGAGACACGGGTTCAAACAACTCGCGTGATTGCAGGTTTGAAACCACGAGCGATGAGTCCGCCTCGGAAAACATCGACCGATGTTGCGTCCACCACCATCACCAGCACGCCACGGTCGCCCTCCACGGAGTGCGCCACTTCGAAGTTGGCGGTGTTGACGCCCAACTCGGCGGCCAAGGTGAACACCTCGGCAGCGGCACCCGCACGGTCGGGAATGGGAATTCGAACCTCGCACACGTCGTCGAACTCGCGCACACGTCCCGGCAGGTTGGCGCGTACCGAGCGAGCATCGTTGAGTCGCTGCAGCAGGGTGCCGGAATCCGATTCGCTCACGATCTTTCGCATGTCGCTGAGTCCATCGATCATCGCATCGATGGCTTCGACGATGGCCGGCTGGTTTTCCCGGCAGATGTCCAACCAGATTGCGGGATGGCCACTGGCCACGCGAGTCATGTCACGAAATCCACCCGCTGCCAGACGCATCACCGCTGCATGATCGTCGGCACGCGCGCGTGCGAGAGACAGCAACGTGGCGGCAGCCAAGTGCGGCAGATGGCTGGTGACGGCCACCAACTGGTCATGACGCTCGGCGGGGAGCGCCAACATGTCGCCGCCAATTTGTCGAACCACATCTGCAACCAGTTCGAACGTGCCGTCGCTGGTGGTGGCAGTCGGCGTCAATACCCACACGGCACCGCGGAACATGTCGGCGTCGGCACCATCCAGACCCTGCAGCTCGCTGCCCGCCATTGGGTGACCGCCGATGAATCGTGCATCAGCAATCGCATTGACGATCGGCGCCTTCACGGACCCCACGTCGGTCACCACACCGGAGGTGGATGCCAGCATGTGTCGAACACCTTCGGCAACGTGCGATACCGGGGTGGCCACGATGGACAACTCGGCCCCGGAGTCCACGCCCACCGCATCGACCAACTCTTTTGCCAATGCCTGTTCTTCACGATCAGGTTTGTCGTCGGACCCGGTGACGTGCCAACCATTCGCGCGAAGCGCTGCGGCCACCGAACCGCCAATGAGGCCCATTCCGAGCACGTTCGCGCGTCGCGTCACGGCTCTTTAGCGTACGGCGAGTAGTTCCTCAGCGCTCGCTGACTGCTCGCACTTCCGCCGTGGTGAGGTGACGCCATTCTCCGGGCTTCAACGTCGTGTCGGTGATGGGCCCGATGCGTGTGCGCACCAAACGATTCACCTCGTGCCCTACCGCATCGCACATTCGACGCACTTGGCGATGGCGTCCTTCGTGAATCACGATGCGCAACACCCCCGGTTGCACCTGTCCGACCTTGGCCGGTGACGTCACCCCGTCGTCGAGCGGCACCCCATTGCGCAACTTGTTGAGTGCCGATTCGGGAACCCCTTCGGATCCGCAACGTACGTGCACCAGGTACTCCTTTTCCACACCGAAGCTCGGGTGCGTGAGATGGTGCGTTAGTTCACCGTCGTTCGTCAGCAAGATGAGGCCTTCTGAGTCCAGATCCAATCGGCCCACGGGATGCACGCGCGGTTCACTCGGCACCAAATCCACCACGGTGACGCGATCATGCGTATCTTTTGCGGTGGTGATCACGTTGTACGGCTTGTGCAACAGGTAGTACACCAAATCGGGACGCACGCCAACGGGGTTGCCATCGACTGCCACGATGTCGGAGTCCACGTCCACACGGCGGCCCAACACGGCAACCTCCCCGTTCACCGTGACGCGACCATCCGCGATGATTTCCTCGCATACTCTTCGGCTACCGAACCCACGCTGAGCGAGCACCTTCTGCAATCGCTCACCCGAGCCACTTCGTGAATCGCCACCCGAATCAACGTCCGACTCGCCACTCGAACCGTCGTGGGAGGTGTTCACGTGGCGGTGTCGGGCACCACGCGCAAACCGGCTTCCAGCGCCTCGACGACGCCGGCGTCCGGCACGAAGTCGCTGATGGGCGGCATATCCTCCAGCGAGTTCAGCCCCAAGCGTTCGAGGAAGAGCGGCGTTGTTCCGTACATCACCGCAAGACCGGGGCCATCGTCACGCGCCACCTCCGTGATGTAGCCGCGGGCCTGCAGTGTGCGAATCACCGACTCGGGGTCGACGCCACGAATTGCCGAGATCTGCGTGCGTGAGATCGGTTGCTTGTAGGCGATGATCGCCAGGGTTTCGAGCGCAGCGGACGAGATCCGCGCTTGCTGACCATCGAGGATGAATCGCTCAACGTACGGCGACACCTCGGGTCGACTCTGCAATCGGAAACCACCTGCAACTCGTACCAATTGGAAACCATGACCGGCTTCGTCGTAGGTCGCAGCCAATCGATTGCACAGCACCTCCACCACTGAAGCGGGCTGCTCCAACACCTGCGCCAGCAACTTCACGTTCACCGGCTCCACCGCCACGAGCAGTATCGCCTCGAGCGCCTTCACGATCTCGGGGTTGAGATCTCCTTCCGTCACGCGGGCCATGGTCTACCTCTCAGCCGTCATAATTGTCGATTGCTCCGAGTTCATCGTCCTGCACATCGGGATTCCACACCACTGCAATGTCGCCGAAACGCTCGGCCTGCACGAGGTCGACGCGACCCTGCTTGAACAGTTCCAACAGCGCCAGGAACCGCACCACCACCTCGATCCGATCGACGATCCCGGCAATCAACGTGCGAAACGACGTAGGCCCGCTCGTTGGCAGGATTCCCACGAGTTCCTCCAACGCATCCGCCACGCTGGCGCGAATCGGAGCCACGTGCAGGAGATCGATCGACACCGGGGCCTTGGGCTCGGTGGCACGAAAGAACGCTCGTTGCAAACGAAGCGGGGTGACGCCTTCCAGCAAATCGGGCATCAGGCTCTCGAACCGCTCGTCCGGGCCGGCCAAGCGCGGTTGCGACAACTCTGCGCGTTCGATGAGGTCGTGCATGACCGTTGCAACGTCCTTGAAGGTCTTGCAGTCGAGGAGTCGCGCCAGGAGAATGTCGCGTTCCTCCCACAACGCGAGTTCTTCGTCGAGATCGCCATCGTCGCCAGTTGGCAGCAAACGGCGGGTTTTCAGATCGATCAACGTGGCCGCAATCAACACGAACTCCGTTGCAACTTCCAGGTCGAGCGATTTCATCTTTTCCAACTCAACCAGGTACGCCTCGACGATTCGACTGAGCGAGACCTCGTGAATGTCCACCTCTTCCTGCAGGATGAGGTGCAGGAGCAAGTCGAAGGGGCCCTCAAAGACGGGGGTGGACACCGCGTACGGCATTCATACGAGAGTACCGCTGCGCGCACGAGTAACTTGGGATTGTGGCTCGGGTTCTGTCGTGCATTCAACCGACGGGCGAGGTGCACCTCGGCAACTACCTCGGCGCGTTGCGCAATTGGGTGAGCGGTCAGCACGAGAACGACGTGTTCCACGGCATCGTCGACTTGCATGCGCTCACCGTCACCGAGACCCCCAAGGTGCTCGGCGATAACACGCTCTCGTTGGCCGCGATGCTCTTTGCCGTTGGCCTCGACCCCGAAGTGGCAACCGTCTTCGTGCAAAGTCATCTGCCGCAGCATTCGCAACTGGCCTGGATCATGGAGTGCACGGTGTCGTACGGCGAGCTGAGTCGCATGACGCAATTCAAGGACAAGGCTGCCAAGCGCGAAGCCGACTTCGTCTCCGCGGGGCTCTTCACCTATCCCGCATTGCAGGCTGCAGACATCCTCTTGTACGACGCACAGGAAGTTCCCGTCGGCGACGACCAGCGACAGCACATCGAGATCACACGAGACATCGCCATTCGCTTCAATCACCGTTTTGGCGACACCTTCGTGTTGCCCAAGGCCGTCACACCGAAGGCTGGTGCACGGGTGATGGACCTGCAGAATCCCGACAACAAGATGTCCAAGTCCGCCAGTGGCGATAGCGGGATCGTGTACGTCTTGGACGATCCGGCGGTCATCGAGCGAAAATTCAAGCGAGCAGTCACCGACAGCGGTAGCGATGTCGTGTACGACCGTGCCAACAAACCTGGTGTCGCCAATCTTCTGGAGATTCTCGCTGCCGCCACCAACACCACGCCCGAGAACGCGGCATCCCAGTTCACGCAATACGGTGCATTGAAAGCAGCCACCGGTGCAGCAGTGGTGGAGATGCTGGCGCCGATTCGTTCCCGCTACAACGAACTCATCAACGATCGCGGAGAATTGGCACGGCTGGTTCGCCGTGGCGATGAACGCGCCGAGGTGGTGGCTGCCGCAACGCTCGCCCGCGCACATGCAGCCATCGGCATGCTCCCCCGCTAACCGACCCTAAATCGCGTCAGCACGTAAAAGCGCCTGGCGCAAGTGCGACTTCGACGTCGTCGTCAACAGGTCCAGGGTGAGCGGATCGCTTCCGGCGAGACGCAGCAGCTCGAGGCCTCGCACCTCGTGTTGGTGGTAGTTGCGAAACGCCCGGGTGCGCGGTCCCACCACCGTGGCCACGATCCGCGCAACCGTACCGAGTTGCGCATCCACCTTGCCGATGTCGTGCAGCAACGCAGCGCGTCGGGCGTACACGGGGGCACCTTGCGCGAACGCATCGAACCGACGAAGCACGTGCAATGCATGCCGCTGGTCGGCCACGGTGAGTCGTACGAACAATTCGTACTCGGCCGACGACAGCACCGACGCCACTTCGGTGTGCTCGATTGCCGACAATGGCACTGCGGTCACACTGCCGACCAACCGTTTCACCAGATGCCACGGCGTACGTAGCACGGTCATCGCCGCACCGCACGGGGATGCGATTCGCGATACACGCTCACCAACAACTCGTCGTCCACCTTGGTGTACACCTGCGTGGTGCTCACCGACGCATGCCCGAGGAGCTCCTGCACGATCCTGAGGTCGGCCCCGTGCACCAGCATGTGGGTGGCACACGAGTGCCGCAAGGTGTGCGGGGATACGTCTTCCTTGATTCCGGCCAAGCCCGCGTATTTGCGCACGATGTGGAATGCCGCTTGACGAGTGAGGCGCGTACCACGCACGCCAAGGAAAACCGCGTCGGCGTGATCGCGTGTCTTCCAGCGTTTCGGTACCAACATGCCACGTCCGCCCTCATCCAGGTAATCCTGCATGGCGCGATGGGCGCTGCGACCAAACGGCACGATGCGCTCCTTGCTGCCCTTGCCCAACAAGCGAACGAGGGAGTCCTCCATGTCGAGGTCACCCATCGACATGCCACAGGCTTCCGAGATACGCGCCCCGGTTGCGTACAAGAACTCCACCAATGCGCGGTCGCGTCGCGCAAACGAATCGTCACCCGTGATGGATGCGATCAGTCGCTCCACATCATCTTCGTGCAACGGATGCGGCAACCCGCTTGGCACCTTGACCCCGTCCACCAACCCTGCGGGATCATCGGGGCGCTCCCCCTCCACCACGAGGTACTTGTGCAACATCCGAACCGCAGCAAACTGACGGGCCACCGAGCGTGGCGCCTTTCCGTGCTTGCGCAAATATTGCACGAATGCCTCCACATCGGCGCTGCCCGCGTTGTGCGCCGACTTCCCCCGCGCACCCAACCATGCTTCGTAGTCGCGCAGATCGCGCCGATACGCCTCGATGGTCTTGCCGGCGCGACCCTGTTCGATCTGTAGCCATGCCAAGAACCGCTCGGCAACATCGAGCGCCATACGCTCAGCCCGTTCGCAACAGTCGCTCGGTCGACAGCAATCCAATCACGGTCTTGGCGTCGTCAATGCGTCCGTCGACCACCATCGCGAGTGCTTCATCCAAGGGGATTCGCTCGATGGTCATGTGTCGTTCCTCCGGGCCATGTCGGTCGTAGTCGACTCTGCGCAGGTCACGCGCCAGGAAGATTTCCACCCGCGAATCGGAAATCCCCGGTGCCGAGACGTGCCGCCCGAGCCGGGTCCACCGTGCTGCTTCCAGACCGACTTCCTCTCGTAGTTCGCGCTGGGCCGTCACAAGTGGCGCCTCACCGTCACGATCGCGCATTCCCGCTGGCAACTCCAGTGTGAGGCGGTGAAGGGCTGGTCGATACTGACGAACCAGCACCACGTGTGGCTGGGAGGTTTCGGAATTCGACTCGCTGAGCGCCACCACTCCCACTGCCCCCGGCGAGGTCACGAAACTGCGAACGAATGTTTCACCATCTGGATCCGTGAATTCACCACGAACCAACGACCACATCGCCCACGAGTGCACCGTGACCACCGGGGCTGAGACGAAGCCCCCAACAGGGTCGGACCTGCGCTCGGACATTACGCCGCGCGTTATCGCGCGTGCTCCACCGCGCCACCACGCGATTGCGCGGCTTCACGCGCAGCGCGGTGCGTCAACGCCGCACCGATCAACTCGCGGAACAACGGGTGTGGGCGATCGGGGCGACTCTTGAATTCGGGGTGCGCCTGAGTTCCCACCCAGAACGGGTGATCGCTCAATTCGATGAACTCCACCAGCCGCTTGTCAGGCGAGGTGCCACTGCAGATGAAACCTGCTTCTTCGAATCGAGCACGGTACGCCGAATTGAACTCATAACGGTGTCGATGACGTTCACTGACCACCGGTTCGTTGTACGCCTTCGACACCTTGGTGCCCGGCTGCAGAACCGCATAGTACGCCCCGAGGCGCATGGTGCCACCCTTGTCGGTGACTTCTCGTTGATCGTGCATGAGGTCGATCACCGGGTGCGGGGTCGCTGGATTGAACTCCGTGGAGTTGGCATCGGTGAGACCCAGAACGTGGCGGGCATACTCCACCGTCATCACTTGCATGCCAAGACAGAGTCCGAGGCACGGGACGAGATGTTCACGTGCGAACTCCGCGGCACGAATCTTGCCCTCGATACCGCGCGGCCCGAAACCACCCGGAATCACGATGCCATCCAACTGGGTCATGCGTTCGTCGGCGAGAAGTCCTTCGACTTCTTCTGCCTGTACCCACACGATCTCCACCTTGGCGCCGTGGTGGAAGCCAGCGTGTCGCAGCGATTCGGCCACCGACAGATACGCATCGTGCAAGTCCACGTACTTACCAATCAAACCGATTCGTACTGGCTTGGTCGCCGCCTCCACACGCGACACCAGTGTTTGCCACGGTCCGAGATCGATTTCGCGCTCGATCCGCAACGTCTCGCACACCACGATGTCGAGACCTTCGTCATGCAGAATGAGCGGCAACTCGTAGATGTTGCCGACATCGGCGGCGTTGATCACGTTTCGCACCGGCACGTCACACTGACCGGATATCTTTCGCTTGAGTCCGTCGGAGAGTGGCTGGTCACTTCGACACACGATGACGTCGGGCTGAATACCACGGCTACGAAGTTCCGTCACGCTGTGCTGGGTGGGCTTGGTTTTCTGTTCGCCACTCGGGCCGATGAACGGCACCAGGGTGACGTGCACGTAGCACACGTTGTCGCGACCTACTTCGTTGCGCCACTGGCGAATCGACTCGAGAAACGGCAGGATCTCGATGTCGCCGACGGTGCCGCCTACTTCGGTGATGACCACGTCCACATCGTCGGTGGTGAGTCGCTGAATACGGCGCTTGATCTCGTCCGTGACGTGAGGAATCACTTGGACGGTGCGACCCAGGTAGTCACCGCGGCGCTCGGCAGCCAAAACGGACTGATAAATGGAGCCGGTGGTGGCGTTTGAAGCACGGGTGAGGTTCTCGTCGATGAATCGCTCGTAGTGACCAAGGTCGAGATCGGTTTCACCGCCGTCGTCGGTGACGAACACTTCACCGTGTTCGAAGGGATTCATCGTTCCGGGATCGACGTTGATGTACGGATCCAGATTTTGCATCGTGACGCGCAAACCACGCATCTTTAGGAGACGTCCGAGCGATGAAGCAGTGAGTCCTTTTCCGAGTGCGCTTGCCACACCACCCGTTACGAACACATGCTTTGGCACTTTGTTGCTCCCGTTCGCTTCACCAGACGGGATTTCCGTCAGGTGCAACCTTGACGGAAGGTCATCCTATCCTCACCGACGCGAGGTACGTGACTTCTTGCGAGTTTTCAGCATGTTCCTCGCATGTTCCACGCCCGATTCCACGGCCAGGCTGCCGGACAACAACCGTGCGATCTCGTCTGGGCGTTCGACGTCGCCCAGTGTGCGAGCCGTGGCAAAGGTGATTCCCTTGCGCACTTCCTTGCTCACCAGTACCTGATGCGATGCGTACGCAGCCACCTGCGGCAAATGCGTTACGACCAACACCTGATGACGTTCACCAAGATCGGCGAGTGAATCCGCAACGGCCACGGCAGCGTCGCCACCGATCCCGGCATCGACTTCGTCGAACACCAGCGTGCCGGGCGCCTGGGTCAGCACCAAACGCAGTGCCAACATGGCCCTGGCCAACTCGCCACCTGACGCCACCTTGGCAAGTGGTGCGGGTTCGCTACCTGGGTTGGCTGCAAAGAGGAACACCACGTCGTCACCAGCCAGATCGTCGGCGCGGGTGCCACCGACATTGATCTTCACCCGCGCCCCGGCCAACGCCAGGCGTGCCAAGTGCTTCTCTACGGCCTTGGCCAACATCGGTGCGGCAGCCTCACGCTGCGCGCGCACCGTGCGGGCCGCGCGTTCGAGCGCAACCACGGCCTTGGCTCGGCGTTGATCGAGTTCGCTGGCTCGCTGCTCCCACGACTCCAGCTCTTCCAATCGAACCGACGTCGCATTCCCGTAGGCAATGACCGCAGCGACGGTG
The DNA here is from genome assembly GCA_005793215.1 of Actinomycetota bacterium. Lineage (GTDB taxonomy): Bacteria > Actinomycetota > Acidimicrobiia > Acidimicrobiales > Ilumatobacteraceae > F1-60-MAGs027. Next base: position 21,046 of record SXPV01000051.1, read on the forward strand.
TCACCGTACTTGCGACGTAGATCGAACAGGGTCTGTCGTCGCTCCACCAACTTGGACAAACGTTGCGGATCCTGTTCCACACCGTCCAATACCCGGCGCATGTCGTCGGCGGCATCTCCGACGAGCGATTGCAGTTCACGAATTCGCTCCACGTACTGGCGCATGGCATCACCGCGCCCGAGCACACCCACCGCACTCCCCAATCGGTCGAGTGCCCCATCGTCATCGGCCAGTGCAGCAATGGCGGAGGCAAGTGCCTCGCGGTGCGACTCGGCATCCTGCAAGAGATCGATCTGTTGTTCCAATGCGGCATCTTCTTCGGGGTCGTCCAATGCGGCCCGCGAGATTTCCTCCACCTGAAACCGCAGGAGATCGATCTCGCGTGCGCGCGCTCGCTCGTCACCTCCCATGGTGGCAAGTGCTGCATCAATCTCGGTGAGTGTTGCTCGGGCCGAGCGAAGTGGCTCGAGATCGGTGCCGGCGAACGCATCGAGCGCGACTCGCTGCGCAGCGGCACCCAGCAAACTCTGGTGCTCGTGTTGCCCATGGAGGTCGACCAGTTCGGCACCCAACTCGCTCAGGTTGCCGACGGTTGCCAGACGACCATCCACGTAGGCACGCGAGCGACCGTCTCGCGGAACCACTCGACACATCACGCGTTCGGATCCGTCCGGCAGAACGAAGCGACCCTCGACACGAAGTTCGTCGGCACCCGGCCGCACCATGCCGGTATCGGCTCGCTGTCCCACCAGCAAGTTGATGGCTTCCACCACCATGGTCTTGCCTGCACCGGTTTCGCCGGTAAGTGCGGTGAGGCCTTCGTTCAACACGATGGTGGCTTGTTCGATCACACCGAGGTTTTCGATGTGCAGTTCTACGAGCACGCTTACTCCGACAGCCCGAATTTCGACCGCAGAATCTGGTGAAACTTCGGCGGCGCGAATCGAATGAAGTGGGCCATGCAGGAGTCGGGGGAAAATGTCACCACATCGCCTTCGGCCAAACTCACCACACGTCGACCATCGATTGAAACATCGACGGGTCGGGTACCAGCCACCGTCATCGACAGATGTTCGTCGGGACCCAGCACGAGCGAACGGTCGAAATTCATGTGGGGTGACACCGGCGTGACGATCAACGCACGATGACGCGGCGATACCACCGGACCGCGGGCGGACATCGAATACGCCGTGGACCCCGTTGGAGTAGCCACGATCACACCGTCGGCCGAGTAACGCTCGAACAACTCGTGATTGACGGCAACGTCGATCCATACCGTGTGGCCTGATTGTTGTTTCTCCAACACCGCCTCATTGAGTGCACGCCAGACCGTGGATGGTTGGTCTTTTTTCGAGACACTCACCTGGAGAAGCATCCGCTGGTCGACGATGTAGTCCGTGTCGGGCTTGCCACTCAAGCTCTGGTGCACCGCCGCAATTGCTCCCTCGATACCCACTTCGGTGAGGTAGCCGAGCACGCCAACATTCACGCCGAGCACCGGCACTGGTGCGCCATTCAGCATGCTGATGGCCCGCAGGACGGTGCCGTCGCCGCCGAGCACCACCACCAAGTCGGCGTCGGACGCGTCACGATCGCTCGAGAGGTCCACCATGGAATGCGCTCTCGCATCCGCAGAACACATCCACATGTGGTGGCCGTCGCGAGTCAGCGTGTCGCGCAACTGCGCCAGCAGCGGTGCCACCTCGCTACGGGTGTGGTGTGCAACCACCAGCACATTGGCCATGTGCTTCAGGCTATTGAGCCGTTACCTGCAGCCAGTGCTCGCGGTTGCCCGCCGGGCCAGGTACCGCACACTCCACCTCGGCCACCACGCGGGCGCCGAGCCGCTCGAATGAGTCTCGAACGGTGCGTACACAGCGCTGACGGATGGATTCGTCGGTGATGACCCCCGAACCCTTGTCTGCCTCCTCCTTCGTCGCTTCGAACTGTGGTTTCACCAGAAGCAGCAAGGTTCCGCCACTTCGTGTGGCCGCCACCAAACTCTCCGCCACCACCGTCAGCGAAATGAACGAGAGGTCTGCCACCACCACATCGAAGTTGCCCTGCAAGTTCTCGCCACGCACCATGGCTCCGATATCCCGTGCGTTCACCTCATCGCGAACCTCCACTCGCGGATCGTTAGCCACCTTCGGATGCAAAAGCCCACGCCCGACATCGCACGCCACCACGCGGGCTGCTCCTCGTTGCAAGAGGCAGTCGACAAATCCACCCGTCGATGCGCCTGCGTCCAGTACTCGTGCGCCAGCCACCGACAACTCGAGGTCATCGAGCGCCGCCTCCAACTTGAGACCACCTCGGCTCACGAATTTGGCGACCTCCACCACCGCAAGTTGGTCGCGTGCCGTCACCTGCCGCCTCGCATTCAACACTGGCGCACCGTTGACGGTGACCCGATCGTCGGCAATCAAAGCCTGTGCTTCCTCGATCGTGCGAGCCAGGCCCACCGCCACCAACGCGCGATCGATGCGCTGTGTAGGCGCCACCTGTTACGCGCCCGACGAGGCGCCAAGCACGCGGTCGGCGAGCGCCGCAAGGTTGTCGAACACTCCATCCGGGGCAACGGTGCGATCGTCGGTTGTTTCGCTCACCCCCGACAGCATGAGGCCGAATTTCGCTCCAACGAGTCGCGCGAATGCTCCGTCGGTGGAGTCGCGGTCGCCAGCCATCCATGCGACGCTGAGATCGTCGACACCCAGTCGTTTGCGTACGAGTTGACCCATCGGCGCAAACGGCTTTCCGGCGATGATCGGACGGACTCCTCCCGCTTTTGCAATCGCTGCCAGAATCGCTCCACCACCAGGGATGAGTCCGGCCGGCGTCGGATACGTCGGATCATCGTTGGTACCGATCAGTCGTGCACCCTCCAGGATCGGCGTTACTGCGCGCGTGAGTCCGCGATAGTTGAACGACGCGTGGTAACCCACCATCACGGTGTCCACCTTGCCCGCTTGTGCCGCGAAGTCTGCGTCGGAGATGTCGTCGTCGGTTCGTGCCACTACTACTGCACCCATCCGCTCAACTGCTTCCACGATGCCCGGCCCACCCGCCACCAGCACTCGCTCTCCGGCAGCCAGAAGCAGAGCAGCAGCCTGCGCGGAGGTGCAGACGTCTCCCTCGGCAGGTACCCCAATCTTGGCCAGCGCAGCTTCTTGGGTTGCCACCGTTGCCGACGAATTGTTGGTGACGAACAAGACGCGATGACGTGCCGCCCGCAATCGAGCGATGGCATCGACCGAGCCAGGAATTGGTTGGTGCATCAACCACACCACACCGTCAAGATCGCAGAGAATCGGTGCCTTCACGCGCTCCCGACGCTACTTGGATTAGCCGTGTCGACCTGCCAATCTTGTTCGGTGCCGATCTTCGCCCCGTTTCGTGCGTTGCGGTATCGCGCCGATCATGATCTCTCGTTGGTCACCGCACCTCCTTACGACGTGTTGAACAACAACGATCGAAGCAACTTGATGTCCCTGCACCCACGCAACGTCGTGGCAGTTGACCTACCGGTGGGCGACAACCCCTATGCCACTGCAGCCGCCACACTTGCGACGTGGCGAAGCGAGGGTGTCCTGCAGCTGGATGCTCGGCCGTCGTTCACCTTGTACCGAATGAGCTTCTTGGATGCTTGCGGCGATCGTCGCAATACCGTGGGCGTGATCGGCGCACTCGAAGTAGTGGATGAAGGGGCCGGTGGCGTCCTGCCTCACGAGCGCACCACACCCAAGGCAAAAACCGATCGTCTCGATCTCACCCGTGCAACTCGAGCAAACCTGTCACCGGTCTGGGGCTTGTCGTTGCGCGAACAACTCACCGACGCGCTCATCGCCGCAGGCGAGTTGCTTGGCGAGTTCGTCGATGATGACGGCGTGACACATCGCGTGGAGCGGGTCGACGATCCCACACGCGTGCGATCCATTGCTTCCCTCGTATCGTCCGCCCCGGTACTCATTGCCGATGGCCATCATCGTTATGCGATTGCCCGCACCTACCGCGACGAGATGCGAGGTACTCCCCTCGCCGAAGCGGCGTCCACCACCATGACCTACGTGGGCGAATTGGTCGAACAGCAGTTGAGCATTGCCGCCATCCATCGTTTGTATCGCGGTATCACCGCCGACGAACTCCGCAATGTGGTGAGCGCAAAGTTTGATATCCGTCCGGTGAGCGGCAGCGTCACTACACGAATCATTTCCGAGATGTCCGAGCGAGGTTCGTTGTGTTTGGTTGACGGCTCTCACGCTGGTTGGTGGCTGACGCCCAAGCCTGGTGCTTTCGCCGGCTTACGTGATCTCGACAGCGATCGCCTCGAGGCTGCGCTGCGAACCATCGACCACGAGGTGGCGTATCAACATGGATTCGACGAGGTCATTGCCCAGCTTGACGCTGGCCATGCAGCGGTCGCGGTTTTCATTCGTCCCACGAGCATCGCCGAGATTCGCCGGACCGCCGACGAGCGTTTGCTCATGCCGCCGAAGTCGACGTTCTTTACTCCCAAGCTGCGAACCGGTTTGGTGATTCGTCCGCTCGACGCCTAGTCAAGCACGGCCGGGTGCAGCACCGCTCGACGCCTACTCGAGCGCCACCGATCGCAGCTCGCGCTGCCGCGTTGTTGCCGATGCGAAGAGCTTTTCCAGTCGCTGTGATTTTGCCCCCGGAACGATCTGCTCGGCCAGCAACTCGGTCACACTCTGTGTGCGAGCACCAACGCGAAAGAAGCGGCGACGAACGTAACCGAAGGCCGTCACTTCGTCGCCCACCTTGATGACCGGGAGATCCATGTTGAGTGCCACCACCGGAACCACCGCACGGCGGCCATTCACCAGCGTGGCGAGATCGAATGTGGTGGCGCGCTGATGTCGGTCGATGACGCGAACCGTGGGCAATGCCACCAGTCGTCCGCGCACCAACGCCAAGTTGGTTGACTTGCCCGACTTCTTTTCGGCCCCGCGGGCGATGTTTGCTGCTCGTTTTGCCATGAGCACTCCTTTCGTCAACTGCCGATGGCAGTCACCAAGGTGTGTGCACGCTCTCGCCCTTTGGGTCGAAGTTTCTCCAGAGCCGCTATTCGCCGAGACCAGCGAGACGTGCCTCGACGTCGAAATACTTGGCGTCGCTATGCGCCACCTTCACGAAATAACGCTTGGCAGAGACCGGATCGCCAGCGCGATCGTGGAGGTCGCCCAGTACGTACCACTCCAAGAGGTGATGCGGTTGCACCTGGCGTGGCTCGGCGCCGTGCGTCATGATGCGGATTGCCGAATTCAGGTCGCCGCGATCGGAATACGACATGGCAGCCGACACACGCCCTTCGGCCATGATCATCGGATGCGGTGAGGCTTCCTTCAACTCGCCCCACAACTCATCGACCAACTCGTAGCGCTTCAACGCGCGATAGCAGTCGATCAGTACGGGCATGTTGGTCATGTCCGAACGATCACTGCCTCGAGCAAACTCCAGATGTTCTGCCGCTGCGTTCCAACGCTGCGCGCGATACTCCAGGCGACCCGCCAACACTCGAACGTCCGCGATCAACCAAAGATCTTCAAGCACTGGGGTGAGAACGCTGAGTGCTTCGCGATACCGCTCGGCATCGTAAGCAACCAGCGCTCGCGAGACGATGTGACTTACCGACTCGTATCGGCGATCGCCGACTGCCCGTCGCACCTCGCCCGCCAATGGTTCTTGCAACGCAGGCGGCGTCGGAAAGAGCGGCCCGTCCTGTTTGCTGCGACCACGTGGCGTACCGCGGGGAGCATCGCGTCGAGGACGCTTATCGCTGTCGAATTTGCGCCGGCGTACCGAACCTTCATCAACCACCCGCTCTTCACGATCTGGTCGGTCACCAAACGGTTTGTCTTTGCCGTACTTTCGAGGACCCTTGCGTGCAAACACCTCGGCGCGTCGACGCTGCGCTTCGTTCTGAGGAATGTCATCACGACGATCGTCCCTGCGCGGACCACGATCATCACGACGCGGTCGACGATCATCACGACGAGGACCACGCTCGCCACCACCCTCACGCGGCTTCCACTCACGACGCGGCGCACCATCACGCCCACCATCACGACGAGGCCCACGATCATCACGACGCGGTCGACGCTCGCCACCACCCTCACGCGGCTTCCACTCACGACGCGGCGCACCATCACGCCCACCATCACGACGAGGCCCACGATCATCACGACGAGGACCACGCTCGCCACCACCCTCACGCGGCTTCCACTCACGACGCGGACCGCCTCGCCCCTTACCGCCGGTCGGCCGTTTGCGCCGAGCGTCGTCTTCGCCGTCTATTGGCTTTTCATCGGGTGACATGACTGCTCAACGCTATGGCAAGAAACTCCAACTTGGGTGTCATCGATCAAATCGCTGTTTCACCTTCACGTGAAAGATCACTGTGCAACGAGCTGCACCAGCGTGCTCAATGCGATAAATACCCCTGTGGTTACGGATACCTTCCACCACAGACGGGTCTCGATCTGGGACAATTCTCGGGTCAATCGCAACTCAAGACCAGCAATCTCGTTCTGAACCTTGGCCATCTCATAACGGAGAAAACCTCGAGTGGCAACTCGATCAAAATCATCCTCGCGAGCCACGTTCCGAGTTTCCGATTGCTCCGTCATTGTGGGCATAATTTCTCCTTTGCACAACATTTGTCAAGTCATTCACGAGCCTGTGCGGATCAGTCACTCACGAGACCGCGTGCATCAGCCAACATGTGCATAAGCCAACATCCAACGACGCGTGTCGAACAAGCGCATCGGGGAATAGACCCAGAAACGTAAAAAACCCCCGCTTTCGCGGGGGTTTCTCACTTGAGAAATCTGGCGGCAACCTACTCTCCCAGGGGGTCTACCCCCAAGTACCATTGGCGCGTTCGGGCTTAACTTCCGTGTTCGGAATGGGAACGGGTGTGACCCCGACGCTATGGCCAC
>SXPV01000052.1 GCA_005793215.1 Actinomycetota bacterium
ACGATGGGCGACTCACCGACGGCCAGGGTAGAACCGTGGATTTCACCAACACGATCCTGATCATGACGAGCAACCTGCCGGTGGAGCCGATCGAGTACTTCAAGCCGGAGTTCGTCAATCGAATCGATGAAATCGTTCGCTTTGCGTCGCTTACCCGCGACGACCTTGGTGCAATCGTGGAGATTCAACTGCAACATCTCATCGATCGGCTTGCCGAACGTCGAATCACACTTGCGATAACGCCAGCGGCACGCCTCGCACTCGCCGAACGTGGCTACGATGCCGAGTTCGGAGCGCGACCACTCAAGCGACTAATTCAGCGAGTCATCGCCGACCCAGCAGCACTCTTGTTATTGGAGGGCAAAGTGACGGAAACTCTGGGCAACGCCACCATTCGAGTGGATGTGGTCAATGGCGAGTTCACCGTGAACCCCTCCGATTCCGGCAGCTCGTTGTCGTAGCGGCCGGCAACGCAATGGTGCGCGGCAACGAACGTTCAGGTGAAGCGTTGACGTACCGCATTGCCGTGGGCAGAAAAGCCCTCGTGATCAGAGAGTGCGGTGATGGTTGGCGCCATGCGATGCAAAGCCTGTGCGTCCGCTGATGCGATTGCCGTCGACTTGAGGAATGTTGCAGCCGTGATCCCCGACGACACTGCAGCAAAGCCGCTGGTGGGAAGCGACGCTGGACATCCCAGGACGAAGTTTGCAGCCGAAAATGGCGTGTCTTGACCCACGAGAATTTCCCCGGCATTGCTCAGCCGTTGCACGAGTTCGTCGGTACGTGAGCCCTGCACCGCCAGTTGCAAGTGCTCTGGAGCAAATGCATTCGCAATGTCGCAGGCCTCAGCCAATGTTGCAACCAACACAGCACCACCATGCACACCCAACGCTGAACGTGCAGCATCGGCACGATGTTGTGGCAACTCTACGATCAAGCGCTGAAGTTCTGAATCGATTGCATCGATCATGCTGCGATCGGTGGAAAGGAGTACCACGGTGGAATCGTCACCATGTTCGGCTTCAATCAACAGGTCCAGCGCTGCGCGATGAGCATCGGTCGAGTCATCGACCACCATCATGCTTTCGGTCGGCCCCAGCACCATCATCGTGCTGACGCCGTGCCGCTGCATTTCCACCTGTGCAGCAGTGACGGCCGGACTTCCTGGACCAACGATTTTGCGAACCGCTCCAATCGTGTGAGTACCAAAGCCGAGAGCACCAACTCCAGCCGGACCGTTTGCGCGGTACACCTCGTCAATACCCAACATGCGACAGACCACCAACACACCTGGGTCAACCTCGCCGGCTCCGTTCGGAAGGGGTGGTACCACCACTGCGATGCGAGGCACCCCAGCAACGACCGCAGGCACACCAAGTTGGTACGCCACCGACGGATAACTGGCCTTGCCACCAGGCACGAACAATCCCGTTGATGCAATTGGAGTGAACTTTTCGCCCACCCGAGCACCTCGCTCAATCTCCATCGACCAATCCGACATGCGGGTACGAACCGCCTCATTGAATCGGCGCACGTGATCGATGGCATCCACGAGCGCCACATGCAGCGTGTCGCTCACCTTTGCAGAGGCAATCTCATCGCTGCCGACACGCAGTTGTTCCGGTCGAAGTGAAACACCGTCGAATCGACGAGTGGCATCACACACGGCCTCGTCACCGCGTGTGCGAACATCATCCAGAAGGGCCGAAATCTCCGTGCGTAGAGCACTTGGAACGATGTCTTTGATTGACCGATTGGTGAGAGTCGCACGGTCACTGGGGCTCATAGTGGCCCATTCGCGACGGCGCAACACAGCGTTCACGTCACGAAACTATCGGTGAAGTCCCGCGTTCTTCTCCCGCTTCTACTGAAATGCCGAGTAGGCTTTCTCCACGTTCCCACCAGCGCAGGAGCGTCAATGCCCGTCACCGTAGTAGTCGGCACTCAATGGGGTGACGAGGGCAAGGCAAAAATCATCGACTTGCTTGCCGGTACGCACAGTCATGTCGTGCGGTATCAGGGTGGTCACAATGCGGGTCACACGGTGGTGGTGGGCGAAGAGCGTTACGCGCTGCAATTGGTGCCAAGTGGAGTGTTGTACGACCATGTAACGCCCGTAATCGGCAACGGTGTGGTGGTGGACATGCCGACGTTGTTCGGTGAGATCGACACACTCGAAGCACGTGGTGTCACCTGTAAGCGGTTGCGGGTGTCGACACTCGCCCACCTGATTTTTCCCTGGCACCAACGCCAAGATGCCATCAGTGAATCGCTGCGAGGTGAGTCAAAGCTCGGAACGACGTTGAAGGGCATTGGGCCCGCATATGCCGACAAGGTGAAGCGCATCGGTGTGCGAGCGGGAGACATCCGCGATCGTGAGCGATTCCGCACATTGGTGAAGGAACGCGCCACACAAGAAAATATGATCTTTGCGTCACTCCACGAACCTCTTCTTGACGTTGACGAAGTGGTGGCACAGAGTGATGTGCTTGCGCAGCGGTTGCTGCCGTATCTCGATGACACGGTGAACTTGTTGCACGACTCGCTTGATGATGGCGCAGCCATCCTGTTGGAGGGGGCGCAAGCCACCTTCCTCGACATCGATCACGGAACGTATCCGTACGTGACATCATCGAACCCCACTGCTGGTGGAGCGTGTGCGGGAAGCGGCATCGGTCCGCGACACATCAGCCGTGTGATTGGTATTGCCAAGGCCTACACCACGCGTGTTGGGTCCGGACCATTTCCCACGGAAGTGCTCGGCGAACTGGGTGATCGCATCGTCGATGTTGGCCGTGAGTTTGGCACCGTCACTGGGCGTCGCCGTCGACCAGGTTGGTTGGATCTGGTGATGTTGCGCCATGCCGTACGAGTCAATTCGCTCACGGATATCGCACTCACCAAGTTGGACGTGCTGGATGATTTCGACACCGTTCGCGTATGCGTTGGTTACCGACTCAACGACAGCATCGTCACGTCGTTTCCTGATGACGCCGAAACTCTGGCTCGAGTGGAGTGCGTGTATCACGACATCCCCGGTTGGAAGCAGACGCTCCGCACGTGTCGCTCCGAAGCGGACCTACCTGCACAGGTGCAGCAGCTGTTGTCGCTCGTGGAGTCGCACACCGGCGTGCCGGTGAGCGTGGTGGGAGTAGGGCCAGAACGCGACGATGTGGTGCTGCGAAAGAACCCCACATGATTGAGCGCTACTCGCTGCCGGAGATGGATGCCATCTTCAGCGATATTGCCAGGTTCTCTCGCTATTTGGAGATCGAACTTCATGCATTGGATGGACAAGCGGCACTTGGCGTGGTTCCCCTCGCTACTGCTGCAGCGTGTCGCGCACGTGCACCGAAGATAGACGAGTCATTCGTGCACGCCGTGAGCGAACGTGAGGCGGTAACCAATCACGACGTTGCGGCATTCGTGGACGTGGTGCAAGATCAGATCGGCCCACCCGATGCCGCATGGGTGCATCACGGGCTCACGAGTAGCGATGTGGTCGACACTGCATGGTGCGCAATGCTTCGCGATGCGGCCCAACTCATCGATACGGCTCTCGGAGAACTCATTGGTGTGTTGGTTCGCGAAGCATCATCGCACCGAGCAACTCCGATGATCGGTCGCACTCATGGAATCCACGCCGAACCCACCACGTTCGGTGCCAAGGTGGCCCTGTGGGCGCTGCAACTTGATCGTGATCGTCGACGAATGAAATCGGCACACTTCACGGTGTCGGTCTGCAAGCTGTCCGGTGCGGTTGGCACCTACTCGAACATTGATCCGCGGGTGGAGAGCCATGTTGCTCGTGCCATGGGATTGCGCGCCGTACCTGCCACCCAAGTGATTGGTCGCGACCGTCATGCGGAATTTCTTTCGGCGTGCGCCAGCATCGCCACCACTATCGAGATGATTGCCGTGGAACTTCGCCATCTGCAACGAACCGAGGTGTCGGAGGTTCGCGAAGGTTTTGCAGCGGGACAAAAGGGGAGCTCGGCGATGCCCCACAAGCGCAATCCCATTTCAGCCGAAACGCTGTCTGGATTGGCTCGAGTGGTGCGTGGAAACCTCCAGGCGGGCCTGCAAAACGTGGCGCTGTGGCA
>SXPV01000053.1 GCA_005793215.1 Actinomycetota bacterium
CCACCGCCTTCTTCACCAACGATCGAATCGTCGGGACGTGCCGCGCGAAGACCCGAAATGATCATCGCTTCTGCCTCGCGGTCGAATTTGGTCACCATGTCGGTATCGGTGAGTTTGGTGCCGACCACCTGCATCCCTTGCGCTCGGCCCCGTCGTGCGTGCGTACCCGCTTGTCGAGCAAGTTCTTCGGCAAGGCTGCGAAGCGACGACGTCACGTGCGCTCACGCCATTCACCCATCGCGCGCAAACCAAGTACCGCCACGACACTCATCCCGGCGGCAAAGCACACGGAACCAATCAACATGCCGACACCCGATGCCACGCCACAGTTGTCCGTGCACTGCACATCGACGAGTGCATAACCGATGGTGCCACCCGCGAGTCCAGCGACGACGATCGAAGCGAACGCCACCGCTCGAGCCAAGCGCGATGGAAGAGCAGACAGGGGGCGTTCGTTCATTGCCCCAACACGGTATTACTAAGGTTGCCCCCATGTCGGCGACTGGCGCGGGGGCACCCGTTACGCCGCACGAACGCGCATCACCACGGCGAATTTTGCACGTTGACATGAACGCGTTCTTCGTTGCGTGCGAGCTGCTTCGCCGACCGGAGTTGGTGGGCAAAGCCGTGGTTGTGGGCGGGTCGGCAAAGCGCGGTGTCGTTGCCGCGGCGTCGTATGAGGCGCGACAATTCGGAGTTCGATCAGCGATGGCATCGGCGCATGCCAGCCGCTTGTGTCCACACGCGATCTTTCTTGACGGTGATCATGACTATTACGGCGAGATCAGCGCGCAGGTGTTCGAGGTGTTTCGGCAGTTCTCCCCGCTGGTGGAGGGTCTGTCGCTCGACGAAGCTTTCCTGGACGTCACCGGTGCTCAGCGAATCTTTGGTGATGCTTCACACATCGCGCACCTCATCCGTGAAGCCGTCCGGACCCAAGTTGGATTGGCGTGCAGCGTCGGCGTGGCCACGTCGAAGTTCATCGCCAAGTTGGCGACGGAGTTCGCCAAACCTCGTGCCTCGCGTCAACGTATCGAACCCGGACCGGGAGTGTTCGAGGTCGTGCCTGGGGGCGAGATCGCGTTCTTACATCCACTGGAAGTGGGGATGTTGTGGGGCGTCGGGCCAGTGACGTTGGAAAAGTTGCACGGTATCGGTTTGAAGACCGTGGGCGATATTGCCAACATCGATCAGCGCATCCTGGAACTGGCCCTCGGTGAAGGTCTGGCCCAGCATCTCGGCGACCTCAGTCGGGCAATTGATGATCGAGCGGTGGTGCCTGAGCGCGAGGCGAAGTCCATCGGGAGCGAGGAGACGTTCGGTGACGATATCACCGATCTACACGAGCTTCGCAAACATCTTTTGCGAATGTCGGACAACGTGGCACGTCGTTGCCGCGAGGATGGCCTGACCGCGTTCACCATCACGCTCAAGATTCGCTACGGCGATTTCAGCAACATCTCGCGTTCTCGGACCGTCGCCATTCCCGTCGACACCAGTCAAGCGGTCATCGCAGTGGTAGATGAGTTGCTGACCGAGGTCGACGTGCGGGTGGGGGTGCGTTTGGCGGGTGTGAGCCTGCGAAACTTCGGTCAGCCAGACTCGCAGTTGTCGTTGTTCGACGAACCGTCGCAACAGTCCGACGCTGATTGGCGCGTTGCCTCGCACGCCATCGACCGAATTCGGGAGAAGTTTGGTGACGATGCCATCAGTACGGGTGTCATCGGCGACACGGAGAGCACGCCATGGGGTCCGCGGCGTGACGTACAACATGACCGCTGAGTCGCTTGCGTTTTGACCTGGCGCTACTACGCTCGCTACCAATGAATCGTCCGACTCCTCTCCACCAAGGTGCTCGTTGTGCCGCTCTCTGACAACGAACAACAGATCCTTCGCCAGATCGAGGCACAGCTCGAGAGCGACGAACGTTTTGCGCAAGCGGTCTCGCCTTCGGCCCTGTATCGACCCGCCGTCAAGAAGGTTCGCTGGGCGGCACTCGGTGCCGTTGCCTCACTCGCGTTGGTGTTCGTGGGTCTCCAGTTCCACTTCGCGGCCGGCTTTGCTGGATTTGCACTCATGTTGTTGTGTGTGCTGGTAATCGAGCGCGAGTTGCGCGCAGTTGGCAAGGTGGGAATGCGTGATTTTGGCACGATGCTGCGTACCACCCGCGAGAACGCCAAACAGTTGCGCGACAAAATGGGTCGCGAACAGTAACTGCCGTTGGCTTGCAGTGAGGCGGCCGTGAATCTCGCCACGGGGAGGTAACGGTGAAGGCAGAGGCCTACCTCGCCATTGATATCGGCGGCACCAAGTTGTCATCCGGAATTGTCTCCGACGATGGTCACGTGCTCGTGCAGGATCGCTGCGATACCCCCAGCGATGGTGTGTGGGACGCGCTTGCGGCGCTCGTTGATCGAGTTCGATCGCAAGTGGCATCGCTCGCAACGCCGTCGGGCTCGGGCTACGAACTCGTGTCCTGCGGTGTCGGTTCAGGTGGACCGATGTCGGACGACGGTGACAAAGTGTCGACGCTCAGCATTCCCACATGGCGCGACTTTCCGCTGCGTTCCTCGCTCGCCTCGCTGACCGGTCTTGCGACATACGTCGACAACGACGCGAAAGCGGTGGTACTGGGCGAGGCGTGGTGCGGTGCAGCGGTGGGCTGTCGTGATGTCATCGGAATGGTGGTATCCACGGGAGTGGGTGGTGGCATCATCACCGATGGCCGATTGCTCGACGGCAACACCGGCAACGCAGGGCACATCGGCCACATCAATGTGGTTCCCAACGGTCGAATGTGCAAATGCGGTGCGCGCGGTTGTTTGGAGGCAGTTGCATCAGGCACGGCCATTGCAGCCATGACCGGGAAGCCTGCTGCGCAGGCAAGCCCAGCAGTCGTGCATCAGACCGGCGTGTACGTCGGACGAGCCGTCGCATCGGTTGCCGCACTCTTGGACCTACGACTTGCGGTTATCGGCGGTTCGGTGGCACTTGGTTTTGGTGAGCCGTTCTTCCGTGCCGCGCAAGCCGAGGCCGATCGCTACGCCACCATTGCATTTGCCCGAGGTGTGCAGATCCGACCGACGGGGCTGGGGGCCAATGCTCCGCTCGTCGGGGCCGCAGCGGTAGCGCGTCGTCACAAGGGCTGAACTAGCGTTGCCGCCATGCGTCCGACCTACACACCTGAAGCAGAGGCCTACCGCGAGAAAGTACAGGCCTTCCTCGCCGAGAAACTTCCCGCCAATTGGAAGGGAATCGGTGCGCTCGACGGCAAGGAACTCGAAACATTCATCAGCGAATGGCGCGCACACCTCGCTCAGTCGGGCTACTTGGCGCCGGGTTGGCCCGCCGCTTACGGCGGTGGCGGACTCTCTGCGCTCGAACAGGTGATCGTTGCCGAGGAGTTCACCCGTGCAGGTGTGCCGACCGGCGCCATGAACGACGTGTTCGGCATCCAGATGCTTGGCAACACGCTGCTCCTTTTTGGTACCGAAGAACAAAAGCGCTACTACCTGCCTCGAATCATCGCCGGCGACGACATCTGGTGCCAGGGGTACAGCGAACCCAACGCTGGGAGCGATCTCTCCAACCTTGGGCTAAAAGCCGAGCTTGATGGCGACGAGTGGGTGCTCAACGGCCAGAAGATTTGGACCTCGGCTGGTCATCTGGCCACCCACATCTTCACGCTGGCGCGTACCGACCCCAGTGCACCCAAGCACAAGGGAATCTCGTTCCTGTTGGTGGACATGCGCCAGCCCGGCATCGAAGTTCGCCCCATCAAGATGATTTCCGGTGAGAGCGAATTCAACGAGGTGTTTTATACCGATGTTCGGGTTCCCAAAGAGAACGTGGTTGGAGGTGTGAACAACGGATGGGCGGTTGCCATGGCGTTGCTCGGCTTCGAACGCGGCGAGGCAGCGGCTACGGGACCAATTCGCTACGAGGCCGAATTCGACCGGTTGGTGGCGTTGGCCACGGAGCGCGGAGTGGTGAACGACCCTCGCATTCGTCAGCGTCTGGCGTGGTGCTACGCCAAGGTGCAGATCATGAAGTATCTCGGTCGTCGAACACTCACCAAGTTCCTGGCCGGTCACCATCCCGGACCCGACGGTGCCATCTCCAAGTTGTATTGGAGTGAGTACCACAAAAAGTCCACCGAACTCGCCCTCGACATCCTTGGTATGGATGCAATGATTCCCGTGGGTCGAAAGCCCAGCACGGCCTTCCAAACCGACGACGCTGGAGCACCCAACTCGTCGATGAGTTGGGCGATGACGTTCCTCAACGCTCGTGCGGGCACGATTTATGCGGGTTCATCGCAGATTCAACGCAACATCATCGGGGAAATGGTGCTTGGTCTACCGAAAGAGCCCAAGCCAGGCTGAATCTCGCGATGTCCGAGTCGATGTTGGTCGCAGTGGTGCGTCGTCCGAGACTGTGGGCCATCGCGGTTGCTCAAGTGTTTCGTCTTGCACCAAATGGATGGTGGCGGCGCGCACCGTTCCTGCCGTTGCCCGACAAGCGTTACCTGCAGTTTCGGATGGAAACGCAGTACGGTGATGCCATGCACCGCCCAGAAGGCAACGATGTGGTCACGTACTTGTCGTGGTGCCGAGCCCACCAGCGCGAGCTTCGCTCACGCCGTAGGGACGAGTTGAGTAGAAGCAGAGCCGGGGCGTAGCCGGATGAGAAGCGCGCTCGTTCTCAACGCAACGTTCGAGCCGCTCAGCGTGGTGTCTGCCCGACGTGCCATCTGTTTGGTACTGGCCGAGAAAGCCGAGATCGTCGAGGATGACGGCACCGAGGTGCATGCCGCATCACTCGTGATGCGTTCACCACTCGTGATCCGACTCAACTATGTGGTTCGAGCACCGTTCCGTCGTCGTACTGCCTTGTCGCGTCGCGCGGTGTTTGCCCGTGATGGATACAAGTGTCAATACTGCGGGCGCCCTGCCGATTCCATCGATCACGTGGTGCCGCGTTCTCGCGGTGGCGAGCACGTATGGGAAAACGTGGCGGCTGCCTGCCGCACCTGCAATCTCCACAAGCGTGATCGCACTCCGAAGGAAGCAGGAATGATGTTGGCGAAGGTTCCTCATACGCCACGTGACATGGCCTGGATCACGGTGTCGGTGGTGCGTGTGCCGGAAGCCTGGAAGCAATACCTCTCCGCGGCCTCGTGAAGGGGTCTGCCGGGCAGTTGCACGACCGCCCCATCGTTGCATCCGCTCATGTGGAGCTCCTCGAGGTCACCGGTCCGGCACTCGTGCTCGGGAGCACGCAATCGTTCGATGTGGTGAATGAATCGAAGGCCGCAGAACTCGGCTTCGACGTGGTGCGTCGACGAAGTGGCGGGGGCGTGGTGATTCTGCAGCCACATGATCACGTGTGGATCGACGTCACCGTTCCACGAGGCCATCGCCTGTGGAGCGATGACGTAGAGCGAGCCAGTTGGTGGTTGGGCGACGTGTGGTGCGACGTGTTGCGCAGCGCTGATGCGGCAGGTGAGTGGCGCGTGTGGCGCGAAAAACTCGTCGCGAGTGCACCGGAGCGGGTGGTGTGTTTTGCGTCGATCGGGCCGGGTGAGGTGGTTCTTGGCAACAACAAAGTGGTGGGGGTGTCGCAGCGACGCACCAAGGATGCGGCACGTTTTCAGTGCACCGTGTTTCGTTCGATAGACGTGACTATGTACTCGCTGTTGCTGCGAGACAAGGTTCCTTCGGGTCTTGGCACGGCGCTTGGTGTTGGTGACGCATTGGACGAGATCGCTGGTGCTGCCGTGAAGCAGTTCACCACAGCACTTGGCTAGGTTGACGCGAACAAGCCACCGGCGCGTACTTGACGGGCGTAGGCGCCGTCTCGTGCCATGAGATCGTGGTGTTTGCCTTGTTCAACGATCTGTCCGTTCTCCACCACCACGATTCGATCTGCGTTGGTGATGGTCGAGAGCCGGTGTGCAATCACCACCGAAGTACGCCCGCGCATCGCCTCGTCGAGCGCTGCCTGCACGAGGGACTCGCTCTCGTTGTCGAGGTGGCTGGTTGCTTCGTCGAGAATCATCACCACGGGGTTCTTCAGCAACAGTCGTGCGATCGCCAGCCGCTGTTTTTCTCCGCCCGAGAAGCGGTAGCCGCGTTCGCCCACCACCGTGCGATAACCGTCGGGGAGTGCGGCGATCGTGTCGTGAATTCGAGCACCCTGGCAAGCAGCCACGATGTCGTCGTGCGTGGCATCAGGTCGGGCATATCGCAAGTTGGATTCGATGCTTTCGTGAAACAGATGGGGATCCTGGGACACCACACCAATGGCCGCATGAATCGAGTCGATGGTGAGGTCGCGCAGGTCGTTGCCGTCCAATCGGATGGACCCACTCGTGACGTCGTACAGACGAGGGATCAGTGCTGCCAGTGTGGACTTTCCCGAGCCTGAAGGGCCGACGATGGCGACGGTTTCGCCCGACTCGATGGTGAGTGTGATGTCGCTCAATACATCGTGGTCGGGATCACCAGTCGGTGCCCCGGGCGCTTCGAGGGAGGCAATGGACACCTCCGCGGCAGGTGGATATCGGAACGTGACGTGATCGATGTCGATTCGTCCGCGGGGTTGAACGAGGTCGTATGCACCTGCTCGGTCGACGATCGACGTAGGTGCATCGAGCACCTCGAACACGCGGTCGAAGCTCACGAATGAAGTAAGGAGTTCCACTCGTGCGTTGCTCAACGCCGTGAGTGGCATGTACACGCGACTGACGAGGGCCGCCAGCGCCACCAGCGTGCCAGCCGTGATGTCACCGGAAACCACCAATTGGGCGCCGATTCCATAGACAGCGACCGCGCCGAGCGCTCCCACGAGACCGAGAGCAACGAAGAACACGCGACCATACATCGCCGCCAATACTCCCGAGTCGCGCACGCCGGCAGCACGACCGGAAAACGCCTCCACCTCGTCGCGATGACGACCAAAAAGTTTCACGAGCAGCGCACCCGAAACATTGAACCGCTCCTGCATCTGGGTGTTCATCTGGGCATTGAGATCCATCTGTTTCGCGGCGATCGTTTGCAGGCGCTTGCCAACGCGCCGTGCCGGAATGATGAATGCTGGTAGCACCACGAGCGAGAGCAATGTGAGCCTCCACTCCAAGGCGATCATTGCTGTCACCGTGGTGAGAAGGATCACGACGTTGCTGACTGCCGTGCCGAGCGTGGACGTCACCGCGCTTTGGGCACCAATGACGTCGTTGTTGAGGCGACTAATGAGCGAGCCGGTTTGAGTTCGTGTGAAGAACGCGATTGGCATGCGCTGCACCTTGTTGAACAGTGCAACGCGAAGGTCGTAGATCAAACCTTCCCCCACGCGTGCGGAACCCCAGCGCTGCACGATGGCGAGTGCTGCTTCAGCGAGGGCGGCGATCACGGCGACGAGCGCCAGCCACCACACCAAAGCTCGGTCCCCGTCGGGAATCGCGCTGTCAAGGATTGCCCGAAACACGAACGGTGGAACGATGGCCACCAGCGCCGACACCAAGATCGCGCCGAGAAAAATGCCGATGGTGGTCCGATAGGGCTGGGCAAACTGCCACACCCGACGCAACGTTTCACGCTCGAGTGACGCACCGGCCACCGCGTCGGAGTGACGCGGCAGCAAGGAATGGGGGTGCATCTGCACCCCGTGACGATACCGATGGTGGGGTCGACAGGCTGGCGGCGACCGGCCGCACTGCCGGCGGCGGGTGGTCCCCGTGGGGACTCTGTGGGAATGGTGGGGGATGGTGGTTGACAGTGGGGGAAAGTGGGGGATAGGGTTCGGGGCGGTGGGGATACCCGCCACGGGATCCGAGCACTCGGATGGGAAGGGAGTCAGCGCACGATGTTCGTTGGAGTACACGAACGACAACTCGACATCAAAGGTCGTGTTGCGCTGCCCGCCGCATTCCGTCCACGCCTGGAACCACGGTGTTATCTGCAGATGGGTGCCGACAAGTGCGTCGACATTCTCACTGCCGAAGCATTCGAAGAGGTCGCCAGGGACATCATTGAAAAAGTTCGTCGTGGCGAGATGGATCGTACGCAGCAGCGTGCCCTTGCCGCGAGCGCCGTGGAAGTCGTCGTCGATGCGCAAGGTCGTATCAACATCGACGAAAAACTTCGTGCCTATGCCGGTCTCACGCTCGACTCGCGTGTGGTGATCAGCGGGTCGTTCGACCGCTGTGAAATTTGGGACCCCACGCGTCACCAGCGCGTCAGCGAGGCGGGTGCCGCGCAAATGGCGGGTGGTGCTTCATGAAGTTCAACAACGAACACGGAAAGGAGAACCGAGGCACACTTCGACGCGACCACTGGTCACGTTGAGGTTTCGCTCATCAGCAGTCTCCCGGTCAGCAAAGATGGACAGCCCCAACTCCGCCCGCTTCCGTCTTCGCCATCCGGGGAGAAATCCCGGAGGCAAATGTTGGCCGGGGGACTGCTGATGAGCGAGATCCACGAACCAGTGATGATCGCTGAGATCGTCGAACTGTTTGCGCCAATTCCCGATGGGGTGTTGCTCGATGCAACGCTCGGGATGGCCGGACATGCAACGGCGATTCTCCGGCGACATTCCGGTCTGCGGGTGGTGGGAATCGATCGAGACATGACGGCCATCCAGCACGCGCACAACGCGAGAGTTGCACTCGGTGCAGCCGATGCGGCCCGCTTCACCGCGGTGCACGCCCGTTTTGATCGTGCGACTGACGCCCTGGCGAACCTTGGTATCTCACGGTTGTCGGGGGCCCTGTTCGACCTCGGTGTGTCGTCACCACAACTGGACATTGCCGAGCGAGGTTTTTCCTACCGACACGATGCGCCGCTCGACATGCGCATGGATCGCAGCGAGGGCATCTCGGCTTGGCACGTGGTGAACGAATACGACGCCGACACCATCGCCGAGATCCTCCGACGAAATGCCGACGAGCGTTTTGCCAAGCGAATCGCCGCTGCCATCGTTGCGGCTCGTCCAATCGCCACCACGGCACAATTGGCAGCGGTGGTAACCGCCGCCATTCCGGCAGCAACTCGTCGCACGGGTGGGCATCCCGCGAAGCGAACGTTCCAGGCGATTCGTATCGAGGTGAATGCCGAGCTGGACATTCTTCCCTCCGCGCTCCGCGCAGTAATGGCCATGATCGTTCCTCGGGGTCGAATTGCGGTCCTGTCATACCACAGCGGCGAAGACCGCATCGTCAAGAACGTTTTGCGCGAGGCCGAAACTGATGCATCTCGCCCCAACATCGCCACCCCATTTGCGCATCCGTCGCGCACGGCCCCCCGTGCGTGGCAAAAAGTGCGGGTGGCGAAA